>CAVGEJ010000169.1:0-4944 GCA_963628215.1 Eubacterium sp. CAG:180
AAAAGACCCGCGAAGATCTAACAAATCGAAAATGTGCAGAGAAATTATACAAAACGTCAAGGTTTTGAGTAACCGCATAGGGAAGGAAGGCGAGAGCGAATCCGACGGCAAGCCCCTGAGAGGGATTCGCGAAGCCTTCCAACCACGGGCGGTTGCACAAAACCGATAGTTTTGTAAGCCGCGGGACGGAGTCCCATACCCGCGGCGGTTAGTTTCTCTGCACGGGAGGAAGAATGAGCGGAGCAACAATTGTCAGCACATAACCAAGCCCGACCTGCCATTGATAGCGATAAAGGATCTGTGCGACATCGGTTCGGAGCTTCTGATCCGGATCGTTGTGAATCAGATCGCCGTCCGTTTCGTCATCCAGTTGCAGCTGTTTGCGGGCTTTGGCGAATACTCCGCCGTAAGAGCAGAGCCTGCGCCCCTCCAGAGACCGAAGAAAGACCGCAATCGCCCGTTGGATCTCCGGAAGATCTCCGTTGAGGTAGTCCGTGGACTTGACCGAATATTTCGCGACTTCGGCAACCGCTTCTTTCATGGCGATTTCCGGATCGGTATCAGGAGAGGTCTTTTCCGGATCCGGTTTGCAGATCCGAAGATCCGTGATGGTTTTGTAGTCCACCTTCAGCGCCTCTGCCCATATCCGGCACATCTTTTTCTGGCTGATGTAGATCTTGGAATCCGTAAAGTAGGATGGACTGACCGCAAAAATAACGTGGAAGTGTGGGTGATACTCAATCTCCGGCTTGTTCTCCGGATGTCTGGTGATCTCCAAAGCCCGGAAGTATCCTTTATAGGCTTTTTGGATCCGTTTGTCCCTGGCGAATGCTTTCCATGCTTTCTGCATCAGATCCACAACCTTGTGTAGTTCTTCTCCGGAACAGCTTCGCACGGTGAGCGTGCAGAAGATGAACCGATACTGTTGCCCGATCAGATCCATGACAGCAGATACCTGTCCGAAGACCTTTCTGGATCTCCGCCAACAGCACATCGGGCAAAGTCTGTCCCGACAGAAGTTTGCAAAGTGCAGCTTCGGCGCTTCCGTAAGATCCGCCGGTCCTGCAAACTCCAGCCAACTCCCGCAGTCCCGAACCCGACTTGCTTTGCTCTCATATCCCATGCTGTCATAAACATCCGCCAGGATCTCGGAATTTTCTTTTTTTGGTATCCACTTTTTCCGGAACTCAGACTCCAAAGCCTGTTCCGGATCAACGGTCAGATCTGCCATGTCTGGATTACCTCTTTCTTCATTGTGTGGTATTCTGTTCGGCATCGCACGGTTCAGGCTTCCTCTGTCAGTCTTCAACCAGGCGCGCCCTTTGCGCCGTGGGGTGAGTGAGAGGGGCACTGAATCTGTAAAGCATCGGAATCACTTCACCTGGGGAGGAGAAGAGGGAGGCCTCCTCTTCTCTCCCCGGCACTCTGTAGCGGATTCGACCGCATCCCCGCCGGAGGCAACCGAGCAGCACCCGAATCTGAAAACGGCTGCATGGTCCGCACTAAGGCAGACCTGTGAGGGGTCCCCTCCGGGGAGTCTGCCGAAGATATTCAAGTTGGACTTCCGGCGCGGCAGGCTTTCCGGGGCGTTCCGATTGCCGCTTCGCGTGCCGGCACGGCGCCCGCCGCAGGCGGCGTCGGCGGCACGCCGCGCACGCAGTGCGCTCTTCACTCGATACTAAAGAAACAATTTCCGCGGCAAATATTTTTTTGCTTCGTCTTATTATAAGGCGAAGCATATTTTTTGAATTACTTTTCAGGAGGTTCAGGCGGCATAGGATGTTTGATCAGATCGACCACTTTTACGGTCGGATTTTTGAGCAGATCATCCTTCTTTAGCTCGGTGTAACAATCGGTTTTCGTTTCCCGCAGCCGCAGATATCTCCGGCTGTAGCAGTAGGTATCGTAGTTCTTGCGGCGCTTGCTCGGCATCAGACCGAGGAGGATCTGGAACTCGTCCTCGGCGTGGCGCTCGGTCTGCACGGTCTTGATCTCCTCGGAGATGATGATATTGCGGACGCGGCAGTGCCAGACCGGGAGCAGAGGCACTTTGCGGAAGCGCATGAGGTTGTAGACCGTATTCAGACGGCGGCGGACCTGAAGGACGATGTTCTCGGAGCATTGGTCATTACAGATGAACTTCCCGCCGAGGGTGTAGTGACGGAACAGCCGGACGAACTCGTCCAGACGGTCGGCGTTTACGGCGCGGTATTCGAACTGGCTCATGAAAGATCCGATCTCGTCGATCATGACCACCGAGCGGGGCGGGATGCGTTCCTGAAGCAGGAGGATCTCCGGCGTGAGCCGATGGGAGAAGGTTTCCTTCTTGCGGAAGATCCCGGTCACTGTCCGGATCGGGATCGAACTGTACAACTCGGGGCGCGGATCTGTGCGCCGGGTGAAGGGGTGGAGGATCTTATCCAACCGCCACAGGAAGCGCGACCAGCGGAGGACTCGGAGGGCAGTGCGGACGGACAGGAAGGTCTTGCCCGAACCGAGTCCGCCCGAGAAGGCGATCACGGTGTCCCGCGTATCGAGGCGGTAGCTTTTGAGCAGCAGGACGAGCGCGATCACGGCAATGATTATAAAAACTACCATCAGACTTCCTCCCATGTTTCATCCGGTTCTTCCGGACCGTAAGGCGGACCTTCCCAGTCTACGGTCGCGTTCCAAGGGATAATCAATTCAAAATTCTGCAGAAGATCCAAACCACCGCGGGCAATCCATGCGCCCGTCCCGATGCACCGCCAGAAGAAGCAACGAATATCATCAAAGAACTTCAAAACCTCGGACTCTCCGGTATAAGGATCTAAAGACTTAAACTTAATACCGCCGTCTCCGGTAAAGACAGGCATTGGAAAGATATCCAGACTCCAGACGATCATCAGGTTGCCGAGATAAAAGACGGAATGAAGTTCGGAAAGGTTCTCGATGTACTTCTCAAGGGAAAAGCACTTATTCTCCCCGTAGGCATAGACAGAGACGATAAAGGTCAGGATCACGACGGCAACGACGAAGCCGGCAAGGACGCGCTTCATACTACCGCCTCCATTTCCTGACGCGCATCAGAGCGAGGATGCCGCGGTACGGGAGGTAGACCAGGAAGTGAATGCAGATTGCGCCGAGGACGCACCAAAAGAGGTTCTGCAGGTATCCGAGGCTCTCTTCGGGGATCGTGCCGAAGAGCGGAAAAATGTACTCGACAAGAAAATCCCAGAGTTTCATATCGTCACCTCTTCATGAGTTTCAGCAGGAATACAATGACCAACGCAACGGCAACCAGAGTGATCAGGGTTTTGACCAGGGAAGCAACATTGATCCCGAAGAGATCGAAGTCAAGGATGCCGTTGATGAAATATGCGGGGGCGGAGAAGATCGAGAAGATCAGATCCTTCAGGCTATGCGAGCCGTTCGCGACGTCGGTCTGACCTGCGGCAAAGCCGTTCTTGTAATCGTTGGCATGGAGGGCTTCTCCGTCTGCCTTGCCTTCGGTGTAGCCGTCATTCTTGCCCGTGTTGTATGCCTCATCGTAGGAATCCAGAGCGCCGTGGAAGTCCGCGTAGTTGTAAATCAGCCGATAGGAGGGACCCGACACCAAGCCGATGTTATGGAACGCGTTGTCATCCGTAACGGCGGACGGAAAGTGGCTTGACAGGTTTTCGGAGCACGCTTCCGTGTGCCATGAGGTGCCCGCATCCAGCCAGACGTGACCGCGGACGAAGTCGGTATATTCGCCGTCGATGAGGAAGCCGTTCTCGTCTCCGAGGCGGTCGAAGTTGGTGACGGTGACCTTCTTTCCGGTTGAGAGGGTCATTTCCATCACAACGCCGCTGATGCCTGCGCCGCTGTCATAAGCGCCGCCTGCGTAGCCGCAGAAGGTAATCACGAGACTGCCGTTGAAGGTTCCGGTAATTCCCGTGTGGTAGTTGTTCGAGGGATAGAGACGGATACTTGCGTTGCTTGCGCGGATTTCAAAGTGCCCGCTGCCGCGGTACCATGCGGACTCGCTGAAGGTCAGAACCATGCTTGTGTCGAAGCTGCCGCTTGCATCGAAGGCTTCGGAGTGGAAGTCTCGGCAGTTCACGGTCTCGGTCTCCGCCGAAGCGGGCAGGAACAGGACGGGCAATATAGCCACGATGCACAACAGGACGGCGGAGATCAACGCGCACCGTCGGCGTGCTTTTTGTTTGATTTTCATAAAAACCTCCTGAAAAGATTGCCCTGCCGTTCCGGGGAAAGGTTCAGCAGGGCAGGGGAGTGGAAAAGGATTAACCTTTTCGGTGTGCCTGAATCAGTCCGAACATCTTGTACAGGATGCCGGTTGCAAGACCGACGCCTGCCAACGTGAAAATGAACAGGACCATCGGCGAGAATACGGGATCGGACGCGGTGGGGTCAACGTACAGAAGTTGCGAAAATGCAGTCTTCAGTCCGGATGCCAGACCCTGAATCACGGTGGTGAAGGTTGCGAAAATTGCCTGAACGAGTTCACTCATGGTAGCTTCCTCCTTTCACGGTTATTTATCTTTGCCTGCCGAAGCAGGGGAGATACTTTGTGCCATCGCTGCAATGACCGGGAAAACAGGGAAGACGATTGTAGCATACAGCGGAGCTGCAATTACCGCCGAGATTGTCGGTTCTTTCGCGGTGATATCGTACTGCAGGTAGACCGGCTTGTAGAGAAGTTCATCCAGACTGCCGGCTCCGATCACAGTGACATTCTTACTCTTACATTTGATGTGGTCGCAATACCACCCGGTGACCTCCGCACGGTCATCTGACATTACGTGGATGATCTCATTGTCCCATGCGATAACTTCGCCGGTCTTGCGGTCGGTCATAGTGCCGTTGTTGTTTTCGTGTCCCATCAGAATAGTTGCCATTGGTTTATTCTCCTGTTATAATATATTTGCCATCCGAAGTACATCAGCCGGATGTACACGG
>CAVGEJ010000170.1:0-4932 GCA_963628215.1 Eubacterium sp. CAG:180
CTTCAGCAGTTTCTCGGTATGCCAGCCGCCCATTCCGCCGTAGCCGACTACGGCAACCTTCATTTTTTTCATGATTCTCCCGTCCTTTTTTGCGGCGGATCGTTTACCCGCCTGATTCTTTATATACAGTATAAACCATTTCGCGGAATTTTTCAAGACACACATTGGATTTTTTTAGACTTTTTTTGTGCTTTTTTCGGATTTTCGGGCTTTTTCAGGAAAAATATTGCAAAGCCCTTGCACTCGCGGGCAAAATGCGGTATAATAAGAGGAGATGAATCCTTGGAAAGGCTTGGTTTTTACAGTGCAGAAATCCGAACGGCAGGAGCATATCCGCAATTTCTCCATCATCGCGCATATCGACCACGGCAAGTCCACGCTCGCAGACCGCATTCTGGAGCTGACCCGCACCGTGGAGAAGCGCGACATGGAGGATCAGTTGCTTGACAATATGGATCTGGAGCGCGAACGCGGCATCACCATCAAGGCGCGCGCGGTCAAACTCAACTATACCGCCAAAAACGGCGAAAATTACGTATTCAACCTCATCGACACGCCCGGTCACGTTGACTTCAACTACGAGGTTTCGCGTTCCCTCAACGCCTGCGAGGGGGCGCTTCTGGTCGTGGACGCCACGCAGGGCATTGAGGCGCAGACCTTGGCGAACGCATATCTCGCGGTTGACGCCAATCTGGAGATTGTTCCGGTCATCAACAAAATCGACCTCCCCTCTGCGGACGTCAAGCGGTGTCAGGACGAAATTGAAGATGTCATCGGCATTCCCGCCGAGGGCTGTCCTGCGGTTTCGGCAAAAACGGGGCTGAACGTGGAGGACGTGTTGGAGGCAGTGGTCGCGCAGATTCCCGCGCCCGATGGGGACGAGAATGCCCCGCTGAAGGCTTTGATTTTCGACTCCTACTACGACAGCTACCTCGGCGTTGTGGTCAACCTGCGCGTGGTGGACGGCTCGGTCAAGGCGGGCGACCGCATCCGTCTGATGAGCACGGGCGCGGAGTTCGACGTGGTGGAGGTCGGGACGATGGAGCCGTTCGGGCTTGCGCGTTGCGGGTCGCTTTCGGCGGGCGAGGTCGGCTATCTCACCGCTTCCATCAAGAACATCGGCGACACGCGCGTGGGCGACACGGTAACGCTTGCGGCAAACCCGACGGCGCAGGCGCTCCCCGGCTTCAAGGCGGTTCAGCCGATGGTTTACGCGGGCATTTACCCCGCCGACGGCGCGCGGTACGGAGATTTGCGCGACGCGCTCGAAAAGCTCCGTCTCAATGACGCCGCGCTGTTGTTTGAGCCGGAAACCTCGGTGGCGCTCGGCTTCGGCTTCCGCTGCGGTTTTCTGGGACTGCTCCACATGGAGATCATTGAAGAGCGTTTGGAGCGGGAATTCAATCTGGATCTGATTACGACCGCGCCGAGCGTTATTTACGAGATCAAGCTGAAAAGCGGCGAAACGGTGATGATTGACAACCCGTCGAACTACCCGTCCGCCGATCAGATCGAGTCGGCGCTCGAGCCTGTGGTCAAGGCGGGCATCATCACGCCCGTGGACTATGTGGGCGGGTTGATGGACTTGTGTCAGGATCGCCGCGGGGTGTTCCACGACATGAAATATCTGGATCAGACCCGTGTGGAGTTACACTATGATCTGCCGCTGAATGAGATCATTTACGACTTTTTCGACGCTTTGAAGAGCCGTTCGCGGGGGTATGCCTCCCTTGACTACGAGTTGAAGGGCTACGAGCCGAGCAAGCTTGTGAAGCTGGACTTCCTGCTCAACGGCGATCAGGTGGACGCGCTGTCGTTCATTGTACACGAGGACAAGGCATATGCGCGGGCGCGCAAAATTGCCGAGAAGTTAAAGGACAACATTCCGCGCCAACTGTTCGAGATTCCGATTCAGGCGGCGATCGGTTCGAAGATTATCGCCCGCGAGACGGTCAAGGCGATGCGCAAGGATGTGCTTGCGAAGTGCTACGGCGGCGACATCACGCGGAAAAAGAAGTTGCTTGAAAAGCAAAAAGAGGGCAAGAAAAAGATGCGCCAGCTTGGCTCGGTTCAGGTTTCCCCCGAAGCCTTTATGGCAGTCCTTCGGTTGGACGACGAGGATTGAGGCGGGTAAGAAAGACCTTGGAGGCGCAGGGACACCTCTTGAAAGGGGCTCAACGCGGCAAAGCCGCTATTGACGGATTTTGCCTTGCAAAATCCGTCACCATACCCTCCAAACCTCCCTGACCCTCCGAGAACTTTCCCCTCAAGCCCCCCGTTTAACGGGCTAAATATCTGAAAGAACTTAAGACGGGGGGCTTGAGGGGAAAGTTTTTGTCGCTTGGGGCGGCAAAAACTTTTTGGAGTTTGGGCGGAATTTATTTTTTAATGGTGGTACTTATGAAGAAAAGAACACGGGTTTTATTTGGAGTGTTATTGGGCGGATTGGTGGCTCTGACCGCTGTGCTGTTGGTTTCTCTGATTGCGGGAGAAGTACGGGCAGGAGAGCGGGATATGTTCGGCGGCCTGGCGCGGTGGGCGCTGATTCTGCTTGGCATCGCGTTTTCCCTCCCCTGCTTTCTTGCCGATTTTCTGGCTGTCAAGGGCGCGTATTTCCTGACAGAGGGCGACTATGAAGAGCCGACCCAACGGATTCCCGACATCGTTTCGCTTGCCGTCAGCGCCGTCCAGATTCTCGCATTCGTCACGGTCTGCACCGCACACCTGATCTCCCCCGCAACCGTCTCCCTGACCGTTTTCAAAGTCTTTCTGGGTATCCTCTGGGGCTGTGCCGGTATCACCGTAACCGTTGAAATCGAACGCCTGAGCGACTAAGCAATACTATCCCCAAAAAAACGCAAAACCGTCTTCCAAACTAACTTTCTACCATTTCTATCCGGTAGCGGGAGCAAGGCGTAAGCCGTCCCAATCCCGCTCGACGGGATTGGGTGCGGGAGCAGCCGGAAATAGTAGCACGGAATATGGCTACACCCAAAATCTGCACAACGTAAGGATAGACACATAAATTCAATTGGGTTAAGGTCTTGAAGGTTCTTAGGGGACTTCTCCTAAAGAAGTCCCCTAAGCAGGGCTTGGGACAGAGTCCCAAGGTCTTCCCTCATAGCCCCAGATATTCCAAAATCCCCGCATAAATGCCGTCTGCAAATAACTCGGGGCGCGAGTCCATCAACTGCGCGTCGGACGGGTTCGTGATGAAACCAAGTTCTACCAGAACCGCAGGCATCGCCGTGCGGCGCAGAACGTATAACCCCGGACGAACCTTCATCCCGCGGTTTCGCAAGCCCGTGAGACGGTTCAAACCCGCGAGAATGTCCTCCCCTAAACGGAACGCGGCGGAATTCTCTTGGTAGGCAAATGCCTCGCTCCCCGTCGCGTCAGCGTTCGAGGACGCGTTGGTGTGCAGACTGATGAAATAATCCGCCCCCCATTCGTTCGCGTCGCGTACACGCGCCTGTAAGCTTGTGCTGTTGCTGCTCCCGAGCGACGTCGTGGGCGTTGGGCGCGACTCGCGTACCTCGAAATTCCCGTTCGCCCGTAACCGCTCCCCGAGCGCCTTTCCAACGCGATAAGTGATGTCCTGCTCCCGCAGACCGTTCCCCTCCGCACCCGCGTTCGGATTTTCGGGGTTGTGCCCCTGATCAATGTAAATTTTGATCGCCATACTGTTCCCTCCCGTTTTCAGACTGTAACCTGTAAACTGTAAACTGTAAACTGCTGACAGTTTATGCGCAAAAATGCGTTTTGTGAAAGGAGTACCGCTCATGAACCAGACCCCCACCAACGACCGGGACGAAGAAAAGAACCGCGTCGAGGGCGGAACGCTGTATCTCGTCGCTACCCCCATCGGCAACCTCTCCGACCTCTCCCCCCGAGCGGTCAAAGTGCTGAGCGAGGTGGATTTCATCGCCGCCGAGGATACCCGCAACACCGCGAAACTGCTTGCCTGCTTCGAGATCCGCAAGCCGATGGTCTCTTATTTCGAACATAATAAACGCGAACGCGGAGAGGTCATCGCCGCGCGACTGGCAGACGGCGAATCCTGCGCACTGGTCACCGACGCGGGAACACCCGCCATCAGCGATCCCGGAGAGGATCTCGTGGCACTCTGCGCCGAGCGCGGCATCCCCGTGACCTCGATTCCCGGTCCTGTCGCCTCCATTACCGCACTGACCCTCTCGGGACTTCCGACGGGGCGCTTCTGCTTTGAAGGGTTTCTGTCGGTCAACAAAGCCGAACGGCGGGAACGTTTGGAGGAACTGCGAACCGAACGGCGAACCATGCTCTTCCACGAAGCGCCGCATAAACTCCGCGCAACGCTTGCAGACCTTGCGGCGGCATTCGGCGCGGATCGCCGCGTGGCGCTCTGCCGCGAACTGACCAAGCGGAACGAAGAGGTTCTGCGCATGACGCTTGGGGAAGCGGTCAGCTATTACGCGGAGACCGACCCGCGCGGGGAGTATGTATTGGTCGTGGACGGCGCGCCGAAAGCGGCGGCAACCAACGGCGCATTCTGGGCGGACATGGACATTCCCGCACACGTTGCGTTCTACATCGCGCAGGGAATGAGCAAATCGGACGCAATCAAAAAAGCCGCCAAGGATCGCGGCGTGCCGAAAAATACGGTGTATCAGCAGGTGCTGGAGAAGTAACCGAGTAAGCCCCAAATAACCCCGCGTTCATTATAAACAGAAAACCTCCGAGGCATTTGGTCTCGGAGGAAAGCAAGGAAGTCTGTGTTGGAGCATCCTTTCTTAAAATTTTGTTATATAAATTTTCTTTTGCTTTTTTAGATAGGCATCAGCTTGCAAGGAAGTCTTCAACCGCATCCAACAGATGAACGGTGGAAAGCTCCAAGCGGTTACAAAGAGCAACAAACCCGGCAAGAGCCTGTTTGTCGGTTGTAATGTCGTG
>CAVGEJ010000171.1:0-4927 GCA_963628215.1 Eubacterium sp. CAG:180
TTGCGTGGATGAACAGTTACCGCCGCCTTGCCAAAGACTTTGAAATCACTGTCGCTTCCGAAGAAACGATGGTAATTCTTTCCTGCCTTGCCGGACTAATCTATCGCTTATGAAAACAGTCTCTAAACGTAAAAGCAAAAGCAATATTATCGAAAATTGCACTGTGTCAGGTAGGCTTCCCCTTGGGGGGAAGCTGTCGCGTTAGCGACTGATGAGGGGGGATAAATTCGCACCACCCAAAGAATTCGTGCTGTCAACTTCCGTATCGGCATCAACCATTGGTTGATACTATTGTAACAGATTGGAGATTCCGTGTCAAGAGGTTTTGTGATAAGATAAAGGTAGAAAAACGCGGAGGTGATAAAAATGAAGTCTATGCTGATTGTTTATTACTCGCAGGCGCGGGGCAACACGGCGCGGATCGCGGAAATGCTGCGCGCGGCAACGGGCGCGGACGTGATGCGGATTGACACGGAGATTCCGTACCCCGACGACTACAACACGGTGGTCGAACAGGGGGAGGACGAGGTCAGGCGCGGGTTTGAACCGAAGCTGAAGAAGCTTGAGCGGCGCATTGCGGATTACGATGTCATTGCGGTCGGAACACCGACATGGTGGTATACGATGGCGCCCGCCGTCAGAACCTTTCTGCACGGGGAGAACTGGCAGGGAAAAACGGTGATCCCGGTTGCAACCAACGGCGGATGGCCGGGACACGTCATCAAGGACATGACAAACGCCTGCGCGGGCGCGGAGGCCGTTTGCCCGATGCAGGTACGGTTCGATTCGGAAGGCGGCGCCCGTCTGGAAACGCCCGGTCGGGAGATCGACGCGTGGTGCGGGCAGGTTGCGGCTGTTCTGAAACAATAAAGGAGGAAAAGACATGGATTGCTTTGAGGGAGTCAAAAAGAATTTCGGTTTTGGCTGTATGCGCCTGCCGATGGCGGGGGACGAGGTGGACGACGCGGAATTCTGCCGCATGATCGACCGCTTCCTTGCCGAGGGGTTCAACTATTTCGACACCGCGCACGGGTATCTGAGCGGAAAGAGCGAAACGGCAATCGGTCGTTGCCTTGCCGCACGCTATCCGCGCGAGGCTTATAAGCTGACAAACAAGCTGACCGCGCCGTACTTCTCGAGCGAGGCGGACATCCGCCCGTTCTTTGAGAGTCAGCTCCGCGCCTGCGGGGTGGAGTACTTCGACCTTTACCTGATGCACGCGCAGAATGCGGAGATTTTCCGCAAGTTCCGCGCCTGCCGCGCTTACGAGACCGCGTTTGATCTCAAGCGCGAGGGAAAGGTGCGCCATGTGGGACTTTCCTTCCACGACCGCGCCGAGGTGCTGGACGAGATTCTGACCCTTTACCCCGAGATTGAGGCGGTACAGATTCAGTTCAACTACGTGGACTACGACGACCCTGCGGTGCAGTCCCGCCGTTGCTATGAAGTCTGCCGCAAGCACGGCAAGCCGATTATCGTCATGGAGCCCGTCAAGGGCGGGACGTTGGTCAATCTGCCAACCGAGGCAAAGGCGGTGCTCGAGGATCTGCACGGCGGGAGCGCGGCAAGCTACGCAATCCGTTACGCCGCAGGTTTTGAGGGCATCCGCATGGTGCTCTCGGGGATGAGCAATCTCGAACAGCTTGAGGATAACATTTCGTATATGAAGGACTTTCAGCCGCTGAATGCCACCGAGCGCGCGGCGGTTGCGGCGGTGCGGGACATCCTGCACGCCAAGCATCTGATTCCCTGCACGGCGTGCCGCTATTGCACCGACGGTTGCCCGAAGCACATCTCGATTCCCGATCTGTTCGCCTGCATGAACGCGAAACAGATTTACCGCGACTGGAACGCGAACTTCTATTACGACAGCGTATACACGAAAAACAACGGGAAAGCCTCGGATTGCATCGCCTGCGGGAAGTGCGAAAAGAGTTGTCCGCAGCATCTGCCGATCCGGAAGCTGCTGCGCGACGTTGCCGCAGAATTTGAGAAACAAGCCTGATTGGATTGAATACGGAAAGGATGGGAACAAACCATGATTGAAACGATTCTGGAAAGAAAACAGGCGGGGACGCGGGTGCGTCTGACCGTGAAAATGCTGACGGTTCTCAGCGTTATCATCCTTGCGGTTGCCCTGCCGCAGCTGACCCACACGGTTGCGGGCGCTTCGGGCGGAATCCGCTTCCTGCCGATGTATCTGCCGGTGCTGTTGGGCGGTTGTCTGCTCGGCGCGCGGTGGGGACTGGCGGCGGGTCTGCTTGCGCCGGTTGCAAGCTATCTCTACACCTCCGCGCTCGGCGGTTCGCCCATGCCTGCGGCGGCAAGACTGCCGTTCATGATGGCGGAACTTGCGATTCTGGCGGCTGTCACGGGCGCGTTCTCGGGGCGGATTGCAAAGAACCCCCTGTGGGCGTTTGCGGCAGTTCCGGCGGCGTTTGCGGTCGGAAGAGGCGCGTTTTTCCTCGCGGTGCTCGCTTTGCAGAACGTGACCGCGCTGAAGCCCGCAATGATTGCGGCACAGCTGCGCACGGGGCTTGTGGGCGTTGCGATTCAGATCGTACTGGTTCCGCTTCTGGTGCTCGGCATTGCGAAGCTGACCGATTGGGAGCGCGGCAATGACTGACCTTGAAACGGCGAAGGCTTCGCTCACGGGGCACACGTTGGCGCTGGCGCGGAACGGGGAGGTTGTCACGCATGACGGTCGCGGTGTCTCCCCGATGATGGAATTCCTTGCGGCGGGGCGCGATCTGCGCGGCTTTTCCGCGGCGGACCTTGTGGTCGGGCGCGCGGCGGCAATGCTTTTCGTTCTGGCGGGCGTTCGGTCGGTTTATGCGGAAACCATGTCGGAGGGCGCGCGGGAATATCTGCTCGCGCACGGCATTCCGGCGGAGTACGGAGAACTGACCGAAGGCATCCGCAACCGCGCGGGAACGGGATCATGCCCGATGGAGGCGGCGGTTCGCGGAATCGACGCGCCCGAGGAAGGGTATCGCGTTCTGAAAGAGACGATCCGGAAAATGAGAGGGGCTTCCTGACGGGAAGTCCCTTTTTTCGACTTTTTCGGCGGTCCTTTTTTTAATTTTTATTCATAAACGCTTGACAAGTGTGGGACGTTGTGCTATAATGATACCAGAATTTCCATAGGAGGGATTTTATGAATTACTTAGTTGCGTTTATTTTGGGCGGCACGCTCGTAACGGTTATCGTCGGCGCGTTGCTGGGACTTCTCCGCGGTTTTCGGCGCTCGGTTCTGCGTGCGGCGCTGATTGTGTTCTGCTTCATTCTTGCACTCGCGCTCTGCGGTGCGATTTCCGACTCGATTCTCGGCGTGAAAATCAGCGACGGGAAAAATCTTGAACAGTTGTTGGAAAGCAGTATGTCCGAGGGCGGTCAGGCTGTGACCGACATCGTGGTTCCCATGGCGAAAGCGTTTGCAAAGATTATTGCGTTTATCGTTGTCTTTGCGCTGTTGCAGTTTATCACTTGGATTCTGGTGTTCCCGATTCTCAAGTTGGTCCTGCGTCCGCTTGTCGGCAGAAGACCCCATGCGCGTTTGCTCGGTATGGCGGTTGGCGCGGCGTGCGGTCTGTTCGTTGCGTTCGCGTTCTTCTCTCCCGTTAACGGGTTGCTGACCGAGGTTGGCAAGATTGCTTCCATCGATTTCTCATCTCTCACGGAAAGCAGTGCCGAGGCTCTGCCGAACGACGAGACGAAGACCATTGATAACGGTGTCGTCGGTGGCAAGTCCGCGCTTGCGTATTCTCCCGTGAACGGCTTGCAGGCTGTTGCGGCGTCTGCCAACCCGTCCGCTACCAAGGGCAACAGCAACACGGGCACTTCGCCGGATAAGGCGCTGTCGGACGCTCAGAAAATGATGGTGGAGTATACCAATTCCGGCATCAGCAAATTCTACAGCGGCGTTGGCGGCGGGTTCTACCGTTCGCTTTCCACCGTGAAAGACAAGAACGGCAAAAAGGTTTCCGTTTCTTCGCAGATTGACGCGCTGTCTGCGTTTGCAAAACTCTTAACCAAGGTTGCCACGCTGAAGAATATCACCAACGAGGACGGCACCATCAACGCGGCAAGCGTCAAGGAGTTTGCGCAGGCTCTGACCGAGATGGATGAACTGACTCCCGAGGCGAAAAAAGTTCTGAACGACATGGTGAAGAGTGCGACCGAATCGTTTGGTGACGACGTTCCCGAAGCCATCAAGAATCTGGATTTGGAGAAAGTCGACTTCAAGAGCGAGGGCGAGTTGTTGCTTACGGCGGCGGAAGTGATGGAGAAAGAGGGTAACCTTGATGATGTGGACATGACCAAACTCGTTAACGATTGCTCCAAGAGTACGATTCTCGACACGTTGGTAGCGTTCAACATGACCATCCCCGTTGACGATGAGAAACGCGCTGAGGTTGATGCGGCGATTGCTGAACTGGAGTCCAAGACGGGCGACGAAGCGGTTGACGAGGACACTATCGCCAATTTGAAGAAGTTGTTTGGCGACGGGGAAAATTAAGGGGGAGACCTTGGGACTCTGTCCCAAGCCCTGCTTAGGGGACTTCTTAAGGAAGAAGTAACGCTTCGCTACTGGCGGTTGCAAAGCAACCGCCACCCCTAAGAACCTTCAAGACCTTCAACTCAAAGGGGTTATTACCCCTATTTTTTTATTGTGCAGACTTTGATGTAGCCGTACTCCGTGCTACGAATTCCGGCTGCTCCCGCGCCCAATCCCGTCCAGCGGGATTGGGACGGCGGCAACTTGTTGCCTCGCCTCAGCTCCCGCTACCGGATAGAAATGGTAGGAAGTTAGTTGGAGAACGGAAACGGGATAAAATGCGGGGCGCTCCCTTCGGATTGCGCCCTATAGAGTACGTAAACCATTGGAAATGAAATGTTGTAGGGAACGACCCATGTGTCGTTCCGT
>CAVGEJ010000172.1:0-4883 GCA_963628215.1 Eubacterium sp. CAG:180
CACGCCGCGGTTCTGTTATGTTGGTAATGCTTTCTTTCAATTCGCTTACTTTCATCTCCCCTATTATACCATGTTTTTGTGAAAAAGTAAATGCTGTTGCCCTGGTTGAACAAAAACACCGCTTGACAAACACAGTCAAACGGTGTTATAATATAGGGGCAGACAAGCGAAAGCGCGTCTGTCAAGGATGCAAAGGCGGCAGTCAGCTCCCTCCGAAGGCGGACATTTGGACGCGACGGAGAGAGCGAAAGACATTTCCGATGTTTTGTCAATCCTCTCTCCGTACAAAAGGCGGAGGGAGGTGGTAACCGTGATGAACCTATTTACCCTGATCGCTCAGGTGATCGGCATGATTTGCAGAGCAATCTCTGCGGTCTGTTCTGTCATGACATACCTCAAACAGAGCAAAAAGAAATAACCGCCCTCCCATGAACTCTAGCCAAGTCTAGAGGGCGGTTATCCAACCGAGGAGGGCGCTGACTGTTTGCCGATGCGTCCTTGTCGTACTTTCATTATACCACAAATCGGGAAAATGTCAAGCCCCTTCTTGCATTTTCCCGATTTTTTCTTTCCCTCGCAAAGCCTACTCTTCACCAATCGTGTGCGAAGCCGCACTCTGCAACAACTCCGCACCTCCCCAACCAACAAAAACTTCCCCGCAAGACCCCGCCGCCACGAAAGGCGAAACAAATTTTCGCTCGTGCAATGGCGGGGTCTTGTGGGAAAGTTCGGGGAGGATGAGGGAGGCTTGGAGGGAGAAGGAAACCCCTCCGAAAGGGGGTTCCTTCTCCCTCCAAGGTCTTACCCCTTCCCCCTCCGAGCCTTTTCCTTCAAAACGCCGTACAGCGTTACGTAGCTGCGGTGGCGGGAGGGCGCGATTTTGTGAGCGGAGACGGCGGCGAGAATCGCGCAACCGTCCTCCTTCGTGTGCGTGCACTTGCGGTAGCGGCACTGCCCGACATAGGGCGCGAACTCGCGGAAGGCGGGGAGCAGACCGTCCAGATCGAAGAAATCGAAACGGTCGAAATCCAACATCGTAAAGCCGGGCGTGTCCGCCAGAAAACCGTCGCCAACGCGGTATAATTCCACCGCGCGGGTCGTGTTTTTGCCGCGCATGATCCGCTCGCTGAGCGCGCCCGTCTCCAACCCGAGGGAGGGGAACAGACGGTTCAGAAGTGTCGATTTTCCAACCCCGGACGCCCCCGAAAACGCCGCGATCCGATTGCCGAGACGGTCGTTTATCCACTGACGTACCGCGTCAACGCCTTCGCCCGTCAGACTGTCAACGGGAAAGACCGGGTATCCCGCAAGGCGGTAAATGTCCGCAAGACGGGCGGTGCTTTCGGCGCTGCGGTCGGTCTTGGTGATGACCATGACAGGTTCAATCGCGTTGTGCTCGGCAATGGAGATCAGCTTGTCAAGCGTGAGAAGATCGGGCGCGGGATCTGCCGCCGCAACCGTGACGAACAGCACCCCGAGATTTGCCATCGGGGGACGGATGAGCGCCGAGGAGCGCGGGAGGATTTCCTCAACCGTCGCGCCGCCGCCATCCCCGGTCAACGTAATATTGCCGTCCGGCTCTGCGCGGAACGCCTCGTCGGTGTAAGTGACCCGCACGCGGTCGCCGACGAGCAGAGCGCCGCGCCGCCGCAGATTTCCCCGCGCGCGGGTCGGGATCTCAAGCCCGTCGAGCGGCTGCGACTCCCGCCCCTGCGGAAAGAGCCGCGACCCGACCGGGTAAAGCAGAACCGAAAACAGCCCGCCGTTGCTTTTGGTTACGATTCCGAAGCCTTGGTATGTCATGTGGTTTTCACACCCCGTCCTATCTCTTTCAACTTTTTTCAATATAAACTTATTATACAGGAAATCCGCGGATTTGTCAACGGCTTGCCGACAAAAAAGTCGGGAATCCGGGGCGCGCGAAAAAAATCGGAAAAAAGAAAAGTTTTTTTCGTTTTCCTCTTGACAAACGCGGGGGAATCTGTTATAATAACGCTTGAACAGTTATTCAAACGTTGAAGTTGAAAGGAGAAATCCATGAACGACCTGCCGAGTTGCACCGATCACGAAACGCACCCCGACCGCATGAACGCCGCCGCGGGCGCTATGCCCGACGAGGACAGCCTGTTTGCGCTTGCCGATCTTTATAAGATTTTCGGAGACAGTACGCGCCTGCGCATCCTCTATGTGCTCTACGAAACCGAGCTTTGCGTCTGCGACATTGCCGAACTTTGCGGCATGACCGTTTCGGCGATCTCGCATCAGCTGCGCATTCTCAAACAGTCGCGGCTGGTCAAGTACCGCAAGTCGGGAAAAAGCGTGTTCTATTCGCTTGACGACGAACACGTTCACTCCATCCTTGCACAGGGAATGGAGCACCTTTCCGAGAAATGACTTCCGAATCAGACAACCGAAAAAACAAAAAATGCAAACAAAAAAGGAGAAAACTACCATGAAAAAGAATTTTAAGCTCGAAGGTCTCGACTGCGCAAACTGCGCCGCAAAAATTGAGAAGAACGTCAAGAAACTTGACGGCGTGAAGGACGCAACGGTCAGTTTCTTTGCCCAGAAGTTGGTTCTGGAGGCGGACGACGAGAAGTTTGACGAAATCGTAAAGGAGGTTGCGGCTCTGGTTCACCGCGTGGACCCCGACTGCACGATGGTACTGTGAAATGAAACTGAAGTTGTTCGGCTTAACGCGGAAGCAGACCAACCATCTGCTTCGCATTCTCGGCGCGGGGATTCTGCTTCTCGTTGCCGTGATTCTCTCCAAAACGGGTGTTCTGCCCGAGGGGACGTGGTACATCGCCGTCCCCGTGTTCCTTGTGCCGTATCTTCTGGTCGGTTGGGACGTGCTGTGGGCGGCAATCCTCAATGTCGGTCACGGGCAGCTGCTCGACGAGCATTTCCTGATGATGATTGCCACCATCGGCGCGTTTGTCATCGGCGAATACCCCGAGGCGGTCTTTGTCATGCTGTTCTATCAGGTGGGCGAACTGTTTCAGAGCATCGCGGTCGGCAGAAGCCGCAAGTCGATTGCCGCGCTGATGGACATCCGCCCCGACACGGCAACGGTCGAGCGCGACGGCGCGGAGGTCACGCTCTCGCCGGACGAAGTAAAGGTCGGCGAGGTCATCGTGGTGCGCCCCGGAGAGAAGATTCCGCTCGACGGCAGTGTGCTCGAGGGCAACTCCGAACTGAATACGGTGTCGCTCACGGGTGAATCGGCGCTCCGCGAAGTCAAGGCGGGGGACGAGGTCATCAGCGGCTGCGTCAACGTCAGCGGACTGCTGCGGATCAAGGTGGAGAAGCCGTTCGGCGAATCGACGGTTTCCAAGATTCTGGAGTTGGTTGAAAATTCCGAGATGGTGAAGTCCAAAACCGAGAACGCCATCACGAAGTTTGCGCGCATCTACACGCCCGCCGTGGTTGCGGGGGCGGTTCTGCTTGCGTTAGTTCCTTCGCTCATCACGGGGAACTGGCATCGTTGGGTCTACTCGGCGCTCATCTTTCTGGTGGTGTCCTGCCCCTGCGCGTTGGTTATTTCTGTCCCGCTCTCCTATTTCGGCGGACTGGGCGCGGCTTCCAAGCTCGGCGTTCTGATTAAGGGCGCGAACTATCTGGAGGCGCTCGCAACGCTGAAGATTGCGGTCTTTGACAAGACCGGCACGCTGACAAAGGGGTGCTTTGCGGTAACCGAGGTACACGCCGAGGGGATGGAGCGCGACCGCCTGCTGTCGTTGGCGGCTTCGGCGGAGCAATACTCGAACCACCCGATTGCGCAGTCTCTGCGCGAGGCGGCGGGCAAGGATCTGCCTGCGGCGATCGACGTGGAAGAGTTGGCGGGCTACGGCGTCCGCGCGGTGGTGGAAGGTCACACGGTGTTGGTCGGCAACCGCCGTCTGATGGAAAAAGAGGGTGTGGACTACACGCTTCCCGCGGGGCTCGGAACGGTGATTCTGGTTGCCTGCGACGGGCATTTTGCGGGGTCGGTTCTGATTGCGGACGTGATCAAGCCGGAGAGCGCCGGGGCGCTTACGGATCTGCGCCAAAACGGTGTGGATCGTTTGGTGATGCTTTCGGGCGACCGCCGCGAGGTTGCCGAGGATGTGGCGAAGAAGCTGGCGCTTGACGAGTGCCACGCGGAGTTGCTCCCGGGCGACAAGGCGGATCTGGTTGGCAAGATGCTTTCGGAAAAGACTGCGGGAACGCTTGCGTTTGTCGGCGACGGCGTGAATGACGCGCCGGTTCTGGCACGTGCGGACGTTGGCATTGCGATGGGCGCGCTCGGTTCTGACGCGGCGATCGAAGCGGCTGACGTGGTTCTGATGGACGACGACCCGCGCGGGATTGCGAAGGCTGTGAAAATTGCGCGCAAGACGCGTGTGATCGTTTGGGAGAACATCACGCTTGCGCTCGTTGTGAAACTCGATTTCATGGCGCTGAGCGTTTTCGGTTTGGTGAACATGTGGGCTGCGACTTTCGCCGACGTGGGTGTAGCCATCATCGCGATCCTCAACGCAATGAGAGCAGGACGGTAAGGGGAGGAGAGGAAGAAGACCTTGGAGGCGCAGGGAGACCCCTTTCGGAGGGGTCTCCCTACCCTCCAAACCTCCCTGACCCACCCCGAACTTCCCCACAAGACCCCGCCATTACACGAGCGAAGATTTGTTTCGTTTTTTGTAGTGGCGGGGTCTTGTGGGGAAGTTTTTTGTTGGTTGGGAGGTGCGATGCCTTGCAGAGTGCGGCTATCGCGCTTGATTGGTGGGCGGGGTGCGCATGGGGAGTGTGTGCCTTTCGTAAGTGCAGATTTATCCCCCTCATCAGTCGCTTACGCGACAGCTTCCACCCCAAGGGGAAGCCTTCCTTACACTGTGCGAACA
>CAVGEJ010000173.1:0-4837 GCA_963628215.1 Eubacterium sp. CAG:180
TGCCTACTTTCTCTCAACCCCTTGTAAATCTCGCAGACAAAAAATGCCGAGAACCGCTTTGCTTTCTTGCCATTCCCACATATCTCGTATTCGCCTCTTATGAGCCTAAAAAATAAGTCGGACGTTCCTCTTACGAATATCCGACTTTAAGCTATCATTTGAAGGCTGTTTTCTATGTTATTTGGTGTTATTTGGTGCTTTTTGTTGTGTTTCTCTGAAATCTCTTTCCCCTATTGAATGCATTTTTACCTATTGACTATACTATAATTTGTATGTTTTGTCTACTATCTTGTTTTCGTCAAGGTGTAGTGATTTAAGCCACTCTTCCTTTTCTTTTTTTAGTTTTTGATATTGCTCTCCATTTGGATTGCAATACGACAACATTAAATTATAATGTTTCAACTTGTTTCTCACTTTATCTTTTGGATCATCTTCATCAGAACACGGCTTACGAAATTGACCATAGAAGAAAACAAAACTTGCCCAACTATACGCTTTAAGATTTTGTTTCAAAGCGCGTTTACAATATCTTCTCCAACACAATCGAAGTGAAGATTGATGTTTTTGCATTTGAAATTCTTCCCACTTAAAGTCCGGAATCAGAAAACCTTCTCCTTTCTTCATATATTCGGGAAAGATAATATTCTTCAATTTTTCGTTGTCTAATTTCGATAATTCGTCTATTGAAATTTCTATATCCCTTATTCTATTTAAAACTTTCCAAACAGTCATTCGAGAACAACTGCAAAGGGTAGCAACCTGCGTATTATTATTTCCTTTTTGATGATATTCGATAATTAGCCTATAATTTACCATAAAAATCTCCTTTTTCTTGCCCCTTTATGATACAGCAGTACCTATTGCTGCGTGTAAAAAAGCGCTGACCACCCACCTTTTTCAGGGTGTTTTTTCGTTTCAGATCGAGAAAAAGTAAGAAAAAAGGCAACCGATCTTTTGCAAGAACGATTGCCTTCTTGACGTTTTATTGTAAAATATAGTGCTTTTTAGCCGATTTCGGACTTATTTGGTCGCCCTCGGATTACGGATATTCGCCTGAGCCGCCGCGAGACGGGCAATCGGCACACGGTAAGGAGAGCAGGAGACATAGTCCAGACCGATGGTGTGGCAGAACTCAACGGACGTCGGGTCACCGCCGTGCTCGCCGCAGATACCGCAGGAGAGGTTCGGGCGGGTCTTGCGACCGAGTTCAACCGCCATCTTCATCAGCTTGCCAACGCCGACCTGATCCAACTTCGCGAACGGGTCGTTCTCGTAAATCTTCTTGTCGTAGTAAGCGCCGAGGAACTTGCCCGCGTCGTCACGGCTGAAGCCGAAGGTCATCTGCGTCAGGTCGTTCGTACCGAAGCAGAAGAACTCAGCCTCTTTCGCGATATCGTCCGCAGTCAGAGCCGCTCTCGGAATTTCGATCATCGTACCGACTTCGTACTTCAGGTCGCTCTTCGCCGCCGCGATTTCCTCATCGGCAACCTTGACGACAACGTCCTTGACGTACTTCAGCTCCTTGACCTCGCCAACCAGCGGGATCATGATTTCGGGAACGACGTTCCAATCCGGATGCGCCTTCTTCACGTTGATTGCCGCACGGATGACCGCTCTGGTCTGCATAGCGGCGATTTCGGGGTAGGTGACCGCCAGACGGCATCCGCGGTGACCCATCATCGGGTTGAACTCATGGAGCGACGCGATGATGTTCTTGATGCGCTCAACGGTCTTGCCCTGCGTCTTGGCGAGCAGAGCGATTTCCTCTTCGGTGTTCGGAACGAACTCATGAAGCGGGGGATCGAGGAAACGAATGACAACCGGATAGCCTTCCAGTGCGTCATACAGCTGCTCGAAGTCCTTCTGCTGCATCGGCAGAATCTTCGCCAGTGCGGTTTCTCTCTCTTCAACAGTGTCGGAGCAGATCATCTCGCGGAACGCGGCGATTCTGTCCGGCTCGAAGAACATATGCTCGGTACGGCACAGACCGATACCCTCAGCGCCCAACTCGCGCGCCTTCTTTGCGTCGCGCGGCGTGTCGGCGTTGGTGCGAACCTTGAGTTTACGGAACTTGTCCGCCCAACCCATGATTCTGCCGAAATAGCCGGAAATGGTTGCGTCAACGGTCGGGATCGCTTCGCCGTAGATGTTACCCGTAGTACCGTCGATCGAGATCACGTCACCCTCGTGGAAGGTCTTGCCTGCGAGCGTGAACTTCTTGTTCTCTTCGTCCATCGCGATGTCACCGCAACCCGAAACGCAGCAAGTGCCCATGCCGCGCGCGACAACCGCCGCGTGGGAGGTCATACCGCCGCGAACCGTCAGGATACCCTGAGAAGCCTTCATACCGGTGATATCCTCGGGAGAGGTCTCCAGACGAACCAGAACGACCTTCTTGCCCGCTGCCTTCCACTTTTCCGCGTCCTCTGCGGTAAAGACAACCTGTCCGCAAGCTGCTCCGGGGGATGCGCCCAGACCTCTGCCGAGCGGCTTCGCAGCCTTCAGCGCCTTCGCGTCGAACTGCGGGTGCAGCAGGGTGTCGAGGTTACGGGGATCGATCATCAGAACGGCTTCCTGTTCGGTGCGCTTGCCCTCGTCCACGAGGTCGCACGCAATGCGGAGCGCCGCCTGCGCGGTACGCTTGCCGTTACGGGTCTGGAGCATATAGAGTTTGCCGTGCTCAACGGTGAACTCCATATCCTGCATATCTCTGTAGTGATCCTCGAGGATCTTGCAGACATCGGTAAACTGCTTGAACGCCTCGGGGAACTTCTCTTCCATCTGCGCGATGGGCATCGGGGTACGAACGCCTGCAACAACGTCCTCGCCCTGCGCGTTGGTCAGGAACTCGCCCATGAGTTTCTTCTCGCCGGTTGCGGGGTCACGCGTGAACGCAACGCCGGTGCCGCAGTCGTCGCCCATGTTACCGAACGCCATCATCTGCACGTTGACAGCAGTACCCCAGCTGTAGGGGATATCGTTGTCGCGGCGGTAGACGTTTGCGCGGGGGTTGTCCCAGGAGCGGAACACAGCCTTGATCGCGCCGATCAGCTGTTCCTTCGGATCGGTCGGGAAGTCCGCGCCGATCTTGGACTTGTATTCAGCCTTGAACTGGTTAGCCAGTTTCTTGAGGTCGTCCGCGTCAAGCTCGACGTCGAAGTGAACGCCCTTCTCTTCCTTCATCTTGTCGATAAGCTGCTCAAAGTACTTCTTGCCGACTTCCATAACGACGTCGGAGTACATCTGGATAAATCTGCGGTAGCAGTCCCAAGCCCAACGCGGGTTGCCCGACTTCGCCGCGATAACGTTCACGACGTCCTCGTTCAGACCGAGGTTGAGGATGGTGTCCATCATACCGGGCATGGAAGCGCGCGCGCCCGAACGGACAGAGACGAGCAGGGGGTTCTCATGGTCGCCGAACTTTTTGCCGGTGATCTTCTCCATTTTGGAGATATACTCCATGATTTCCGCCATAATGCCGTCATTGATCTGTCTGCCGTCCTCGTAATACTGCGTGCAGGCTTCGGTGGTGATGGTGAAGCCCTGAGGGACAGGAAGTCCGATGTTGGTCATTTCAGCAAGGTTTGCGCCTTTACCGCCGAGCAGTTCGCGCATGTTCGCGTTGCCTTCGGTAAACAGGTAGCAATACTTGTGTGCCATAAGTGTTGATCCTCCGTATATGAAATAAATTTTTGACATCTGTATGCGGCTCCTTTGCCGTTCGGTTGCAATTTGCAGTTGGCATTTGACAGTTGCAGTTGCGCGACAAAAAGCCGACTCGCCGCAAGGCGCTCACAGTACAGCATATTATACCATATTTTTCGTCCGATTTCCAGTCCCTAAAATCACAAAGCCGCCGATTGTTGTAAACATTTTATGAACTCAGACAAAAATCGCCGGATTTCCTTTGACAATCGCCGCGATTTATTGTATAATATCGGAAGATAACAAACAGACCGATATAGCGGCGGATCGGGGTGTGCTTCCCGATCGGGCGCTTTTGGGCTTTTCGGAGAGGGGATGGAAAAATGGCGGATATTTTTGATCTGTTCCGGCAGATTTCGGGCAAGCGGGAAGAGACGGGACCCGTTTCGTGGCTGATTGTGGGGCTTGGAAACCCGGGGGACGAGTACCGTTCCACGCGGCACAATGCGGGTTTTATGACGATAGACGAGATTGCACGGGACATTGGCGCGCAGGTTGACCGTGCGAAGTTCCACGCTCTGACGGGCGAGGCTGTCATCGGCGGGGTGCGTGTTCTGCTGATGAAGCCGATGACGATGATGAACGCCTCGGGAATTGCGGTTGGCGAAGCGGCGAAGTTTTACAAGCTGTCGCCCGATCATGTATTGGTCTTTTCGGACGACATCACGCTCGCTCCGGGTCGGCTTCGCGTTCGCGCCCGCGGGAGTGCGGGTGGGCACAACGGCTTGAAGAGCATCATTGAGCATCTTGGAAGCGAGGATTTCCCGCGCATTCGTTTGGGCGTTGGGGAGAAGCCGCATCCCGAGATGGATCTTGCGGACTGGGTGCTTTCCAACTTCACCGCCCCCGAAAAGCTTCAGCTTCACTCTGCGGCTCTCTGCGCCGAGGAGGGCTTAAAGCTGATTCTCTCCGGCGATTTCGATCGCGCTGTTCAGCTTTGCAATTCGCACAGGTAGGGGGCGGAAGACCTTGGGACTCTGTCCCAAGCCCTGCTTAGGGGACTTCTTAAGGAGAAGTCCCCTAAGAACCTTCAAGACCTTCAACTAAGGGGATTATTGATTCTATCCTTACGTTGTGCAGATTCTGATGTAGCCGTATTCCGTGCTGCGAATTCCGGCTGCTCCCGCGCAAA
>CAVGEJ010000174.1:0-4833 GCA_963628215.1 Eubacterium sp. CAG:180
GGCTCCCCCTGTTGGGCTCGAACCAACGACATCATGATTAACAGTCATGCGCTCTGCCGTCCAATGCAGTTTCGCGTGTAGGTGATACAGCTTTTTGACCGCCGTTTTCAGATTGGTTGCAAGCCCCGCCGATTTTGAAAAGCGGAAATCGTACTTGCGGTACTGATATCTGCGGTGAAGCGTAAACGACTTCTTTTCAATCCGCTCCGCTTCCTGCTCGGAATCCACATAATCGAAGAGGAACAGATCGAGCCAGACCGGCATCTTCTCGTCGTGCTGTTCCACAAAATCGTGAAACCACGCCCGCTGAAAGACCGTCCCCTTCTTGTAAATCCGCGGGATAAACGTGTCGTGGTAGAACACTCCGTCCGTCGCGTCCGTGACCGTCAGGGAGTTGATCTCGTTCCCCTGCCCGCGGAATACCTCCTTCAGGCGCAGATAATCCGACCGCATCATGCCGATGTCCACATCGTCGTCCCACGGAATGAACCCCTTGTGGCGAACCGCGCCCAACGCAGACCCGTACAGCAAAACCCACGGGATGTCATGCGCCCGACAGATCGCGTCAAACTCCCGCAGCATTCCAAGCAATACGCCCTGTAAATCCTTCAGGTCCTGCTCGGCATACCCAAAATAATCCTTTCCCATGTCCGTCCTCCGTTCAGTCCCCTTTTTCCGGGTCGTTGCCCCCAGTATACCACACTTTCCCCGTTTTGTCAAGCCACCACACGCACAAACCGCCCCCCACTCGCCAAAAGGGCGCGATAGCCGCACTTGATTGGTGGGCGGGATACCTACGAAGCGCACCCCACTCACAAAACAAGTGCGAAGCCGCACTCTGTAAAAAAATCTCCACCTCCCCAACCAACAAAAACTTCCCCCATGTCCCCGCCACTTCTGAAAAGCGAACCAAATTTCCGCTTCGTAAGTGGCGGGGACATGGGGGAAGTTCGGGGTGGGTCAGGGAGGTTTGGAGGGTAGGGAGACCCCTACGAAAGGGGTCTCCCTGCGCCTCCAAGGTCTTCCCTCAACTACCCCTTCACCTCGCGCATCGCGGCGCGGATTTCGGACTTCAACTCTTCGCGGCGCTCGGGCGTTACGTCGGGATTCCCGTATTCCGCCAGAAGAGAGGAAACGCGTAACTCCGCATGGCAGAGAACCGTCGCGTCCTCCGTCAACTGCCACTTTTCCAACTTTCGCGACAGAAACAACGTCCGGTCGGGCAGAACCAGTAATTCAATCCCCGCGCAGCCCGCAAATACCCCTTTTTCAAGCGTGACCCGCGAGGGGGGCAGAATCACCGTTGTCAAACGGTAGCAGTCGGCAAACGCCCGCTTGCCAACCCGCTTCAGCGCGTGCGGCAGACTCAACGTCTCAATCGCAGTCCCCTCAAATACCGAGTCGCCCAACTCAACAAGCCCCGCGGGCAAACCGACCGCCCACAGCATCGCGCAGCCGCGGAACGCCGCGTCGCCGATCTCCCGAACCCCGCCCGGAATGTCGATCCGCTCCAGAGCGCGGCAAGCCGAAAAGGTCTCGTGCCCGATTGCCGTCAGCCCGCTCCCGAGCCGCACCGACAAAAGCCCGTCGCAATAGGCGAACGCCGAAGCGCCCAACGCCTCAACCCGATCCGACAACTCCATTTCCGTAAGCCCGGAGCACCCCAGAAACGCACTCTCGCCAATGTGCGTCAAGCCCTCCGGCAATTTCAGTTCGGTCAGTGACCGACACGCGGAAAACGTGTGGTTTCCGATTCTCGTCAGCCCCTGCGGCAGGGATACGCTCTCCAACCGCCGACATCCCGCAAACAACTCGTTGCCAAGGAAGCTGACCTGCTCCGGCACGCGGAACGCGCGCAGATTTTCGCACGCGCAGAACGCCCCCGTTCCGATATAGGTCACCCCGTCCGGCAGGACAATGTCGGTCAGCGCATCGCAAAGCGCAAACGCGTAGCTTCCGATGGTGCGAACGCTCTCGGGAATGTGAATATGCCGCAACCCCGTGCAACGGAAAAACGTGCTGCGGTGAATCGCGTCCAACCCCTCGGGAAGCAGAATCTCTTCCAACGCGGCGCAGTCGGTAAACGCGAACGCGCCGAGATTCTCAAGCGACGCGGGCAGAAGCACCTTTTTCAGCGAACTGCACCGCTCAAACGCGGATTTTCCGACCGTGAAAACCGTTTTCGGCAGGGAAACCGCCACGAGCGACTCGCAACGCGAAAAAGCCCGCTCGCCGACTTCTTTCAGCCCTGCGGGGAACGTGATCTGGCGCAATCGCCGACAGTCGGCAAACGCGCCGTCATGAATGGACGTAACCCGTTTTCCGAGCGTGACGTTCGTCAGCTTCTTACAGCCGCGAAACGCGCCCGACGCAATAATCGTTACGTTGTCCGGTACGGTCAGATCCGTTTCATTCCCATAATACCGGATCAGCTCGCCGTTCCGTATCTCGCTGTATCGTCCGAATTCTTCAGCCATTTACCCTCCTCAGGATGCGGGGATGCGGGGGATGCGAGGGGATGCGAGGGAGGGAACTTTTGAAAAAGTTCCCTCCAAACCTCCCTCAAAACTTTCAACTCACTGGATGAGTGAAACGCGTCTCGCCCTGCGTTTTTTGTTTTGGTGGTTGGAGGGCAAGCGGTGCATATGTTGCTACGCTGTGCCCTTTTTCTGTAGTAAAAATATATGTCGGTTATAGCAAAAAGTAACTTTCAACCGGAGCGGAACGACACATGGGGCGTTCCCTACAGGTTTCATTTTGGGTGAGTGCATTCAATGGGGCGTTTGATGAATTACGTTTGATGGATTACGCACTTCTTAGGGGCGTAATCCGTAGGGAACGACCCGCGTGTCGTTCCGTGTCAGTCAGCAACTAACCTGAACCATTTCTATCCGGTAGCGGGAGCAGAGGCGTAAGCCGTCCCAATCCCGCTGGACGGGATTGGACGCGGAGCAGCCGGAATTCGTAGCACGGCAAACGGCTACACCAGAATTTGCACCATGTAAAGAAAGAATTAAAAATACAATTTGGGTCAAGGTCTTGAAGGTTCTTAGGGGACTTCTCCTTAAGAAGTCCCCTGAGTGGGGTGCGGGGCAAAGCCCCGCGACCTTCACTCCTTCCCCTCTTTGTTCGTGATCTTCCCGATCAGATCGGAGAGATCAATGCCGGTCGCCTGCTTCAAGCCGTCGACAACCTGACTCGTGCTGTTCATCACATCGCGAACCAAACGCGTGCTGTTGCCGTCACCGTACATAACAATCTTGTCGGTCTTTTCAAGCGGCATCGCGGCGTTCTTGACCACCTCGGGCAGTGCCTGCAGATACATTTCCAGAACAGACGCTTCGCCCATCTTCTTCTGCGCTTCGGCTTTCCGCTCGATGGCTTCCGCCTCGGCAAGACCCTTGGCGCGGATACCCGCGGCTTCCTGCTCCATCGCGTAGCGCTGCGCCTCGGCTTCCGCCTTGCGGGCTTCGGCTTCCTGCTCCGCGCGGTAACGCTGCGCTTCGGCTTCGCGCTGGCTCTTTACCAACTCTGCCGCCGCCTGCTGTTCCGCCTGATACTTCATCGCATCCGCCTGCTTGCGAACCTCCGCGTCCAACTGACGTTCGCGCAGAGCGATCTCCTTTTCGGCAAGTTCGGCTTCCTTCTCTTTTTTCGCAATGTCGGCGTTGACCTTCGTCACCTCGATGGTCTTGCGCTGATTCTCCTGCTGAATGGAGTACGCCGCGTCCGCCTCGGCGCGCTTCGTCTCGGAGCGTACCGTCATATCCGCCTGCTGAACCGCCAGTTCGGCATTCTGCTCGGCAACCTTCTTTTCCGCTTCCACGCGCACGGCGTTCGCTTCCTGCTGTGCGTTCGCGGTTGCAATGGAAATGTCGCGCTGTGCGTTCGCCTTCGCAATCTGCGCGTTCTTGCGGATCTGCTCCACGTTGTCAATACCCATGTTCTCAATCGTCCCCGCCGCGTCGCGGAAGTTCTGAATGTTGAAGTTTACAACCTCAATTCCAAGCTTCTGCATGTCGGGCACAACGTTTTCGGTGATCTTCTTCGCCACCCCCTGCCGATCCTGTACCATCTCTTTCAAGCCGACCGAACCGACAATCTCGCGCATGTTGCCTTCCAATACCTGCGTAACCAGCGCGATCAACTCGTTCTGGTGCATGTTCAGAAGCGACTCGGACGCGCGCTCCAACAGGCTCGGGTCGGAAGAAATCTTGATGTTCGCAACGCCGTCCACCGTGACGTTGATGAACTCGTTCGTCGGCACGGCTTCGCTCGTCTTGACGTCCACCTGCATCACGCGCAGAGAAAGACGGTCAACGCGCGTGAAGAACGGCATCCGCCACCCCGCTTTACCGATCAGAATCCGACGTTTGTTCGGCCCTGTGATAATATAAGCCGTGTCCGGCGGCGCTTTGAGGTAACCGGAGGCAAACAGAATGATAACGAACAGAAGAACGGCTACACCTGCAATGATAGATCCCATTTGGGAGTCCTCCTTAAAATATTTTTTCGATACCACGTGTATCTGTCTCTATTATATCACACGGTCGCGTGATTGTCAATCGTTTTCACATGAATATTTGAAAATCAGCACCTTGTACAATCACGCCCCACCTTTTTTGTACATTCACACCATTCCGTCCCCCGCATCCCACCAACGAATCGAGCGCGAAGCCGCACTCCCCAATAGCCAACCTCCCAAACCATTCCCAAAAACTTCCCTGCGCGGCAACCGCCGCACCAAAAACGCAGGAAATCTTTTCACACCAATCCGGCGGTTGCCGTGCAGGGAAGTTCGGGGAGGGTCAGGGAGGCTTGGAGGGTAGGGAG
>CAVGEJ010000175.1:0-4806 GCA_963628215.1 Eubacterium sp. CAG:180
GCATTCATGACGGGCAATTTCCGCAAAGGCAAGAAATTCGTCTTCCGTTACCAGCTTCGGGCTGAGGAAGAAAATAATCTCCTTCGCCTTGTGCAGCGGGATGATACCGTAGAGGTTCGCCATTGCATTGAAATATTTGCGCAGAAGCCGCGATGTCGTGTCTTTTAACGGAATTTCCCGATACAGGGTGTTCAACTCCCGGCGTGTGTATTCCTCCGGAAACTCAATGTACTGTTCCTTGCTCATGTCTCTTCTTCCTCAATGATTCCGTAGTCAATCAGGATATTCTCTTCGGCGTACTTCGGGTAGACAATACCCATCATCTCATACCGGTAACGCCTCACGCGGCGAAACGACTTGACCGGCTCCGGTGCATAGGCGGCAGTCTCGCAGTGCGCATACTCCGGCATCTCCGCAAGATCATCCCGAACGGCACGGATAAGCGCGTTTTCCACATCATCAATGCTTTTGCCGGTCTCCACGGCAACCAGTTCGTGCTTCCGGACTGCCTTGTCCAGATCACCGGGGGAGCGAAACAGCTTATATTTCATATCGTTGCCCGTCCTTTCTCTCTATCGGTCTGTCTATTCTTCCTGAAATCTGTTCTTTAGGGACGCAATCATCGCTTGTGCGGCGATGCTCAGATACAAAACTCCAATTTCATAAATAAAGTCGCGGTCAATCTCGATAAAGCATTCTCTAATATGTGTGAAAACCAGTTCCAGCAAGTCCCTGTACAGTGGATCATCAAAGGGCTTGAAGCGTATAAACTTGCTTTTGGCAGCATCCCATGTCATAGATGCCTCGCCCTCAGCACTGGTCATCGCCTCGCAGAGAATCATGCTGACGCCCATTTTCCCGTTGCCGGTCAGGAGTTCTCCTTCGTAATAGCTGAGAAGGTCTTTCTTGCGTCGGAGCGGAACTACGTCGCAGTTGTCATCCAGCTCAAATGCGATCAGCTCCGCAGCGAGTTCCCGCCAGACCGCATATCCGGCGTTAATGGTTCCGTCTTCTTCGCGGCTGATGGTATCGTCCATGCAGTATCGCTCATAGAAATTATCTCCGTCAATCTCGTTGCGGGTGCAGAAGATATGCGCCAGCTCATGCAGAAGAATGTGCTTCAACTCTGCCGGATGACGCGCTATGTCTGTCCGCAGCAGGATTCCGTCCACGCTGTCTTCTTTGCCGACGAAGGCGGAGGCGTGAAAGTCAAAATAGCCGTCCTCTGTATAGCGGTCTTCCAGCCGGTCAGGGAAATACTGCTTGCAGAACTGCTCGAATGATTCCTGCTGATTTTCCGTTTGAAAGCAGCGCAGAACAAGATTGTCCTCGCTGAACTCCGCTCCCAAGCGTTCGTTAAAGATGGAAGCGGCATAGAGAAGAGTTTCTTTATAGTTGTTGTCGTTCATCCTCATATTGTCCTTTCGAGGCTCATTCTGCGTTCATGCCTGTTTGTCCAACGCCTTTACAGAATTGTGTAGGTTTCGACATGGCGGTTCCTATATAATCTACTTAACAGACAGAAATGTGCTGGAAGCCTCAGAAATCCCCTTTATTCAAGTGATTTGTCCTGCATCTTATACTTCTTCGGAGTGAACTTCTCCCGCGCTTCCCGTTTTGCTGTCAGGAAGGCTTTCTGCATGGCAAGAAGCACTCCTTCCAAATCCGTAAGAGGTATCTGCGGCGGACGGTACTGTTCCAGCGTTTCGCGGATCAGCTTTCGCGCCTCACCAACTCCACGGTTTCCAAACTCCAAACGTACATTTTCAACGAACGCATCATATTGCTTCCAGTAGTCTTCCGAGACCGCAGCCTTTACTTCATTCAGAGGGCGGTAGACCTCAGCATCCTCGATATACGCCGGAATCCGTTCTCTCAGGATTTCAAAGCAAGCCTTGTAGTGGTTGGAGACCTCTGTGGGATAAAACTCATTCAGTGCGTCCATCAAAGGGCGGAGGTGCTTGTCCGACAAAGCAAGGAAGCGTTTCATGGCGTCGTGATAGGCAGGATAGACATTTCGGACATCTCGGATGCCAAGGCTGAAAGCCAGTTTCTTTGCCTGCTCCTTCGCGCACATGGAAAAGCTGTGTTCCCGGAACATAGTAAGTGCATTGACAAAGAGCGTTTCCCGATTAGACTGTGATATATCAAATCCGGCAAGTACATACTTGTCCATGTTAAAGCAGGAGGTAAAATCTGTCCCGACCACGCAGCCGCTCGGCGTCATTGCCAGCTTCAAAATATCTGCCTGACGGAACAGGACACTCAAGGCATACTGTTCAGCATATTCAAGTCGCTGCAATCTGGTATCATCAAGTTTTTTCGGATCAAAGTCGTGAAGCCCCTCAATGAACTCAATGCCTACGGCGTAGATAGTGTCTGAAAAAGAACTTTTCTGAAAGAAACTCAAATCCTGCTTGGAAATCCGCATGAGGTACGCCGTAGGATTGGGAATGCGCAGCAGCTCCGATAAGCGGGAACAGATAAACTCGTTGCAGGCAATGCTTGGGTCTTCATACTTAATCAGCAGCTTTGCACCATCGCCATTTTTGGGCGTAGCAAGGAGCGTATCTCCTGCAATGGAATCGCTGTGATACGGCTCAAGAAGATAGTCCTTTGTGTTCAGAATATAGGTTTTCTTCATGGCATTCATCCCTCCGGTCTGACATTTTTCAGGAAGTCAGAGTGCGGTACATACGGTAAGTTGAGCTGCCAGCCCATGCGGTTCAGCTCGTTGAGCTTGATCAGCATCAGGTTGATGTTTGTCCCCATTGCAGCCGAGAGCTGAACAACATCGTAGCCCTGCTGCATCAGGTCAATCAGCTCATCATCGTCAATGATCAGGTGTGAGGCAAACGCATTTGCCTCATATTCGTGTTTTGTGCGCATATCGAACAGCACGAACTCCGGAAGCGGTTCGTTTCCTTTGGCAAGATCGCGGTGAAAGGTATCATGCCCGATCTCGTGACCGCAGACCATTTGCATGATCAAATACTCCATGTTGGAGTTCAGAAGAATGTGCCGCTCTTTATGGCGGTAGGTGTACATTCCGAGCAGATCGTTCAGATTGTCAAGGAAATGGAGATGAATGCCCAACTCACGGGCAATCTTCAAGGTATCTCTTGTTCCGCAGCTTTTGACAATGCTGTTCGCCTTTTTGTATATTTCCTCGGAGCGAATTATCACGGGACCTTCACCCCTTTCATGTTGAAGACAGTCAAAGTAAATCCGTCAGGAAACCGAGACGCAGACGGTTATTCCTCTGCGTCCGTCTCGGTCTTCTTGTATTTCTTCGGCGTGTATTTCTCAACATTCCGGGCTTTGGATTCCCAATATATATCCTGCAACGCCTTCATCACCGCATCCTTGTCCTGCTCGGACAGCGTACCGCCCGCAAACAAGCCGGACATCCCTTCAATCAGGTTCTTCGCCTGTTTCATGCCACGGGAGCCGTACTGCTCGGATGCCTGAACCACAAACTCTTCGTCCTCGGTCAGCAGATAGTTCACATCCACCTTGAAGTATTCCGCGATTTTTCTGTAAGCGTCCTTGGTGCGAGGAAAGGAAATGCCGTTCTCGTACCGGGTAATCATACGTCTGTTGATCCCCAGTGCATCGGCTACTTCCTGCTGGGTCAGCTTCCGCTTCTCCCGTTCAGCCTTGAATTTCTCTCCAAACGTCATTTTGGTAATCACTCCTGTTCACAAAAAGTTTGCGACATCAAATTGCGCAAGTCTATTGACAAGGGCACTTGAAGTGCGTATAATAATGGCTGAGCAATCCAACTACTCATAGTATATCCTGAATTGCTCATCCTGTCAAGGGGCATGAGTAGTTGTACACGAAAAAGTTACATCTTTTGAGCAGTTCAAATGGACAGGCATTTATGCTGCCGAAGATCATCCGTACCGGCATACACCGGTATGAGGGAACAGGAGTGAGAAAAACGGAAATGGCTACACAGTACAGAAAAGCATACGTCCCGGTTACGCTGGATGTGGACAAGGAGGGGGCAATCCTCCCTCGCCTTATCTGGTGGGACAACGGTGTAATCTTTCAAATCGACCAGATTCTTTACAAATGCCGCGCCACATCCAAGAAGGTTGGTGGTGGCGGCATCCGTTACACAGTCATGATTAAAGGAAAGGAATCGTTCCTTTTTCATGAAGGAGACAAGTGGTTTGTCGAAGCAAAGGAGAATGCCCAGTGATCTTATCCCAAAAGCAAATCGAAGAAATTGCAGCCTCAACAACAAAGGACTTCAACCGGTTCTTTTTCGGAGATGAGGCTGACAAACCTGACCGAACGGCTTTGCCAACACCCATTGATCAGTTTGCAAAGAACTATCTCGGTCTTCAAGTATCATTCGCCCGTCTCTCGCCGGACGGGAGTATCTGCGGTATAACTGCCTATGCCGATACCGAGTACAAAATCACGGAGTTGGGCGTTACGCGCACACTGGCGTTGAAGCGTAATCAGGTTATCTTGGATGAGAGCTTCATTCGCTCCGGCAATGTGCAGCGGCTCTGTGCCAAGCGCAGATTTACCCTTGCTCACGAGTGCGCTCATCAGATACTCTTCCAACTGGAATCGGAGGAGGTAAAGACATCCTGCGAAATGAAATACTCCGCACGGACAGCCTATACGCCGCGAGAACTCAAAACCCGCGAGGATTGGAACGAGTGGCAAGCAAATGTTTTGGGCGCGGCAATCCTGCTTCCTCAGAAAGAGGTCGATCTGGCGATGTGTCAGTTTGCAGAAACGCCGCTGATCAATTACGAGGGGAGGTATTCGTATGGTGATCAC
>CAVGEJ010000176.1:0-4791 GCA_963628215.1 Eubacterium sp. CAG:180
ATGAGGTCCTGAATACAGACGAATTTTGCGCAAGGCATTCCTCGCCGGGGCTGACGATGGGAGGAATGTCATGAAGCACATTCGGGCAACACTGGCACTTGGCAATCACAGAACGGAAACGGTTGCCTTCCCATGTGCGGACAGCAAAATCAAGCAGATGCTTGCGCATCGCACGGACGATGACAAATATACGGTCTATGTGGACGAGTTGACAGAACCGTCATGGATGAAAGCGATTGAGAAAACCTACGTCAACATCCATGAGCTGAACTACATTGCCAAGCGCATGGATGCGATGGATGATAACGAGCTTGCCAAAATGGGCGCGGCGCTATCGAGATTCGGGACGTCGGATCTGTCGCAATCTATCAATTACACCTTCAACCTGAACCGCATTACATTGGTGCGGGACATCTCCAACCTGCAAAAAGTCGGTGCGATGCATTACATGGAAACGCACGGCGGCTGCTGCACATCAGAGGAATACAACAACCCGCAACGGGCGGTTGAGGCGCGGGAGTTGTTGGAGCGGAGAAACGGAATCCTGACAGATTACGGGTTGCTGTTTATCAACGACGAAGTGCCGTTTGAGCCGATCTACAACGGCGTCAATTTCCCAGAATATTGGTATGAGGGGATGGACAAAACGGGGGTGTGCCTTTCTTTCGGCGAGCGGACGGAATATTTATATTGCCCGTGCGAGGATGAATCTGTGGAGTTTGCTTTGGAGCGGCTCGGCGCAGACTGCGTGGAGCAATGCGGGGCAGAAATCACCTGCGTCCCGTTCGGTGTCAAGCTCGGCGAGCGGGTGGAAGGGGTTCTGCACGGTGAAGGCTTCGCCGCATTCAACGCCTTCTGCAAGCGGATCGAATTTTTAACCACTGACGAGCAGGACAAGCTGGAGGCGGTGGCGCTGTATGCGGATGCAAAAAGCGCGGATGAGCTGACCTGTATTGTAGACCACCTGAACGATTTCGTCTTTGTACCGGGCGCGCAGGAGTATGAAACGCTCGGCAGGTGGTGGATGGAGGAACAACTCGGAATCGACCTGCCGACCGAACTGGAGGACTTCTTCCACTATTCCGGTTGCGGGGAATATTTAGCGCAGGAATCCGAAGGAAAATTTGTGGACGGTATCGGCTTCGTTGGTATGGCGGAGGATTGCAGCCTGGAGGACATTCTTCCGGAGCAGGGGCAGGGGCAGGGGATGGGAGGGATGACGCTGTGAAAAACAATACATACGAAAAGGAGAAAACGAATGACTGAATTTGAGAAAATGCGCCGCCTGTCGGCGCGCAACAAACGGCTGTACCCGCCCGGTACGCGGATTGAACTGCTCCACATGGTGGACGAGCCGTTCCCCGTCCGGAGTGGCACGCGCGGAACGATCGTTGCCTGTGACGATGGCGGGAATGTCCTCATGGAATGGGATGACGGCAGAACGCTTGCCCTGCGCCCCGACATCGACCGCTTCCGTGTCCTGTCGCAGGAGGAATGCGAGAACGAAGAACAGGAGGGGCTGGGTCCATGCCAAACCATGTCATGAACATTGTCCACTTTTCCGGCGATGGGGATGCCATCCGGCAAATGCGGGAGGCAATTCAGAATCCCGAATACGGAATCGGCTCCATTGATTTTAACCGCTTCATCCCGATGCCGCCGAGCCTTGATATGGAGGAAAGCAGTTGCACCCGCGCCGGATTGCGTGCTTATCAGGACTTCATTGAAGTGTATACGCTTGGCGGAACGGTCAACATGGAGCATTTGTCGGACATTCCGACCGCAAGCGAGGAAGCATTTCTCAAGACGCGGAAGGATGTCAACCGGGAGATGTTCGCGCTCGGCAAGCAGGCGTGGAATAACCTGCGGCAGTACGGCAAAGCCACATGGTACGGCTGGTGTACCGACAACTGGGGGACCAAATGGAATGCTTATGGCTTTGACGAGGCGCAGCTATTTGCAACCTCGGACGATGTTCTTGCCTTCCAGACCGCATGGAATGCGCCGCATCCGGTGATGAAAGCATTTTCTGCAAAGTATCCGGCAATCCGAATGGAGCATTGGTGGGCGGACGAGGATGTCGGGTTCAACTGCGGAAAGCGGATTTATGAAAACGGTGTTTGCACGGAGAGATACGAACCGGACATGGGAAGTGCCGATGCTTTCCGCCTCTCTGCTCATATATGGGGTGGCGAACCGGAGCATTACGGCTTTCTGCAGAACAATGACGGAACCGGTTATCTCTTATTGGATGATGAGGAATATGACCGGATTGAAATCTGCGGACAGCCCGCGCTGTTTACGCATGCGCGCCTGACGAATGCAGACATTCCGTCCGGACTGTACCTCTACCACCTGCGCGGGAGCGATGACGGACAGCCGTTCGGCACGCTGGAGGAAAGCGTGTCGGTGAATCACAGCGGCTCGGTTGTGACCCTTTCCCCCATCGACTTGGGGGAGGACGGATACATCCCCCTGACCGAGGAAACCGAGCCGAATTTTCTCGGCGTGACCGCGACATTCGAGGATTTCCTTGACCAAACGGAACAGGAACCACCCGACCGTGTGCAGTCCGGAGGCATGACGCTTGGCTGAACGGGAGATCCGCTTTTGGGAAATCTACGCAGGAATCGGAGGCTTCCGCGAGGGGCTGACCCGTGCGAGCAATCGATACCGCCCGGTCGGATACTGCGAGATCGACCCCTACGCACGGAAAGCATATGAACTATTATACGAACCGAAAGGAGAACGCTATGACCGAGACGCAAGAGCCATTGTTCCGGAAGAACTGCCGGATTTCGACCTTCTTTGCGGAGGATTCCCTTGTCAAAGCTTTTCAATCGCTGGAGCGAGGCGCGCCTTTGCCGATCCCCGTGGAACGCTCTTTTTTGAAATTGCCCGGATTGCCGCCGTTAAAAGACCTCCGGTTCTGTTCCTTGAAAATGTCTTTGGAATCCTGTCGGCTGACGGAGGCAGGGTCTTTGCGACCATCCTCGCTACGCTGGATGAGTTGGGGTACGATGTCGCGTGGCAGGTGCTTAACAGCTCAGATTATTCTATCCCCCAAAACCGGAAAAGAGTGTTTCTTGTCGGATTTCTTAGAGACAGATGTCCCGGACAAATACTGGCTTTCCGAGACGCAAACCCAAGAAATCTGCAACATGGAGGCACTGAAAAAAGCAATGCAGACCTGACGAAGCCGGAAACTGTATTGCCCATAAAATCCGCAACCAAAGCGGGTTACCGATTGGCGCGGCATGGGGACGGAATCAACATTGCGTATCTGCGAAATAATGCCCGCCGCGGGAGAGTGGGAGATCAAATCTCGCAGACGCTGACCACAAACCCGACGCAGGGGGTATTTCTCGCAGAACCCGTTCAGGCTGTCCTGAACCCCGACCGCGCAACCGTCCGACAGCAGGGGAGACGGATCAAGGAAGTGGGCGAACCGATGTTCACGCTCACCGCGCAGGACCGGCACGGCATCCGGATAGGCGGCAGAATCCGCTGTTTGACCCCGCTTGAATACTGGCGGTTGCAGGGCTTCACGGACGAGCAGTTTGCCAAGCTCGCCCCCGGAAACTTCGGGGACAGGAGACTGTACCAAATGGCGGGGAATGCCGTAACCGTGACGGTCATTCAGGCAATTGCGGAGTGGCTGTTGCAGATATTCGATGAAATGGAGGCTACATAAGAAACGGAACATCCGCAAAAAAGAAACTATGAGAATCAAAATCTATCAACTGAATCCGAAGATGGATACACGTCGGGTGCAGTTTGAGAGTTTCGAGCAGACCGAACAATGCGGTGGTGTTCGTGCGTCGGAATACAAATGCGTGTTTCACGGGGATGTGGAAGCGAGACAGCTGGACGATATTTACAACCACTTCAACGGTCGGACGAAGCCATATACCGGAACCTTTCAAGGTCATTCCTTTTCGGTGTCGGATGTGGTGGAGGTTCTTGGAGACATCCCTGAAATGTACGGCAGGATTGATTACCTTGACACAAACGGGGAGGTCGGCGAGGAATACTGGATTGCTACCAAAGAAAAATTTGAGCATGAATTTTACGACTGCCTCGACTACGCCATACCGTTCACACCGCACCGTCTTGCGGAGCAGCATATCAAGCTGACCGAACCCGGTTGTCACTTCTGCGATTCGGTCGGCTGGGTGAAGTGTGAAGGCTTTGATTCCTCCGAATGTGAGGACATGGACGGCTTGCGCGTTTTAATGATTCTCCCCGGCAAGACCCCTGTGAAAACGAGACTCATCGACGATCTGCAGCATTGGCAGCGCGCAATCAGTGGGCGCGGTGAGGACGCTTTCATGGAAATCGTTTATCCGTTTGAGGACAACGCCGTTATCGTATGCAATGTGGAATCCAAACTGAACGGGATGAAGGGCAACCGCCGCCTTTACGGGGATATTATTGCCGGACCGATGTACATCGTCGGGGACAACGGGGACGGAAACCTTTGCGATCTGACCGATGAGCAGGTGGAAATCTACAGCAACCTTTTTGCCGAGCCGGAGGAAATCTTCGACGAGGAAGTACAGGAACCCTTGAGGTTCCCTTTTTTTACAATGATGTAGGTCACAGGAGTGGAAGCAGACTTGCTTCCGCTCTTTTGATAAAAATTCCATGAAAGACCTGCTAATAAAAGTCAAGCCATAAAATGAAAAAAGTTCAAAAAAATTGAACTCTCAAAAATAGGCATAACCAAAAGACCGCCGCATTGTGAAAAAATTTGCGCCGGTCATGGCAATCAGGGGCAAAGCACAAGGG
>CAVGEJ010000177.1:0-4782 GCA_963628215.1 Eubacterium sp. CAG:180
TTTCTTTTTCCATGCGCTTATTATACCACTTTTTTGTTACGAAAACAAGTTCTAAATCAACAACATCTTTTGCAACGGTAGACCATGGTTCTCATAACGGATATTGGTGGACTCGTTCCGGAAACAATGTGACAGGTCACAGTGGCACACCCTATAATGTTATGGGCGTTGAGAACAGCAACGGGAATGTGTATAGAAACTATAAACAGATGACAAATACCGTCAACGGCGTAGTCCCCGCAATGTGGGTCGTACTCAAGTAATCTCAATTTTTCCACAAACAAAATACAAAAAGGAAAGTCCTGATTTAGGACTTTCCTTTTTGTATTCCATTTGCTTTCAGCGGTAAACCCGTTCGTAAACCTCGCGGCAAAGCCGTTCGTTTTTCTCCTGCATGGCGCGCTCGTTTTCGCGCAGAGAGAGAGCGGGGTCGGGGTAGATCGGGGGCAGAATGTGAACCGTGTACGCCTGCTTGGGAAAGCCTGCGTCGTCCGTGCGCCCCGCCTGATCGGTCATCGTGACGAACAGCGGAATGACCGGCACATGATTCTTTGCCGCGTAGAAGTACGCCCCGGGCTTGTGCGGGCGGGGCTTGCGGTAGTTCCACCACATCGCCTGCTCGGGATAGATCAGCACCAACCCGCCGCGCGAGAGGATTGTTCCGAGATCCTCGGCAAACAGCCGCTGCGTTCGCAGATTTGTGCTCAGCGGCAGGGTGTCGCAGTGCCGCATCAGGAAGCCGATGATCCCCGGAATGAACACGTTGTTTCCCTTGATGACCCGCCACAGGCGATGCCGCCCGGGCACTTTTTTCGCCGCTTTGAGCACGCAGAGACTTTCGAATTTGGAGAAGTGATTGGAGGTCATAATCGCGCCGCCGTTTCGCGGAAGTCCGCGCAGGTTTTCGACTCCCTCCAGCGTGATGCGCAGGTCGTGCCCGAACCACCAAAGCGAGAGATCCGCAAGCCGTCGCGCGAAAAAGGCTTTCACGCGATTCGAGGGCTTCTTTTGCAGGTAGTCCACCTCGTCGGGCGCGAGGGGATGCCCGGGCGGGTCGGGCTCGACGTCCACAAAGAAGCTGTCGCCGCCCGCCGCTTCCAATGCCGCGATCCTGTCAAGGACTTCCTCCCGCTCCTTGCGCGCCGCAGCGCGCTTTTCGTCAGATTTCATATGCTCCGAGCCGCGCTTCCATCGGCATTTCCTCGGTTTCGGGGCGTAGAACCGTGCGGAAATTCATCGGTGCGAGTCCGATGCGGCGCGCGTTGCGGTGCAGGGCGCGGTTGGCGGAAAGTTGCGCAAGACGATCTTTCAGCCCAAACGCGCGGCGGATGGCGCGGATGTCCTCGGCATAGGCGGTGCGCTCGGCGTACTCCCAGAAGATTTCCCCGTAGGCAATGTTGTCATACTGCCACGGCTTGAAGAACATATTGTAGTGAATCAGGGCGGGGACGCCGCTGTAGTTTCTGTCAATCGACATCTTGTTCCATCCGTTGTCGAGATAGAGCACCTGCCCGAAGCAGAGCGCGTTCAGGTAGTCCTGATCGGGGCAGACGGTGTCGAAGTGATACCGTTCCAACAGATAGGTGAAGCGCTCGCGGATGCCCTGCAGGCGGAATTGGTCAAGGTTCATGACCAGTACGCCCGAGTTGAAATACTGGCGGTAGGGAATGCCCAACCCGCCCTCGGCATAAAGGCGGAAGTCCTCGTGGCTTTCGATGATGGCGTCCGGAACGGCGGCAACCAGACGTTCGCCGAGCGGGGTGTTGTACAGCTTTGTAATATCGCCCGTGACCGCGATGTCCGCGTCGAGATACAGCGCCTTGCTGTACTGCGGGAAAAGGGTGGGGATGAACAGGCGATAATAGATGGAGGGCGTGTAGTAGTCGCGCAGGTTCAGCTTTTCGAGAATCGGCGCAATCTGCGGGCGCACGTCCACGAATTCAATCGTTACGTTTTCGGTCTGCATGGCGTTCAGGCGCGCCACGCCTTCCTCATTCAGCCCGTCGTTGAGCACATAGACCCGGCAGACCGTTGCAGGGTTCAGATTGTCGATCATCGACCGCAGAGCGACCGAAAGGAAGGGCAGATAGTTGTTGTCGCAGGAAAAGAATACGGGAACAACGGTTTTATTTGCTTGGTTTGCGGTTTTCATCGGATAGCCTCCTTTATTCCGGCTGTGCGGGAGCGGTCAGAGTCTGCCACTCCGCTAAAATATCGTCAAACTCGGTGATACCGAGCGTGTTGTGCATCTCATCGATTTGCCATGGCTTGATGTTGCGGGTTCGGAAGCGCGGAAACCAGAGAATCGCCATGGAAAAGTGGCGGATGACCGTATCCGCGCGGCGGCGGTGCTGTTCGTTGAAGCGGCGCGGCAGAACCCGTTTCCGCTTTGCCAGACGGTTGATGGCGGTCTGGTCGGCAAGAAACACTTTTTTGCGGGCGCAGAGGTCGAGCGCGCGGCGGAAGAGTCCGGTTTCGCGGATGCGGGGGAGATTCAGGAGCAGAACGCCCGAATTCAGGTAGTTGATCCCGAAAAAGTGACAGCCGTAGTAGTCGCGCGCCCCGCCGAATTCCGCGCGCCCGAGGTCGATTGCAAACAGTTCGGCGATGTCGGCGCAGAGAACCGTGTCGGTGTCAAGATAAATCAGCTTCGGCGGCATTTCGGGAACGCGGTCGGCATAAAGCCGCAGGAAAGAATAGGGGGTATATTGCGTGTTCTGGTTCGGCGCGTTCGCAAGCGTTTCGAGATAGTAGGGTTTGCAGTCCACCAGACGGACGCGGCTTTGCGGGTTGGTCTTTTGCAGGATACCCGAAAGCAGGTCGCGCTGTTCCTCCGTGACGGGCGCGAATGCGGGGTCGCGTTCGCGCAGATCCATGGTAAAGAGGAAGAGGTCGATCGGTCCTGTGTGGTATTTGACGATCGACAGCGTACAGATGACCATGCCGTCGAAAACCTTTGCATTGCCGCAGAGCAAAACGGGAATTCTATTCATGCGCGTCCTCCGTCTTTTTCACGTAGCGGTATTTTTCAAAATCGGATTCTTTTGCGTGTTCGCACATGGCGTTGCGGATGCGATCCCGCAGGTCGCGCGCCTGTGCGCGGTCGGGAAGCGACGAATCGGCGTAAAACGGACCGTCGAGATAGACCGTGATATCGGGGAGCTTCCTGCGCGGGTTCTTCGGCTTGCGGTGGACGACCGTCATGGCGTAGGACGGCATTCCGAACCGCACGGGGTAGCGGAAGGCGTCGGCGGGGTAGTCGCGGATAAAGGTGCAATAGGGCCAGAGGTGCGCCTCGGGGTAGATGGTAACGGCGTGCCCGAGCAGGGTATGCTTTTCAAGCGCGTTGAGAAAGGGGCGAGTCCCCGAAAATTCATTCGGGACGGGAATTGCGCCCGACAGTTCAATCCATGTTTTGGTGGCGGAAACCGAGAGGTTATCGGCGTTGACGACGACCATGGTTTTCTTCGGAAAGGCGCAGAGTGAGGGAAGGAATGCGTCGCCGTCCATGAGGGTATGGTTTCCGTAGAGGAAATAGCCGAATCTGCCGCAGGAGCGGAGTTTTTCGCGACCGACGATTTTTGCGTGGTACTTGATCTTACACCACAGCGCGGCGACGGGGGTCATGACGACGCGGTAGACGAGGAATTCCGCGATCTTCCAAATCGGGCTTTTATGAAGGTAGCGGTAAGAGCCGTCGATGGTGACGGTTTTTCGGGTGATGCCCGAGAACTCTTCGGTTCGTTCGTCGGAATAGTATCGGATCTCGGTTTCTCTCATTTCGTTTGTCACGGCTTCTGTCCTTTCCGCCCCGGATTTCCCGCCTCGGCGTTGTCTGCTCCTATTATACCGCGCACAGGGCGATAGAACAACCTATTCCGCGCGCTCTCCCCTCTACGCTTCCAATTCTACCGCTCTATCGGGCGTAGAGAGCCACTCTACTCTGCGTAGAGTGGGGAAAGACCTTGGGACTCTGTCCCAAGCCCTGCTTAGGGGACTTCTTAAGGTAGAAGTAACGCTTCGCTACTGGCGGTTGCTTTGCAACCGCCACCCCTAAGAACCTTCAAGACCTTGAACCAAGGGGATTTATGTGTCTATCTTTAGATGGTGCGAATTTTGGATGTAGCCGTATTCCGTGCTACAAATTCCGGCTGCTCCCGCGCCCAATCCCGTCCAGCGGGATTTTGTCGGCTTACGCCTCGCTCCCGCTACCGGATAGAAATGGTAGGGAAGTTAGTTATCAACTGGGGAGGGGGAAAATGCGGGGCGCTCCCTTCGGATTGCGCCCCTGAAAAGTGCGTAACCATTGATATTGTTGTGTTGTAGGGAACGACCCATGTGTCGTTCCGCTTTAATTGAAAGATACTTATTGACTGAAAGATACTTATTGACCTATTCATATAGTGAGCGGAGATTTATCCCCCCTCATCAGTCGCTAAACGCGACAGCTTCCCCCCAAGGGGAAGCCTTCCGTAGGTTCTGCAAACTGTATAAAGAATGCTTCAACCTTTAACAACTCTTATTTTCAATGGGTTACGCACCCTGCAGGGGCGCAATCCGAAGGGAGCGCCCCGCATTTCATCTCTCTTCCGTTAACAACTAACTTGAACCATTTCTATCCGGTAGCGGAGAGAGGCGACAGCCGTGCCAATCCCGCTGGACGGGATTGGTCTCGTAGCAGCCGGAATTCGTAGCACGGAAAATGGCTACACCAGAATCTGCACAACGTAAGGATAGCTACATAAATTCAACTGGGTTAAGGTCTTGAAGGTTCTTAGGGGA
>CAVGEJ010000178.1:0-4627 GCA_963628215.1 Eubacterium sp. CAG:180
GGGAGCTGAGGCGAGGCAACAAGTTGCCGCCGACAAAATCCCGCTCGACGGGATTTTGCGCGGGAGCAGCCGGAAATAGTAGCACGGAATATGGCTACACCCAAAATCAGCACAACATAAAAATAGAAACATAAAACCCCTTGCAGTGAAGGTCTTGAAGGTTCTTAGGGGACTTCTCCTTAAGAAGTCCCCTAAGCAGGGCTTGGGACAGAGTCCCAAGGTCTTCCTCAATACCCGTACTTCTTCCGCTTTCCGAGCAGGAAGGCAACCGTTACAGTCACCGCCGCAATCTCGGCGGCAGTAATGGAGATCCAGATGCCGTCCAAATCCCAGATCAGAGGGAAGATCAAAACCGCCGCAATCTGGAGAACCAACGTCCGCAGGAAGGAGATCAGAGCGGAGGTCAACCCGTCGTTCAGTGCCGTGAAGAACGATGAACCGAAAATCGCAAACCCCGAGAACAGGAACGAGAACGAGTAAATGTAGAACGCGTGAACCGTCATCGACATCAAATCCGCGTCATACCCGACAAACAGAAGCGAAAGGGGACGCGCAAGCCCGAGCGACGCGGCAAACATGATAACCGCAAACGCGGCGATTACCCCGAGACTCTGCCGTAAAACCTCCCGCAATTCCGCGCGGTTTCCCGCGCCGAACCGATAGCCCACAATCGGCGCTGTCCCGATCGAGAACCCGATGAACATCGCAAGGAAAATCATGTTCACATACATCAATACCCCGTATGCCGCCACGCCGTCCTCGCCCGCATAACGAAGCAGCTGCGCATTGTAAAGCATCGAAACAATCGACATCGCAATGTTGCTCATCAGCTCCGAAGACCCGTTGGTGCAGATCTTCACAAGCACTTTGCCGCTCCACATCGGGCGAACCAGACGTAACAGTCCCGCGCCGTTCCGCCTGCCGAAGAACAGGAACGGCAGAAAGCCGCCCACACATTGGCTTACCGTCGTCGCAACCGCCGCGCCGACCAAGCCCCAACCGAATACGCCGACGAATAAACCGTCCAGAACCATGTTCGTCACGCCCGCCGCAACCGTGATCCAAAGCCCGAGTTTCGGTTGCTCCGCAGTGGAGAAGAGGGTCTGGAATTCGTATTGCAGGAAGACCGCGGGAACACCGATCAGAACAATGCGCCCGTAGAGTACGCAGTCGTCAAGTAGCGCACCCTCCGCGCCGAGCAGAGCCGTGATGGGGCGGATGAACAGAATTCCCAACACCCCGACTGCCACGCCGATTGCCGCCGATACCGCAATTACCATCGAGAAGAGGCGGTTCGCACGGTCGCGGTCACCCTCGCCGAGCGTTTTGGAGATCAGCGCGCCGCCGCCCGTCCCGAACATGAATCCGAAGCCGCCGAGAATCATGATAACCGGCATGACGAAATTAACCGCCGTGAACGCTTCCTTGCCGACAAAGTTGGAAACAAAAAAGCCGTCCACCACGCCGTAAATCGAGGTGAACACCATCATAATAATGGAAGGGAAGGTGAAGCGCAACAGCTTCCGGACGGTAAAACGGTCTGACAGGTGAATCATAACAAATCCTTTCCGCAGGTACGCAGACCTGCACAGTAAGAGGTAGTATACCATAAAAAACGGGAAATGTCAAGGAATAAGCGAAAAAATTTCGGTTTTCTCTTTTCAAACCGCCCCGAATATGCTATAATAGGTACAGATTTTTTGATTTTGCGAGGTATCCCATGCACAACAACTTTTTCGGACGCGTCAAGGCGTGGTTTTCGCGCGGCAGACGGGCGCTTTGGGCGGTGCTCTGCTTCTATCTTGCCGCCTCGGCGCTTTCCCTCGTCCTTTCCGCGCGCGTCCGCATCAATTACGACATCTCCGATTACCTTCCCGCCGACACCCAGACCGCGCAGGCGATGGAGCGGATACGGGAGGAGTTCGGCATGACGGGGAGCATTCAGGTCATGGTTTCCGACAACATCACCGTCCCGCAGGCGGAGGACATCCAAGCGGAACTGGAGAGCATTCCGAACGTCCTGACCGTCAGCTTTGACGGGTCGGATTCCCGCTATTACCGCGACGGAACGGCGCTTTTTGCGGTTCTTGTCGACGGCGACGACTATTCCGAAGCCGCGCGGCAGGTCTCGGCGGATATCCGCAAGGTTATGGAGAGCCGCACCGATATTCCGCACGTCGACTACGGCGGAACAGCCATCCGCAAGCAGATTCTGCAGGAGTCCATCACGCGGCAGATGGTGCTGATTCTCGCGCTGTCGCTCTGCATGGTGGTTGTGATCCTGCTGATTACCTCGCGCTCGTGGCTCGAGCCGCTGATCCTGCTTGCCGCTTCCGGCGTGGCGGTTCTCATCAATCGCGGGACGAACCTGATGTTCGGCGAAATTTCCTACATTACCAATTCCATTGCGGCAATCCTTCAGCTGGCGCTTTCCATCGATTACAGCATCGTGCTTCTGCACGCCTACCGTTCCCGCCGCGCAGAAGGGGAAGAGCCGTATCCCGCCATGCGCCGCGCAATCCGCTCGGTTGTCCGCCCGGTTTCGGCAAGCGCGCTGACCACGGTTGCGGGACTTCTCGCGCTCCTGTTCATGAGTTTCCGCATCGGCTACGACGTCGGCATCGTCCTGATGAAGGGCATTGTGATCTCCGCCGTGACTTCGGTCACGCTCCTGCCGGTTCTGGTTCTGCTTTTTGAGCGCCCGATGGAAAAGACCGAAAAGCGCGCTTTCGTACCGCACGGCTCTGCGTTTGTCACGGTTGCAAAGCGGGCGGGCAAGGTGCTCGTGCCGCTCGCGCTTGTGCTTGCGGTGGTCTGCGGCGTGGTGCAGTCCTCCAACCAATATTGCTTCAGCGACAAGAGCACGGCGAACAGCCCCATATCCGAAGTCTTTGGGCAGAACAACACCGTGGTGCTGATCTGGGAGAAGAGCGAAAACGATTCCGCCTACGAAGCCGCGCTTGCCGCCCGCCTTGCGGACTGCCGTCGCGCTGACGGAACGCCGGTTCTGACCGGCACCACCTCCTATTCGGGCATCCCGCTCATCGGGGTACTGGAGCGGGAGAACAGCGCCGAAGAACTCTACGGTGCGCTCGCGCAGGAACTGCCGGAGGGGAGCGGGCTTTCGCTGTCGCTTGTCCGTCAGCTTTACGGCATGACGGCGTGGGACGAGGTCAAGGACGAAACGGTGGATTTCCGCGCGATGCTCGACCATCTGGCGGCGCTTTCCGCCTCGCAGGATTTTTCCGCGTTCATCCCCGCCGACACTGCCGCCGATCTGGTTCGCCTGCGGGACGGCGTGAAGCAGGCGGTTGAAACAATGGAAGCGCCGACCGACCGCGCCGCGCTCCGTGCGTTCTGCGCGGAATCCCTGAATCTGATCTACACCGAGACGCAGGCGGATGAAATTTTTGCGGGCTACTTTGACGAGACAGCCGGGGCAGCCGGAACGGAGGAAGCGGGGGAAACCGCGCCCCTGCTCGGTCTGCTTTCCTACATGGAGTCGCACAATTGGATCAGGAGCAATCTGAAATCGGCGATCATCCGCGGTTACCGCAACACTTACGAACTGATCTGCTCCGCGCCCACGGCGGCGGAATTTCCCACGACCCTGCAGGAGGTTGTCAAGGGGCTGACCGGCTCTTATCCCGAGACTGCGGTTTCCGGCGCGCTTGCCGAACAGGCGTACATTTCCTATTTTCTTGCGGACGGTCGGATTCCCGACCGGAAAATCGGCGGTTGGGAGCTGCTTGCGTTCCTGACAGACGCGATGCAGGATGAGGACGGGCTTGGCGGCTTGCTTCCCGACGGGGCGCTGACGGTATTGGACGGTGCGCTTGCGCAGTTGGAGAAGGCGAAGGCGCTGTTTCGCGGCGAGCGCTACACGCGGATGCTTCTGTCGGTGGATCTGCCGAGCGAGGGAGCGGATTCTGCGGCGTTCGTGGAAGAGTTGGGCGTGATTCTGACCGATGTTGTCGGGTCTGACGCGCGGGCGGCGGGGGAGATCATTTCAACCTCCGATCTCGCCTCGACCTTTTCGCACGACAATCTTCTGATCTCGGTTTTCACTCTGGTTTCGGTATTCGTAATCGTTCTGCTTCTGTTCCGCTCGCTCTCTCTGCCGATTCTGCTGGTGAGTGTGATTCAGGGGGCGATCTTCATTGCAATGGCAGTTGCGGGTGCGATTGAGGGTGCGATTGAGGGTGCGACGGGCGGAATTTTCTTCATGAGTTACATTGTATCGGTCTGCATTCTGATGGGTGCGACGATTGACTACGGAATTCTGATGTCCTCGAACTATCTGGACGCGCGGCGGGGACACGATCGCGGTGAGGCTTTGAAGCTTGCGGTTGCCGCCGCGATGCCGACGGTCTTTTCCTCGGGTTTGATTCTCTCGGTTTGCGGTTTCGTGATTCACTTCCTCTCCACGCAGAATGCGATCTCAACGGTGGGGCTTCTGCTCGGCATCGGCACGGTTTCCTCCGTTCTGATGATTACTTTCGTTCTCCCCGCGCTTCTCTACCTCCTCGACCGCTTCGTTCTGGGGCTGTCTTGGAGAAGGTGAGGAAGGAAGAAGACCTTGGAGGGAGAAGGAACCCCCTTTCGGAGGGTGTTCCTTCTCCCTCCA
>CAVGEJ010000179.1:0-4594 GCA_963628215.1 Eubacterium sp. CAG:180
TCTTGTTGAGAAATTTCTCCCGCTTCGTCGTCTTTTTCCGGTTTCCGTATTCAACATCCGTGAATGTTACCTGATCTTTCATGCTGCACACCTGCCTTGCTTTGCTCTCTCAGATTATACTACTTTTTGAATATTTTTGCAAGGCTGGCATTAATCAGTGTTTCCCTAAAAGAAATCTATCGTATTGTAAAAGGACAAGCCTTGACACACGGCACGACTTAAAGCTCTCTTTCCCCTCCGATTTTTCCAAAACTGATGATTCGGTTTCGCTGACATACGAGGGATGCTACAAAGCCGTTGGCTATTATACCGTCATTCTCAATGCCTCTCCGGAACTCAAAGCGGCATTCATTGAGGCAATGGCACAGCACGGCATTGATGCAGACAACTGTAATGGGTTTCTCAAACGCGAATGGGATATATGGGCGTAGTTGCTCTCCCTGCCGGCGGCGCAGTCTGCCCTGCGGGTTCGCGAGGCGATATTCGCCCTGTCCGAGACGGTATCCGTTGGGGAGGCGGAGGGGCGCGTCTGCGCCGCTCCGGGCGTAAGCTGTCCGCCCGCCGTTCCCATCGCCGTTTCTGGCGAGGTCATCACCCGTGATCATATCCGCCTGTTTGCGCACTACGGCATCCGGAAGGCGTCCGTGGTGCGGAGGGGGGTATGAAGTCAAGCCACGTGATTCTATAGAATATGTTGGCTTACCATTACATCATAAAACTTTTTACTCCATTCGGCATGGAACTTTGCCATACGAGACCAATCACTTTCGCTTTCGATGCTTACGCCATCCAAAACAACCGATATCTTTGATGATTTTGCTTCATCGTTTCTGTACCAGATCAAGGCGGTGTCAAGTTTTGATTCGAGTTCCTGCCTGTGAGACAGAAGCTTATCATAGACTTCCTTGTTATATTCTTTGGATTTGCTTCCCAAGTACAGATCAACTCTTGCTGAGTCATAATTTGCAACACAACTGATGTTGAACCCATTGACTCCAAAGAAACCGCTGATCCAGTTTTCTTTTGACACATTGACATTGGAAAAAATCTTGTCGGCATTCTCGAATTTAATGATGTTCAAGGCATATGTCCAATACTTTCGTCGCAATTCAAAACGTGCTCCGGTGGATTCCGTATCGGATGAATCGTCACTATCATCGCGCAAAGTAAAAATCAGATCTGTCGGATCCACCCCATAGAGCTTAAAGAATTTGCGAAGAATAGCCAGTTTTGCCGGTGTGCTCGTGTTCTTTTCAACATACAACCCCGGTCTGATTTCACAGGCGCTACGAAGTTTGTCCGGATTATTGCTGACATACGCAGCAGCATCGTTGTCGCTTTCTTCATAGGCAAGCTTTGAAAGAACAGTTTCGTCCCTGGCATGAAGAGATTTCATGACCGATTCAAACATTTCGATCCAACTTGTAACCGGCTGTTCAGCGTTCTGCAACGCAAAACGCACAATAACCCGACCGCTCAGATCCATATCGTCGTCAAGAGAATATGTGTCCATCGGTTGCGCTGTCGGGACAAAGTCGGTAGTCGGAAGTTGCCATATAATCAGTGCACGTTGGCTCAGCTTTTCACTGCGGTCTTTTATTTCATCTATTGTCCATTTGTCACAACGCGCAATTTCCTGATTCATGCGGATACCGCTGTCTATAAAGCCATGGTTCATCGTTTTCTTTTCGAAAAAAGAGCTGTTGCTGTATTTGGAATTGTATGCAGTCAATGTCAGATTGGCAATACGATGCAGCCACTCCTCATGAACGGCAATATAATTCTCTCCCAGCATATCGATCCATGCGTTGGAAAGATGCTGCGGCATAATATGTTCAATGCTGTATTCGCCATCGTCAACATGCCGATATATATCCTTATCTTCCATCGTCCCATAGTTTTCAAGCCGTTCAAGAGCATACACCTTGCTTTTGCTGTTCATTTGGTATATCGGACGGGTAGCAAATGCTTCTGCAAACTCACTGTCCAGCGGGAATCTCGTGCGCTCCTTTTTTGACAGCAAAACATATTTGAATTTTGCCACATAGTCATCATCCGTTCCGTCAAAACGAATGATATCCATATGTAGCGTAAGAAAAATTTTACTCAGAGTATTGGTGGGTAAATCGCAAATCGATCTGCGGAACAGGTACGTCTCCGTTGTCAGAAAAATTGTTGTAACTTCATCTTTCGTCAGCTTCCGGTCGTCATAGAGTCTGAGCACTTCAAGGAAAAACGGACGTGTAACGGTTGTTTCTAACCGATTCAAACGAGAAATACACGCATTCAGATCTTTGTTACTACGATTTCCGTGCAACAGCATCTCATATCTCTTTGCGTAAGAAAGCAAATCGGTAAGCAGCGTTTCCGTTTCGGTTTTCTCATCCTCAACGTACAATTTAAATGTGTAATAGATTCGGCTTATAGCGGGAGTTGCCTGTTGCTTGACGCTCAACCAATCGCGCACAAACGAGCTTACATCATAATCTGTGCATTGCTCGATTCTATTCCAATATTTTTCGTAATAATCATTTTGCTCTTTGGACGGAAGTCCCATCAGAATAAAATTTCTTATCTTGTCCCCCTCACTAAGAGCAACGCCGGTGGAATTCAAGCTTTCGAAAATCAGCTGAGGGTCATCATCCTGATTCAGTGTTATGCTGATGATCTCCAAACGACATATAGCATCATAAAGCTCGGAAACGGATATTTCCTCTTTTCGAATTCTTTCATAAAAGAATTTGTAATTTGCAGTCAGATTAGGCTCTTGAATATAATCAGCCTCGTCACCAAACAAGCGATTGAACGCCTCTTTATCACTTTTTACAGGCTTCAATTTGATTCTTGCATCGTCATCCTGCCACTTATCTACAAGATATGTTTCATATATCTGTTCGCCCAATGTTGCCTTTGCGGGAATTACGATGCCTTTTTTCATCAGGTTATACATCGCCAACAGCAAAAGAGAAACAGTAGTCAATCTCTGTTGACCGTCAATGACCAAAAATTCGTTATGTCCGCCTTCTGCATCGGGGTTGTGAACCGAGACGATACTGCCGAAGAAGTGGCTTTTTCTATGTTCTCGAACAACCTTTATCAAATCATCGAATAGTTGTTTGCAGTTTTCGGTTTTCCAATCGTAATTACGTTGGTATACGGGTATCACAAACCGATTGTTTGCTCCTTGCATATATGCTACAAGTCGTGTTTCCGAACCTTTCATATCATCCTCCTGAAGGTCACTGTCAAATCCCAAAGAACCTCTCAAAGAAGCCCTTCAGTTTTTCTATGATCCCGCGCTTTTTCTCTGCGCGGTTTCCGCCGCCGAAACGGGATGTGGGCGGCATCAGTTTATCAATATCGGTGCCGGTCGTTCTGATTTTCCCGTTGCGGAAGGCGTTGGCAATGAATTTGCGGGTTTCGCTCTCGTTCAGCTTTTCATCGGCAATGATGGCGGACAGTTCTTTTTCCTTTTCCTGTGCCACATAACCGTGCCATTCGGTCAGCACGTCCTCCACATCGTTGATGCCGGAAATGAATGTCTCAATCAGCGCCTTCTTGCTGCGCAATTCGGGGCTGGCGTCCACGGCTTTCCGGATTGTAATCAGAATCTCCTTGTCCGCCCCGTGGGTGTCATGATACTTTGTGACAAGCAGAAGGATGTAATCAATATTGATTTCAATCTGCCGGATCAGCTCGACTTCAAACACCACGTCGTCGGTGATGTCCTCTTTCTGCCCGTCACGCCGCCGCTCGCGCCATTCGTCGCGCAAATCCTGATACCGCCCGAGGTAGTCCTGCAAGTCCCGCTCGGACAGCGGATCTTTCCCCGCAAACTCATCGAAGGACGAAAGCAGATTGCGCATCCGGAGAACCGCCCCGAACAGCGCAATGAAGTTCTTCTGGTTCTGCTCTCCCTCCACGCGCGACTCGGAAAGCGGAAAATCGGTTTCCAGCTCCGTTATCATGTCCACATAGCCGGGATGGACCTGATGCGATTCATCGATATACCCGTGATAGTAGTCATCAAATCTGCGCATCAGGACAATGCCGCCCGCGCTTTTATCGCCGAACAGCGAAATGGCGGAGTCCACCCGCTTTTGCAGGTTGCGGAAGCAGACGATGTTGCCGAAGGTCTTGATGCTGTTCAGAATCCGGTTGGTGCGGCTGAACGCCTGAATCAGCCCGTGCATCCGCAGATTTTTATCCACCCACAGCGTGTTGAGCGTGGTCGCATCAAAACCGGTCAGGAACATATTGACCACTATCAGAAGGTCAAGCTCCTTGTTCTTCATCCGCAGGGAAACATCTTTGTAATAACTCTGAAAACCGTCGCCGTCGGTGGAATAGTTGGTGTGGAACATCTCGTTATAGTCGCGGATGGCGCTGTCGAGAAAATCGCGGCTGCCCGCGTCAAGCGCGGAGGTGTCCTCCGGATTTTCCTCGTCCAAAAGGTCGCTGTCGGGGGCGGCTTCGTTGGTGGTATAGCTGAAAATGGTGGCAATGCGCAGCTTTTTGGTCGGGTCGGCGGACATCTGCCGCTTGAATTCGTTGTAATAGAGCTTTGCCATCGGCACGTACGCGACCGCGAGCA
>CAVGEJ010000180.1:0-4547 GCA_963628215.1 Eubacterium sp. CAG:180
CACAGGTTCTGCTGGATATCCTTTTTTTACCGAAAAAGTAAATGCTGTTGCCCTGTTGCCATCCTTCACAATCCGCTATGCTCTTTCAAAATTCAGACCCGTATGTTCGCACCACCCCTATGCGTTGAAAGTTCTTGAAAGGGTTTGGGGAAACTTCTTTCAAGAAGTTTCCCCATCGCGTCCTTCGCGTCCCTCGCATCCCCCGCGTCCCCTCCGCAACTGACCGCAGGAGGCGTTGATGTCTGCGCCGAGGGTTCGGCGAACCGTTGCGCGGATGCCGCGCGACTCGAGAATTGCCGCAAAGCGGTGCAGTGCGGGCTTGCCGGACTTTTCAAAACCCGTCTCCGCAACGGGGTTGACGGGAATCAGATTCACGTGAATCGGCATCGTGTCGGTTCTGCTCCGCAGATGCGAATTGAGCACCTGCGCCAGTTTCTCCGCCGCGGCGGGGCTGTCATTCTTCCCCGCAATCAGCGTGTACTCAAACGAGATCCGCCGTCCCGTTGCCGCGTAGTAGTCACGGCATGCCGTGAGCAGTTCCTCCACGCCGTACCGCTTGTTGACGGGCATAATCGAGGATCGCGTTTCATCGTCGGGCGCGTGCAGGGAGATCGACAGCGTGATCGGCAGATCCTCCGCCGCCAACGCGCGGATGCGGTCAACCAAGCCGCAGGTTGAAAGCGAAATGTGACGGTAGCCGATGTTGATACCGTCGGGGCAGTTCACAAGGCGCAGAAATTTCAGCACGTTGTCGTAGTTGTCAAGCGGTTCGCCGATACCCATCATCACGATGTTGGAAATCCGTTCCCCCATGTCGCGTTGTGCCGCGAGAACCTGCCCGAGCAGTTCGCCCGCCGAGAGATCGCGCACCTTGCCGCCGATGGTCGACGCGCAGAAGCGGCACCCCATCCTGCAACCCACCTGCGACGAAATGCAGATCGTGTTGCCGTGCTCGTATTTCATCACCACGCTCTCCACGCAGTTGCCGTCCGCCAAGCGGAAAAGGTACTTCACCGTCCCGTCGATTGCCGAGACCAGTTTGATATCCACCTGCGGCATCGTCCACCGCGTTCCCGCGCGCAGTTTTTCCCGCAGGGGCTTCCCGATATTCGTCATCTCGTCGGGCGACAGTCTGCGGTGCATGCCCGCAAACAACTGTTTCGCGCGGTAGCGCGCCTCGCCCATTTCCTCCATCAGCGCCGCCAGTTCATCCGGCATCAGCGAAAGAAGTTCGGGCTTCGTTTCCTGTTCGGTCATAGTCCCTCCTATCGGATTTTCTCCATTGCGGCAATGAAAAAGCCGTCTGTTCCGTCGGTGTCGGGATAGAACGTCCGCTCGGAAAGCAGGCGGAAATTCCCGTTGTCCGCCAAGAAGTGCGCCACATTCTCCCCGTTTTCCGCAGGCAGAACCGTGCAGGTCGAATAGACCAACCGCCCGCCAACGCGCAACAGTTCCGCCGAGCGCGCAAGAATCGCCGCCTGAATTGCGGGCAGTCCCGCGCTCTCCCGGGGGTCTTTGCGGCGCAGTTCGGGTTTCTTTCCGATCACCCCGAAGCCCGAACACGGCACATCGCACAGCACGCGGTCAAAACTTCCCTCCGCGCCCTCCATCGGCTTTCGTGCGTCGCGCTCCAATACCGACAGAATCCCGATGCCGAGCCGTTCCGCCCCGCCGCTCACAAGCGACAGTTTCGAGGCATGCAGATCACACGCCAACACCTCGCCGCGATTTTCCATCTCCATCGCAATGCCGAAAGACTTCGAACCCGGGCAGGCGCAAACGTCCGCCGCCCGCATTCCGGGGCGCGCGTCAAGCGCTTCCACCGCCAGCTGCGAGGCTTCGTCCTGCACGAAAAACAGCCCTTCGTCAAAGCCCGGCAATTCGCGCACCGCCGCGCCGCGCGGCAGAAGAATTCCCGTGCGGCTCTGTGCGGTCGGGTGCGCGTCAAATCCCGCTTTCCGCAGGACGTCAAGCAGATTTTCCCTTGCGGTGCGCAACGTATTGACCCGCAGGGTCAGCGGCGGCGGGGTTTCCAGTGCGTTCAGGAACGCCGTCGCTTTTTCGTCTCCGAGATCGGCAAACAGGCGCTCCGCAAGTCCCTGCGAGACCGAATACCGCACCGCCAACCATGCCGCGCGGTCATCCTCCCGGGGCAGGGGCAGGGCTTTTCCCCGCCGAATTTCCTCCCGCAGAACCGCGTTGACGTAGCCCGCCGTTTTGCGACTTGCGATCGCAACGGTCTCGTTCACCGCCGCATGGTCGGGGATGCGATCCAGAAAACAGAGCTGATACAGCCCCATCCGCAGAAGCGACCGCACGTCGGGCGAAAGTTCCTCCACGGGGCGGCTCGAAAGCCCCGCCAAAGCATAATCCAATCTCCCCTGCTTTTCCAACACGCCGTAGACCAGAGTCGTTGCCAGTGCGCGATCCTCTGCCGACAGCGCCGCTCTTTCAAGCGCCGCGTCCAACGCAAGGTTCGCGTACTGCCCGCGCTCCACCCGCTCAAGCACGTCAAGCGCCAACCGACGCGGATTTTTGGTTCTGTTCCGGTTTTCCATCAGTCGTTTCCGCCCAACAGATCGCCCGTTTTCACGCCGTGACCGTTGAGGAACGCCGCCGCAGTCATTCTCCCCTTGCCCTCGGGCAGAACGCCGAGGAGATCGAGAACCCCCGTTCCGCAGGCAACCGAGATTTTCCCGCCGTCGGTTGCGATCACCGTTCCTGCGGGCACGTCGTCGCTCTTTTTGCGCTCCGACACGCGCGCTTCGGTAACCTTCAGCAGTTTCCCGTTCGGCAGATGCGTAAACGCAAGCGGAAACGGCGACAGCGCGCGGATGCGGTTATGCAGGCTTTCCGCCGTATCCGCAAAATGCAGGACGCAATCGCTCTTTTCAATCTTTGCGGCGTAGGTGGAGCGGCTTCCGTCCTGCGGAATGCGCCTCAGCGTTCCGTCCCGCAGTGCCGCGAGGGTACGGAGCAGAACCTCCGCCCCGCATGCGCCCATTTTATCGTGGACGGTTTCAAAGTTATCCTCGGGTTTGATCTTCACCTCGCCCGTGAGCAGGATATCGCCCGTATCCAGTCCCGCGTCCATCATCATGGTGGTAATGCCGGTCACAGTCTTGCCGTCCATAATGGCGCGCTGAATCGGCGCTGCGCCGCGGTACTCGGGCAGGAGCGAGCCGTGGATATTGATACACCCGCAGGCGGGGTAATCCAACACGGCGGCGGGCAGAATTTTGCCGTATGCCGCCACGACGATCAGCTCGGGGTCAAGTTCAAAGAGCAGATCCGAAAAGTCCTGCGTTTTCAGCTTTTCGGGCTGATAGACGGGAATTCCGTTCTCTTCGGCACAGACCTTGACGGGCGGCGGGGTCAGGACGTATCCCCTTCCGCGCGGTTGATCGGGTTGGGTCACAACGCCGATGACGTCCTCCCCCGCTTCGATCAGCGCGCGGAGAGCGAACACTGCGAAGTCGGGCGTTCCCATGAACAGAATTCTCATTTTTTCTTCTCCTGCGGCTGTTCGGGCGCAAGGCGGTCGATGAACAGTCTGCCGTCCAGATGGTCGATCTCATGGCAGAGGGCGCGCGCCAGAAGGTCGCTCCCCTGCACCTCGAATTCCTTGCCGTTGCGGTCGGTGGCTCTGACCGTTACGTACTTCGGTCTGATCGTCACGCCCCAACGTCCGGGGATAGAGAGACAGCCCTCCTCCTCGCGCTGTTCGCCCGCGTATGCCACGATTTTGGGGTTGATGAGTTCGATCGGTTTGCCTTCCTCAACCTCCACGACCGCGATTCGGCGCAGGACTCCGACCTGCGGACCTGCCAGTCCGCATCCGTTCGCGTTCCGCATGGTTTCCAACATATCGTCAAGCAGTCTGCACACCCGCGGCGTGACCGCCTCGACGGGTCTGCAGACCTTCCGCAGTGTTTCGTCCTCGTACTGCACAATCTTCAGTTTCGCCATTTTCGTTTTCTCCTTTTTAAGACCTTGGGACTCTGTCCCAAACCTAAGACCTTGGGCTTTGCCCAAACCCACTTAGAAAACTTTTGAAAAAGTTTTCTAAGAACTTTCAAAACTTTAATTAAGGGGATTTTTACCCCTATATTTAGGCTGTGCGGATTTATTCTGTAGCCGTATTCCGTGCTACGAATTCCGGCTGCTCCAAGCCTCTCTCCGCTACCGGATAGAAACGGTAGAAAAGTTACACTTGAATAGGGCGGAACGACACGCGGGTCGTTCCGTTTCGAGGGAAAGATACTTGCTTACTTATTCCTATGTAAACGGAGATTTATCCCCCCTCATCAGTCGCTAACGCGCCAGCTTCCCCCCCCCAAGGGGAAGCCTTTGCAAAATCCTCCTCATTTTTTTCACAACAGGGCGGACGAGCGGAAGTTCGGAAGCTTGTTTGCTTTTGTACTTCTGTTTGTTTCTTGAATATTTTTGTTTGCTTTCCGAAATTGTATTCACCATGTTCGCACGGGCGTATAAAAGGCTTCCCCTCGGGGGGAAGCTGTCGCGTTAGCGACTGATGAGGGGGGATA
>CAVGEJ010000181.1:0-4530 GCA_963628215.1 Eubacterium sp. CAG:180
AGAGACTGCCGATGTGCGGATTCCCGTATCATGTCAGCGAATCCTACCTGCGCCGTCTCTTTGACGCAGGGCATCCGTATGCGGTGATAGAGGAGCAAGCAAAACCGCAAGAAAACGCAAAATCGGAGCAAATACAGGAGCAGAAAGCAGAGCCGACAGAAGAACCCGAAGCCATGCGACAGGCAAAAGAGACTATCAACGAGTTTTGCCAAAAAGAATACGGTGAGGATGCAGACTTCTCGGATCTGCGAAAGGTCGGCATTGCTTACAGCACCGTGACCGATGAGGAATTGGAGGCGCAGATTGACCTTGACCTTGTGGATTGCGTGATGATGGCATCGGTCGGCGGCGTTCCGGTCGGTTCGGTGCAATGCCGTGACCTTACGGATCTGAACGAAAACCTGCTGCCCAATCTGGACTTTTCGGAACTGATTGCATTTGCGGAAGATCTTCTGACGCCGGAACTGTTGGAGCAGATTCATGAAAAACAGGAACAAATTCCGGAGCAGAAACCGGAAGAAGTTCCTGCACCGGAGGAAGCCGCCGTGCTGTCTGCTCCCACCTTTGCCGAGCCGACAAAAGCCGCACTTCCGACCGCCTTTCATCCGGAGGTGTCACTAGATGACCGCACAGATTACCGCCTCCCGGAAGGAACCTTCCCGCAGACCTTTTCCGTTCCGGAGAAGTATCAAGCCAATGTTGCGGCAATCCGGCTGCTCAAGCAACTGGAATCCGAAAACCGTCTTGCCACGCCGGAGGAGCAGACCACGCTTGCCGGATATGTCGGTTGGGGCGGTCTTGCGGATTGCTTTGATCCGACAAACCGCCACTATGAGGAACTGAAAGCCCTGCTCACGCCCGAAGAATACGAAGCCGCCAAGGAATCCACCCTGACGGCTTTTTATACGCCTCCGGTCGTGATGAAAGCAATCTACAAAGCCCTTGCCAACATGGGCTTTCGGGGCGGAAACATTCTGGAACCTGCCTGTGGCGTCGGCAGCTTCATCGGCGCATTGCCGGAAGAAATGCGGGAAAGCCGCGTGTACGGTGTGGAACTGGACAGCGTTTCGGGGCGTATCGCACAGCAGTTGTATCAGAAGCAGAATATCTCGGTCACGGGCTTTGAGAATACCGCCTTTCCGGACAGCTTTTTCGATGTTGCAGTCGGCAATGTCCCGTTCGGGCAGTTCAAGGTGCTTGACCCCAAGTATAACAGGTACAATTTCCTCATCCATGATTATTTCTTTGCCAAGACGCTCGACAAGGTGCGCCCGGGCGGAATCGTTGCCATGCTCACGAGCAAGGGGACAATGGACAAGGAGAATCCCGCCGTCCGCCGCTATCTCGCACAGCGGGCAGACCTCATCGGTGCCGTCCGCCTGCCGGAGGATACCTTCCGGGGAAATGCGGGGACAGAGGCGGTGGCGGACATCCTGTTCTTCCAGAAACGGGATACCATGACCACGCAGGAGCCGGATTGGGTACACCTTGGTACGGACGAAAACGGGATCCCGATGAACCGGTATTTTATCGACCACCCCGATATGATCCTCGGACAGATGGCAACCGAATCGGGACCGTTCGGTCAGCGCGTGACCTGCAAGCCGTATGAGGATCAACCGCTGTCCGACCTGCTTGACGAGGCGATTCCGAACCTTCACGCCGAACTGACGGAGCGGGCAGACGAGCCGGAAGCATTGGAGGATGACAGCATCCCCGCAGATCCGACGGTGCGCAACTATTCCTTTACGCTGGTGGACGGAAAGGTGTATTACCGTCAGAACAGTATTATGACGCCGGTGCAGACGAGCATGACCGGAGAGAACCGTATCAAAGGGATGCTCCGCCTGCGGGACATCACCCGCGCCCTGATTGACGCGCAGTTGTCCGGCGCATCCGACAAAGCGGTCAGGGCGCTGCAGGGGGAACTGAATGAAGTCTATGACAACTTCACGACAAAGTACGGGCTGATCAACTCCCGCGCCAACGAAACGGTCTTTTCGGACGACAGCGCATACTTTCTGCTCTGTTCGCTGGAAGTCCTCGATGACGAGGACAAGACCAAACTGAAGCGCAAGGCGGATCTGTTTACCAAGCGCACCATCAACCCGCAGGTAACGGTGAACCATGTGGACACGGCAAGCGAAGCACTGGCGGTGTCACTCTCGGAGCGTGCGGCGGTGGATCTGCCGTTTATGGAGCAACTGACCGGAAAAAGCGAGGAGGACATCCTTTCCGAGCTTCACGGCGTTCTGTTCCGCAATCCAAAATGGCAGGAAGGCGGCAGGGAGAAGCAGTTCCTGACGGCGGATGAATACCTCTCCGGCAATGTGCGCGTCAAGCTGACAGAAGCCAAAGACGCCGCGAAGGAGAACCCGCAGTATGCGGAGAATGTCACGGCGCTTGAATCGGTTCAGCCGACCGACCTGACGCCGGGGGAGATCAGCGTGCGGCTCGGTTCCACCTGGGTGCCGGACGATACGGTCGAACAGTTCGTCTTTGAACTGCTCGGCACGCCGGTCTGGATGCGCTACCGGATGCAGGTCAGATTTGTTGCGGCAACGGCGCAATGGTGCATCTCCTGTAAAAACGATGACCGGAACAATGTCCGCGCCAACAGCACCTACGGTACCTCCCGGATCAATGCCTATGAGATCATTGAGGACACGCTGAACCTCAAAGATGTCCGGGTCTTTGACTATATGGAGGATGCGGACGGCAACAAAAAAGCGGTGCTGAACAAGAAGGAAACGACCGTCGCACAGGGGAAACAGGACGAAATCAAGCGGGCGTTTGCTGAATGGATCTGGAAGGATCCCGAACGGCGGGAGGAGCTGACGCGGCTCTACAATGAGAAGTTCAACAGCATCCGCCCCCGAACCTACAACGGCGACCATATCCGCTTCTTCGGCATGAACCCCGAAATCACACTCCGCAAGCACCAGAGGGATGCAGTCGCAAGAATCCTGTACGGCGGCAATTCGCTCCTTGCCCATGTGGTTGGGGCTGGCAAGACCTTCACGATGGTTGCGGCGGCGCAGGAGAGCAAGCGGCTCGGACTCTGCAACAAATCCATGATCGTGGTGCCGAACCACCTCATTGAGCAATGGGCAAGCGAATATCTGCAACTCTATCCTGCCGCCAATCTGCTCGTGGCAACGAAAAAGGATTTTGAGACACGCAACCGGAAGAAATTCTGCTCCCGTATCGCAACGGGAGATTATGATGCCATCATCATCGGGCACAGCCAGTTTGAGAAGATTCCGATCTCGCTGATCCGGCAGGCACAGACCCTCGGAGAGCAGATCGACGAACTGACAGAGGCAATCAATTCGCTGAAATCTCAGCGGGGCGAGCGTATGACGGTCAAGCAGCTGATGAAAAGCCGCAAGCAACTGGAAGCGAAACTCAAGAAGCTCAACGACCAGACGAGAAAAGACGATGTCATCTGCTTTGAGGAACTCGGCGTTGACCGCCTGTTTGTGGATGAGGCACATTTCTACAAAAATCTATTTTTATTTTCAAAAATGCGCAATGTCGCAGGCATCTCACAGACCGAAGCACAGAAGTCCTCCGACCTCTTTCTCAAATGCCGGTATCTCGATGAGATTACGGGCGGTAAGGGCGTGGTATTCGCCACGGGTACTCCAATCTCCAACTCGATGGTTGAACTTTATACCATGCAGCGCTACCTCCAGTATGACGCGCTCCGACAGCAGGATATGGTGCATTTTGACGCATGGGCATCGACCTACGGGGAGACGGTGACGGCAATCGAACTGGCACCGGACGGCTCCGGCTATCGCGCCAAGACCCGCTTTGCCAAATTCTCGAATATCCCCGAAATGATGGCGATGTTCCGGCAGGTGGCAGACATTCAGACGGCGGATATGCTGAATCTCCCCGTCCCGAAAGCCAATTACCACATCGTAAAAGTCCCCGCATCCGAGATACAGAAGCAGTTGGTGCAGTCCTTTGCGGAGCGTGCCGAGAAGATCCATGCAGGATTGGTTTCCAGCGACAAGGACAATATGCTGCTCATCACCAACGACGGCAGAAAGGCGGCACTTGACCAACGACTGATTAACCCGATGCTGCCGGATGAACCGGAAAGCAAGGTCAATGCCTGTGTGCGGAATGTTTATGCCATTTGGAAGCGGACGGCGGAAAAGCGTTCGGCACAGATGATTTTCTGTGACCTGTCGACTCCGAAAGGGGACGGGAAATTCAATGTTTATGATGACATCCGCGAAAAACTGATTGCCAAGGGCATCCCGCCCGAAGAAATTGCTTTCATCCACACAGCGGATACCGACGCCAAGAAAAAGGAACTGTTTGCCAAGGTCCGTGCCGGACAGGTGCGGGTGCTGATGGGTTCCACCTTCAAAATGGGCGCGGGAACCAACTGCCAGACCCGTCTCATTGCGCTCCATGACCTCGATTGTCCCTGGCGACCGAGCGATCTGGAACAGCGAGCAGGGCGTATCGTGCGGCAGGGGAATCTCAATCCGGAGGTGGATATTTACCGCT
>CAVGEJ010000182.1:0-4506 GCA_963628215.1 Eubacterium sp. CAG:180
CTGTCTGTCTGTCTGTCTGTCTGTCTGTCTGTCTGTCTGTCTGTCTGTCTGTCAAGACATTGTACACGACCCGTCTCCTCCTTGTCAAGAGATTTTTTGAAAACTTTTCCTTTTGCGCTGTTATTATACCACGTTGTTTGTGTCTTGTCAACCCCTTTTTTTCAAAATTTACAATTTTTCTTTCGCGCCGTTTTCGGAAAAGGTGCATATAATATCACCATCCAACCGAAAAAAGAGAGGTACACCGAAATGAACCGTTTTTCAGAACTTTCCGCCGCCGAATGGAATCCCGTTTTTGACCGCATCGGAAAGGATTGGATGCTGATTTCCGTCTCGGACGGCGCGCGGGAAAATGTGATGACCGCCTCGTGGGGCGGCATTGGCGTGGTGTGGAATCGCCCCGTTGCGGTCTGTCTGATCCGCCCCGAGCGTTTCACCTTCCCGCTTGCGGAAGCGGCGGCGCGGCTCGCGCTCTCCTTCCTCCCCGCTTCCCGCCGCGACGCGCTGACCTTTTGCGGCAGGGAAAGCGGGCGGAATCACCCCGACAAATTCGCGGCGGCGGGCTTGACGGTTCTGCACGACGGCGAAGTCCCCTATCCTGCCGAAGCCGAAACGGTTCTGCTCTGCCGCAAGCTTTACGCTTCCGATCTGCGCGCGGATCGTTTCCCCGACCCCGAAATTCCGCGCGCCTGCTACCGCTCGGGCGGCTTGCACCGCGTTTACGTCTGCGAGATTGAAAAAGTCCTGAAAAAAGGTTGACAAACCCCGCACGCCATGGTATAATGGTATAATGATATAATGTTAATGTACTTTTCGAAAAGCGAGGTTTTGTTATGCACTGGTCAGAAGAGATAGCTCAGCGGATCATCGACCGCGATCCCGACAAGGAAGAATACGTCTGCGCGGCGGGCACAAGCCCGTCCGGCTCGGTTCACATCGGCAACTTCCGCGACGTTGCCACCCCCCTGTTCGTCGTCAAGGCGTTGCAGAAAAAGGGCAAAAAGGCGCGTCTGCTCCTCTCCTGGGACGATTACGACCGTTGCCGCAAAATCCCCGCCAACGTGCGCGAAGTGGTGGGCGACAGCTACGACAAATATATCGGCTGTCCTTATGTGGACATCCCCGACCCTTGGGGCTGTCACAAAAGCTTTGCCGCGCACTTTGAGGACGAATATCTGCGCGCGCTGAAGCGGTTTGGCATTGAGATTGACTGCCGCTATCAGGCTGACCTCTACCGCTCGGGCGCTTACACGAAGGACATTCTGGAAGCCCTGCAGAAGCGGAAAGAGATTTTCGAAATTCTCGATTCTTTCAAGACCAAAGATCCCGACAAGACCCCCGAGGAACTGAAGGCGGAGCACGACGCGGAAAAAGAGAAGTACTACCCCGTGAGCATCTTCTGCCCCGAGTGCCACTCCGACTTTACCACCATCACCTCGCTTTCCGACGACTGCACAACGGCGGAATACACCTGCCGTTGCGGGCACAGCGGAACGTTCCACTTCCTCACCGACTTCAACTGCAAGCTGGGCTGGAAGGTGGACTGGCCGATGCGTTGGAGATACGAGAAGGTCGACTTCGAGCCGGGCGGAAAGGATCACGCCGCCCCCACGGGTTCTTATTCCAATGCAAAGCTGATCTCCAAGCAGATTTTCGGCTTTGAGCCGCCGATCTTCCAAGGCTACGAATTCATCGGCATCAAGGGCATGACGGGCAAGATGTCCTCTTCCTCGGGCTTGAACCTCACGCCCGACGCGCTTCTGAAACTCTATCAGCCCGAGATCATTCTCTGGCTTTACTCCAAGACCGATCCGACCAAGGCGTTTGACTTCTGCTTTGACGAGGGCATTCTGCGGCAGTACTTTGAATTTGACCGCATGCTGAACGAATGCCGCAACGGCACGGCAAGCGAGGCGGCGCAGGCGATCATGTACAACTGCAAGATTGAGGGGCGCGAGGTGGTCACCGTTCCCATGGGACTTCTGGTTCAGCTTGGCTCGGTGGTGGACTTCAACGTTCCGATGTTGGAAACGGTTTTTGCGAAGATCGGAATGCCCTACACGCGCGAGCAGTTTGCCGACCGTCTCGACCGTGCGAAATTCTGGTTGGAGGAATGCGCGCCCGATCAGGTGAACCGTTTGCGCGTCACGCGGAACTGGGCGGTCTGGAACACGCTCTCGGACAGCGAGAAGGAAGCGATCCGGATGCTGTTTGAAAAGCTGCGGAACGGCGAGTACACGCCCGACAGTCTGAACACGCTCCTTTACGACATTCCGAAGGCGATCTACCCGCAGTTGAACGACCCGAAGGAATTGCGCAACATTCAGAGCGCGTTCTTCAAGACGGTTTACCGTCTCCTGCTCGGCAAGGAGCAAGGACCTCGGCTCTACCTCTTCCTTGCCGCGATTGACCGCGCGCGGTATCTCGGGCAGTTGGACTTCTCCTACCCCGAGACCGAGGAAGAAAAGAACGCGGACAAGCCCGCCGAAGAGTCTGCCACGGAAGAAGCGCCGAAGGAAGCGGAGGTACGCGAGGCTGATCCCGTTGAGCCGATCAAGCCGCAGGTTACGATCGACGATTTTGCGAAGTTGGATTTCCGCGTGTGCAAGGTGCTCAAGGCGGAGACGGTACGGAAATCGAACGCTTGCCTGAAGCTGACGTTGTTTGACGGCATCGGCGAGCGGGTGATCATGTCCTCCATCAAGGCGGAGTACAAGCCCGAAGATCTGATTGGCAGAAAGATTATTGTAATTGCGAACCTGAAGCCGAGCCGCATTTGCAACGTCAACTCGCAGGGAATGTTACTTGCGGCGACGAACAACGCTTGCGGTTGCAAGGTATTGTTTGTTGACGACGCTGTGCCGGAAGGCACGCCGATTCACTGACGGAGGGGCGTATGGAACTGAATGTGAAACTGAAGCTGACGCGCGGCATGGAAGCGCCGGTTTATGCGACTGCGGGGTCTGCTGCGGTAGACCTGCGCGCGGCGCTTGACGAGGGATCTGAGGTGATTCTCGACCCGGGTGCGCGCGCTTTGATTCCGACGGGGCTTGCGATCTCCCCCGAAAGTTCGGGATTTGTTGCGATTCTCGCGGGCAGGAGTGGGCTTGGCGTAAAGAACGGGGTAAGTCTTTCCAACGGGATTGGGGTGATTGACTCCGACTATCGCGGCGAGATACAGGTTGGTTTAATCAATCACGGTAACGAGCCGTTTGTGATTCATCGCGGCGACCGCATTGCGCAGATGTTTTTCCTCCCCGTTGCGCACGCTGTCTTTCTCCCGGTCTCCGAACTCGACGAGACCGCGCGCGGCGCAGGCGGGTTCGGTCACACGGGGGTAAAGTAGGAAGGGAAAGACCTTGGGACTCTGTCCCAAGCCCTGCTTAGGGGACTTCTTAAGGAGAAGTCCCCTAAGAACCTTCAAGACCTTCAACTAAGGGGAATTTTATCCCTATCCCTTTTCGTTGTGCAGATTTTGGTGTAGCCGTTTGCCGTGCTACTATTTCCGGCTGCTCCGAGACCAATCCCGTCCAGCGGGATTTGGACGGCTGTCGCCTTTCTCCGCTACCGGATAGAAATGGTTCAAGTTAGTTATTATTTGTAGAAGGGCTTCCCTTTTCATAAAATGAATAAGAGTCGGTCTGCCACCGGGTAGACCAAATGCTGAAAAAGAAGGCATTCGCAACACATCGTCAGGTCTTGGAAGATGTGTTTGCGGATGCTTTTTTTGAGGAAATTTATATTTTGGAGGAATGTATCATGAAAGAAAAGATCAGATCACTCGTTACCTATTTTTCGGTTGGCGAACGGGTGCTTTGGTGCGCGTCGGTTCTTTTGATTGTTGTATCCTTTTGCTTATTCGACCGTTCGGGATTTCTATCCCTTATCGCTTCTCTTATTGGGGTAACTGCTTTGATTTTCAACGCGAAGGGCAACCCGATCGGGCAGGTTCTGATGGTTCTGTTCAGCGGTTTATACGGGGTGATCTCCTACTCTTTCGCCTATTGGGGCGAAATGCTGACCTACCTTGGAATGTCTGCGCCGATGGCGGTGATTGCGTTGGTGGATTGGTTACGGCATCCGTACCAAGGCAAGCGCTCGGAGGTTGCGGTTCACTCGCTTTCGGCTCGGGAACAGCTTTTGATGTGGGTTCTGACTGCGGCTGTCACAACAGGCTTTTACTTCCTTCTCGCGGCGCTCGGGACATCCAATCTGATTCCGAGCACGGTTTCCGTTACCACAAGTTTTCTTGCGGTCTGGCTGACCTTCCGCCGCAGTCCGTTCTTTGCTTTGGCATATGCGGCAAACGACGTGGTTCTGATTGTGCTCTGGACGCTTGCAACGCTTGAGAATCCCTCCTATCTTTCGGTTGTGGTCTGCTTTGCGGCGTTTCTTGCCAACGACATTTACGGCTTTACCAGTTGGCAACGCATGAAGCGGCGGCAGAACGCAATCGAGTAGGAGGCTACCCATTAGGTGAGCAGCCGACCTCTCACACCACCGTGC
>CAVGEJ010000183.1:0-4500 GCA_963628215.1 Eubacterium sp. CAG:180
TCGTCCTGCAACCCAAAATCGCGGTTGTAGTGACATACCTATTGTAACACAACATCTTTTGACCTCCTTTTTTTCGATTTTCTATTGACATTTGCGGAATTTTGGTGTATACTATAGGCAAGGTAGCGAACCAATCGGCTTGCTGATTGGCTGTCGGCGCTGTTGCAAGGCAGTGTATACCGACCCGCAAACAGGAGAATTTATTTCTCCACCGAGGTGGCTCTCACCTCGGCTTTTTCTTTTTCGTATGTAACTGCGCTCGGTGGGTATCATGGCTTGTCAGCCGAAAACGCTCTTTCCCTTCAGGAAAAACATCGGAATCGAAAAGAGACAGATTCTTTCGGGTGATACGGTTCTTTGAAAAACGTTGGTAATCAACGCCCGTGCGCTTTTCAAGCCCGTATTTATCCTTGTCAATCTCAAATAAAGCGCGGTCTTTCTCCTTCTTGACCGATTTCAGCTTTGCAATTTCCACATACGGTTGCTTTTCCTTTACAACAACGTAATTGCGCTCCAACTTCGGTTCACTGTCAATATACTTTGTCCGTCCGCGATAGACCTTTGCGACATTGCTTCCTCGGTGTACTTCCGCAGTCGGAGTACGATATCTCTTTTTTCGCATTGAATTCCCTTTCTCCGCCACACGGCGGGCTTTTTCTATAGTGGGCAGTCCATCCGCGAGGAACGGACTGCCCGTTGTCAGTGTGTCGGTTTACTTGTAGATATAGAAGTCGCCCGCTTCAGTGCCCTCCACAAGGCAGGGGTAAAGCACCTCGTCAATCACAGCACCGGCATTCATCACGGAAAAATGCACATGATAACTCACGCCGCTTTGCGCTTCAAAAGCACCATAAATGCGTGTAGTCGGCTTGCTGTCATAATCCGGATCCAGGTTGCCTACATAAATATTTCCATCCGACCCATTCAAATTGCAGAAATAACCTTTCACGCTATCATGCTTCATTCCGGAGGAAAACATATAAGTTTTCCCGTCCTCTAAGGAAAAGCGGTCAAGCGTCAGAAAAACTCCTGTAGCTTGAGTCGAAGTGCCAAAAATATGCCATGAGCCATCTTCGTTCCGCTCATAGGTGATACCGTCCTTGGTGACATACGGACACCACTTGATGTCCGCAGACTGTAACACGTTTTTCGGGTTCGATACCTTCTTCTGCGTCAGCGGTTTTGCGATGTTCGATGCGTTGATTGCAAACGCGACCAACAGCGACACTGCAAGCACACAGGCAAGCAGTTTCAAAAAATTCTTGATTCTCATGATTTATTCTCCTTTTTTATTTTCGATTTTCTTTTCGGTCAGTTCGTCCGCGCGATCCTCCCGCTTGCGGCGGCGGTCACGGTCGATTTTTGCTTCTGCGCGATCTTCGTCATGTTCTTTCTGGGCTTTGCGTTCGAGGCGTCCCTCATGGAGCGACTGTCCTGCGCGAACCCCCGAGGAAATGCCTTTCCCGAGTAATCGGAACGGCGCGGTCACGATTCGTCCGACGAATCCAAAGAACCCGCCGAAGAAACGAAACGCGAGGAAGAGCAGGACGAACAGTGCCAGAACCGCTACAACCTTAATCCACGTTTCCAGAGAGTTGAAGAGCGTCCACCAGTCGGTGGGGTTGTCCGCCTTCGGCTTCTCGTTGGGGTTGTCCGCCCCGGGGGACGGGATTCCGCCCGTGACATCAATCGGGCTTGCCGACACGGGAACAACCGACAGCTTGTTTTCCTCGTCGCGGAAGGTCAGTTCCAAAACGTCGAAGTCCTCAAAGACGGTTTTCTCGAAATAGTAGCTGTTGCCGACAGCAACCTCGTCGAAGTAGTCAAACCACGCGTCGCGATCCAGTGTACCCGCATCCGTAATCTTTGCGGAAACACAGTCCCGAACTGCGAAATGCATAATATAGGTATAATCGTTGCCCGCTTTCAAAGCAAAAGACTTCAGTTCCTCGGCATCGGCTTCCGTGACCTTGAATTTCTCCGAAATGGCTTTTGCATCCAAAGACCCTGCTGCCGAACCGGAAAGGTATTGGAGCGCGTCAAACGAAACCGTTTCCGTACTTCCTTTTTTCTTGAAACTGTTTACAATCGTGTTCCAGAAGCCAACAAACTTCTCCGCCTTGCCGACATCGTCCTTTGTAATTGTGTAAGACAACAAATTCGTGCGCCACAACGCATTTTTGCCGCTGTCGGTATACCACTTTGCAAATTCCGAAGCGGATACTCCATCAATGCTGTTACTCTTTTCAAATATATTGGAATACCGAAAATCGTCAACCGTGCTTACAACAGCACTTACGGGAAGATACGGTTTACAGTTAACCGTGGCATAACGATACACAGGCGGTCCTCCGGCAGTCGAAGATGTATGATTCCAAAAGTAAATATCCGATTTGGCAATCGAAGGATCTTTACACAGATTTACCAGTTCGTCGCTGTCCGTCAGAATTCCGTTTACAGTTGCTTCTTTATAAAAGCCCTTCACGGCTTCCAAGCCCTTCAATGTATCGTCATTCAAGTTTCCATATCTTGCTACTGCCCATTTTGGCACGGAAAAATACACGCCGAAAACTTCATCGTACTTTTTCACGCCGGAAGCAGAAGCTTCCTTTTGCAAGTAATACGTCACAGGGTGCAGTTCCAATTTCACCACGTCCATCTTCTCCGCTCTGCACCGCAGGGTGGAGTACTCGTTGGACTGACAGCCCCGGTGATAACCCGAGAACTTAAAAGTTCCGCCGCCGAAGCAATAGTCGGTTGCGTTGCTGTTGCCCGCGCGCAAAATCTCCACGCCGCTGATGCGGTATTCCCGCAGAGCCTTATTCAGCCGCGGCGCGATATCCTCCGCACCAACCACCTTGACCTTCCAGTATACCCGTTCATATCCTTCCTCGGTAGACCAAGACAGGATTTTCAGCGGGTATTTGTAATAGGAGGTTACTGCGCCGCTACCCGGTGCATAGGCAAGCTGTACGCAGTTTTGATTGTTGCCCGTGATCATCTTGCCGGACGGGTTGTAAAGGTACAGATACAAACCGTATTCCGAGAAATCCCCGTTCGCCTTATAGCCGAACTCAATGAATTTCAGAATCTCCACGTGATCGTCGCTCGCGTCCTTCGGGTACTTTTTGCGGTCAACGTTCATCACATCCAGATCGTCCGTCACATGGCTTGCGTCCATTGCCTCCGCCCCCGTCTCCGCAGAGGCGGGAAGCATCAGCACGGCAAAGGTCTGCAACAGCATCCAGAAACAGAGCACCAGAGAAAGAATCCGTTTTGTTTTTCTCATACGCTCACCTCACAATCTCCACGATCTGGAAAGGCATATTGTCTCGGATGTAATGCACGATCTTCGTGATCTTCTCTGTTTTTTCCGCTTCCGTACCGTACAAGGTCGGACCGATCAGAAGCATCAAAACAAACGTCCCGTTATCGTCGGTTCTGAAATCGTGGTAATACCCCGGTTTCATTCCTTCACCGTCAGAAGGTATCAACCGATAATCAAAGGATTCTCCGGCTTCCGGAATATGCAGTGAAACCCGATAGGAAAACGACAGTTCGTAAAGTTCCAAAAAGGTTTTGAAGTCATCCTCCGCAAAGTTAAACTGTATCTGATAATCGGTGTTTTTCTTCAGTTCGTCCGAATAAACCAAATAGCCGACAGCGTCCGAAGCCAAACGGTAGCCGTACTTTGCCGTTTGATTGGTCACAACGGTCTTTCTTTTGACCGTTTCGGTTGTTTCACCCGGCTTGGTTGTTTCGTCCGGCTTCTGTGTAACATCGGACGAAGCGCCGCCCGTTTCCTTGTTGCCGCCGCTGTCCGGGGTCTTTCCGAGGAATGCAACAACCCCAGCCAGAACACCAATCAGAAGCAGAGCCGCTACAACCGAAGCCCAAGTTCTGATTTTCATAAAAAACTCCTTTCCGTCCTCCGTCAGCCCTTCTTGACAACGCGGAAACTCATATGATCTTCAATAAACGACAGGATCGCGCGATCCGTATCGGTTACGGTCGTTTCATCGTCGGCAACCTTCGGTCCGATTACAAACCGAAGCACCAGTGTACCGTCATCACCCGACTGGAAATCTTGGTAATATCCGGACTTCATGCCGTCTCCCGTGGGGGGAGTCAGGGTGTAACCGAACGTATCTCCCGCGTCGGGAATCTTGGTGTCAAAGGCGTAAGCGGCAGTCAGGCTGTATTGCTTGAAAAACGCCTGAATGTCCGCGTCGCTTTCATTGAAATCAAACTCGATACGGTACTTCGTGTTGGGAATCAGGGTGTCGGTGTACGCCAGATAAGCGCGCCTTCCGTCATCCATATTCTGCCGATACGCATAATTTGCCGTTTTGTTGGTCAAAACCACTTCTTCCTCCTTCGTTTCTGCGGGCTTCGTCGTTCCCGTGCTTCTGCCCAAGCATGCCACAAGTCCGACCAACGCCCCAATCGCCAGTACCGCCGCAATCAGCGAGAGCCACATATTCGTTCTTTTCATTCTTC
>CAVGEJ010000184.1:0-4425 GCA_963628215.1 Eubacterium sp. CAG:180
GGCTTCCCCTTGGGGGGAAGCTGTCGCGTTCAGCGACTGATGAGGGGGGATAAATTTCTGCCCACATATGAATAAGTCCGCAAGTGCTTTTCACCCGACGCGGAACGACACACGGGCCGTTCCCTACAATCTCTCATCCTAAACGGATTCTGCACTCTGCAGGGGCGCAATCCGCAGGGAGCGCCCCGCAAATCAACCCGCCATCCGTCCATTCACTAACCTGAACCATTTCTATCCGGTAGCGGAGAAAGGCGACAGCCGCCAAAATCCCGCTCGACGGGATTTTGTTCGTAGCAGCCGGAAATAGTAGCACGGAATACGGCTACATCTAAAATCTGTACAACGTAAAAACAGAACCCAAAATCCAAATGGGGTAAAGTTCTTGAAAGTCTTGAAAACTTCTTACAAGAAGTTTTCAAGTGGGGTGCGGGGCAAAGCCCCGCGACCTTCCTCCCCCATAGCAGACACTTTTGTGAATCATTGCTGAAAAAAGACAACCTTTTGCCAAAAATCACAGAAAAATCAGATTTTCATAGAAAAAGTATGTTGATTTTTGCGTTGGAGTGTGCTATAATAAAGGCAAGGACAATGTGAAAATTCCGACAGGGATACACAAAAAACAAAAAAGGAAAGGTGACTGACATGGCAAGAATTGTTCTGAACGAAACATCCTATCACGGCGCGGGCGCGATCCATGAGATCGTCGGAGAGGTAAAAGGCAGAGGGCTGAAAAAAGCGATGGTCTGCTCTGACCCCGACCTCGTCCGCTTCGGCGTAACCAAGCGGGTGCTCGACGTGCTCGACGGCGCAGGACTCGCATATGAACTGTACTCCGATATCAAACCCAATCCCACCATTGAAAACGTCCAGTCGGGCGTTGCCGCATTCAAGAAGTGCGGCGCGGATTACCTGATCGCCATCGGCGGCGGATCTTCCATGGATACCTCCAAAGCAATCGGTATCATCATCGCAAACCCCGAGTTCGAGGACGTGAGAAGCCTTGAGGGCGTCGCTCCGACCAAGCATCCGTCCGTGCCGATCATCGCAGTCCCCACAACCGCAGGCACTGCCGCAGAGGTGACCATCAACTACGTTATCACCGACGTGGAGAAGAAGCGGAAGTTCGTCTGCGTTGACGTCCATGATATCCCCGTGGTCGCAATCATCGACCCCGAAATGATGTCCACCATGCCCAAGGGGCTGACCGCCGCAACCGGTATGGACGCGCTCACGCATGCAATCGAAGGCCATATTACCAAGGGCGCGTGGGAAATGACCGATATGTTCCACCTCAAGGCGATCGAGCTGATCTCCAAGAACCTCCGCGGCGCAGTGGCGAATACCAAAGAGGGCAGAGAAGGCATGGCGCTCGGACAGTACATTGCCGGCATGGGCTTCTCCAACGTCGGTCTCGGTATCGTCCACTCCATGGCGCACGCTCTCGGCGCAGTCTATGATACCCCCCACGGCGTGGCGAACGCAATCCTGCTTCCGACCGTGATGGAGTACAACGCACCCGCAACGGGCGAGAAGTACCGCGATATCGCGAAGGCAATGGGCGTGGAAGGCACGGAAAAGATGTCGCAGGAGGAGTACCGCAAGGCGGCAGTCGAAGCGGTTCGTCAGCTGTCGAAGGATGTCGGAATCCCGCAGGATCTCAAGGCAATCGTGAAGGAAGAGGATGTCCGCTTCCTTGCCGAATCCGCTATGGCGGACGCCTGCCGTCCCGGCAACCCGAAAGACCCGACGCTCGAGGATATCATCGGTCTGTACCATTCCCTGATGTAATCCGTACCCTCAAAAAATAACCGACCTTGGAGAGGATTTCCTCTCCAAGGTTTTTTGTAAAAAAGGCTTGCAAGCGGGAGAAAAACATGGTATAATAGATGCGAATTTGAAAGAACGGAGTGAGATTGAAACAATGGTCATCTATCAGGCACATAAAGGCGTCAGTTCGGACTATCCCGAGAATACCATGCGGGCTTACCGCGCCGCAGTCCGCGAGGGCTACGGTATCATCGAATGCGACCCCAAATACACAAAGGACGGTGTGATCGTCCTGTTGCACGACAGAACCGTGAACCGCACGGGGCGGAATCCGGACGGCAGCGCTGTCGCAGAGGAAACCAAGATTGCGGATCTGACGTTGGCGGAAGCGGAAAAACTGGATTTCGGCGCGTGGAAAGCCCCGGAATTCGCAGGGGAAAAGCTTCCCACGCTTGCGGAACTGCTCGCATTCGCGGAGGAAAGCGGAATCCGGCTGAAGATCGATAACGTGTGGGAATCCTTCCCACCCGAGATGCGCGACGCGATGCTGAAACAGCTTGGCAGCAGCCATGCCCACATCGGCGTGACCTGCAAAACGCCCGAGGATCTGCGCTTGGTGGCAGAGACTCTGCCCGAAGCCGAACTGCACTACGACGGCGGCGATCTCTCGGCGGAGCGTATCCGCGAGGTTACCGAAATCGCGCGCGGACGGGAGTTGACCGTTTGGGTCTGCTACGACAACGCCAAGACCGCGTGGTTCAAGGGAACAAAAGCCGACCCCGAGGTTTGCGGGCGGGTCAAGGCTTCCGCGCGGCTCGGCATCTGGATTCTTTCCAAGCCCGAGGAAGCGGAGGAGGCGATCCGAACCTATGGCGCGGACATCATCGAAACCAACGGGGAGTTAAAGCCGACCGATGCAACCGCAAAGCTGTAAAAAAACCGTAACCGCCTGCTTCATCGGGTATGTGGTGCAGTCGATTGTCAACACCTTCACGCCGCTTCTGTTCGTCACCTTTTCGGACAGCTACGGCATTCCGATGACGAAAATTACCCTGCTTGTAACCGTCAATTTCCTGCTTCAGCTTTGCATCGACATGGTTGCCGCGCGGTTTGCAAGCCGCATCAGCTACCGCGTGATGGCGGTGGCTGCGCAGCTGTTCGGCGGGGTGGGGCTGATCCTGCTGTCGGTTCTGCCCGATCTGCTTCCCGACCCGTTTGCGGGGCTGATGCTTGCCGTGGTGGTCTGCGCCGTCGGCGGCGGGCTGTTGGAGGTGATCGTCAGCCCGATGGTGGAATCCTGCCCGCTTTCCAACAAACAGCAGATGATGAGCCTGTTGCACTCGGTCTTTTGTTGGGGGCAGGTTGCGGTCATAGGGCTGTCCACGCTGTTTTTCTCCACGGTGGGCATTGCGAACTGGCGGATTCTGACGCGCCTGTGGGCGATCGTTCCGTTTGCCAACGCGATCTTTTTCCTGACCGTTCCGATCTTCCGCCCGTCGGGGGACGGGGAGAGCGGCGCTTCCATGCGCGTGCTGTTCCGCAACCCGATGTTCTGGCTGTTCTTTGCGATGATGCTTTGCGCGGGTGCGAGCGAGGTCTCGGTGTCCCAGTGGGCGTCGACCTTTGCGGAGCGCGGCTTGGGGGTGAACAAAACGTTCGGCGATCTTGCCGGACCGATGGCGTTCGCAATCTGCATGGGGACGTCCCGCATGATCTTCGGCTTTTTCGGCGCAAAGCTTCGCCTGAAGCGGTTCATTCTGTTCAGCGCGCTCCTTTGCATTGCGGCATACCTTTGCATCGGGCTTGCGCCGATTCCCGCGCTCGGTCTGCTCGGCTGTGCGGTCTGCGGGTTCTCGGTCGGCATTTTCTGGCCGGGGACGCTTAGCATGGCTTCCGAGTCGATTCCGGGCGGCGGCACTGCGATGTTTGCGCTCATGGCGCTTGCGGGGGACATTGGCTGTTCGGGCGGTCCGACCCTTGCCGGGATGGTTGCGGGGGCGTTCGGGGACAATCTGCACATCGGGATTCTTTCGGCGATTGTTTTTCCGATTCTGATGCTCGGCGGCGCGTTGGTTCTGAAGCGCCGTAAATAAACAAAATAAAACGGACAGAAGGGGGATTTACCGCGAGGAAGTTCCCTTTCTGTCTTTTTCTGTCGAAAAAGCACACAATCAGCGTTGGCTTCTCTCTGATAGAATGTTCTCATGCGGTTACGGAGAACCTATACTAATAGTATAATTGAAATTCTGTCAGGGAGGTTTTCGATGGATTACCGTTCAATCGGAGAGAACATCCGGAAGTACCGGAAAACAAAAAAGATGACGCAGGAGACGCTTGCCGAGCGCGCGGGGTTGAGTGTGAATTATATCGGCTCGATTGAGCGCGGCGAAAAGCTGCCGTCGCTCGAGACGTTTATCGTGATTCTCAATCAGCTTGGTGTGACTGCCGACTGCATTCTTCAGGATGTTGTTCAGGCAAACTACGAATTGAAGATGTCTTTACTCAACGAAAAGCTATCCGTTCTGTCCCCCGACCAACGCGCGACGGTCGAGGATGTCGTGGACGTTCTCGTCCGCCGTCTCAAAAACGGGCGGCGGTAGGGGAAGACCTTGGGACTCTGTCCCAAGCCCTGCTTAGGGGACTTCTTAAGGAGAAGTC
>CAVGEJ010000185.1:0-4414 GCA_963628215.1 Eubacterium sp. CAG:180
TATAGCTTTTTCGCTTTTGGTCTCACTTCTATTGTAACACTACACTGTTGCCCTGTCTTTCTTTCCCTCCTGTCTTGACTTTTCCGCGAGGATGTGGTACAATAATACAAAAGAGCGGAGGATGAAAATGGAGAGAGACGTAACGGAAGTCGTGGCGGCGCTGATTTGGCGGGGGGAGAAATTCCTCATTTGCCAACGCCCCGAAAAGAAAGCGAGAGGACTGCTGTGGGAGTTCGTCGGCGGGAAGGTCGAGAAGGGCGAGAGCCGTGAGGAAGCACTCCGGCGCGAGTGCCGCGAAGAACTGGCGCTGAAGGTCGAACCGACGGAAGTTTACGCCGAAGTTCTGCACGAATACCCCGATATCACCGTCCGGCTGACCCTCTTCTGCGCCACAGCCGAGGGCGAACCCACCATGCTTGAGCACCGCGACCTCCGCTGGATCACACCCGCAGAAATCCCGCAGTATGACTTCTGCCCCGCAGACAGGGAAATCCTGCTCCGCATGCGCTACGAGTACGCAAAAAAGACAATCCCCGCAGGCAGATGGCGGCACTTCAAAGGAGGGGAATACGAGGTGCTCGGGATCGCAAAACACTCGGAAACACTGAACCCCATGGTTGTCTACCGCGCGAAATACGGCGACGGCGGACTGTGGGTTCGCCCCGCCGAAATGTGGAACGAGACCGTAACGCGGGACGGAAAAACTTTCCCGCGATTTACCTATGAAGCCTGTGAAGCCCATGAGGGGGAAGAACATGAAAACAACCGCTGAGATCCGCGCAGATCTGCTTGGCATGCAGGATCTGCCGTTCCGCGACTTCCAGAGCGCCCTCATGCCCGCCGTTCCGAAGGAACTGGTCATCGGCGTGAGAATGCCCGTCCTGCGCGCCTACGCAAAGGAACTGGCGCATGACCCCGAGGGGCGCGCGGCATTCCTCGCCGACCTGCCGCACGAATACCACGAGGAAAAGCTGCTCCACGCAGTCCTGTTGGAGCAGGAGCGGGACTTTGATGCCGTAATCCGCGAACTGAACCGCTTCCTGCTGTTTGTGGATGATTGGTCCACCTGCGATTGCTTCAATCCGCGCGTTCTCGGAAAGCACCGCGCGGAACTGCTGCCGCATATCGAACGGTGGATGGCGGCGGAGGACGTATATGCGGTTCGCTATGCCATCGGGCTTCTGATGCGGTACTATCTCGAAGAGGATTTCGACCCGTCCTACCCCGCGCGGGTGGCGGCGGTTACGGCTGCAAGGGACGGGTACTACATCTGCATGATGGCGGCGTGGTACTTCGCAACCGCGCTTGCAAAGCAGGAGGCGGCGATTCTGCCCTACTTTGAAAAGGGGAGACTGCCCGAGCCGACGCGGCGCAAAGCCATCCGCAAAGCGATGGAAAGCTACCGTATCCGCCCCGACGTAAAAGCTTTTCTGCGCACAATCTCTTGACAGGGGCGGGGATTTATGGTATCATATAGATAACTACGGAACGACAGAACCGATCAAACGATTCTCGGATCGTAAAGGAGAAAACATGGAAAACCGACCGGACGAAAAACAGGAAATGAAAGAAACGCTGCGGCAGGTCTACGGCATTCTGACCGAGAAGGGCTACAATCCCATCGGGCAGATCGTGGGCTATCTGCTTTCGGAAGATCCGACCTATATTACCAACTGCTCGGGCGCGCGGGCGCTGATCCGCCGCGTGGATCGGGACGAGCTGATGGGCGAACTTGTCCGCACCTATCTCGGACTGGAAGGCTGAGACTGCATGCGGATTCTGAATCCGAGGACTGCGCAGGTATGCGAAATGCCGCGCGAAACGGTTCTTTGCCTTGGAAATTTTGACGGCGTACACCTCGGACACCGGGCGCTTATCCGCGCCGCGCGGGAAATGCGGGACAGGGATTTTCCCCATGCCGCGCTTGGCGTTTTCTGCTTTGAGGGGCTGTCGTCGGACTGGTTGTCGCCGAATCCGCCGGGGCATCTGACAAGCGAGGAGGAGCGGCTGGAGCGCTTTGCCGGGGCGGGCGCGGAGGTGGCGGTGATTGCCGACTTCCCGCTTCTGCGCGACACCGAGCCGCAGGAATTTGTCCGCCGCATTCTGATCGGGGACTGCCACTGCGTTGCCGCGGCATGCGGTTTCAACCACCGTTTCGGCAGGCGCGGGGAGGGAACGCCCGACCTGTTGCGCGAAATGTTAGGCGGGAGACTGTTGGTGCAGGTGGCGGTGATGGCGGGCGGAGAGCCGATCAGTTCCACGCGCATCCGTCGGCTTCTGACCGAGGGGAAACCCGACGAGGCGGCGGCGCTGATGGGAAGCCCGTATCAGCTGACCGCGCCCGTTATCTCCGGTGCGCAACTGGGGCGGACGATCGGGTTTCCGACCGTCAATCAACGCTTTGCGCCGCTTGCGCTGATCCCGCGCGCGGGGGTCTATCAGACCGATTGCGAGGTGGCGGGGCGGCATTACGCGGGTGTGACCGACATCGGAACGCGCCCGACGGTGAACGGCGCGCACGAGGTGCGGTGCGAAACGCACCTGTTGGATTTTGACGGGGATCTGTACGGAAAAACCGTGCGGGTCGCGTTTTTACGCTACCTGCGCGAGGAACGGAAATTCGACACGGTAGAGGCTCTGCGCGAGCAGATTGCGCGCGACAGGGAGACCGTGAGAAAGCTTGCAGGGGAGCAGGGGTAGGTTGATTGTGCGCGGAAGCGTGTTGCGAGTGTACCGATTGAGAGGATGAAGTTTATCCCCCCTCATCAGTCGCTTGCGCGACAGCTCCCTCCGAGGGGAAGCCTTTTATACCGCACCTTTTGCACTTCACAACAAAACAAAAGATAATTGAGACGTTGTTTTTTATTAGTTGTATCGCGTATGGCAGGCTTCCCCTCGGGGGGAGCTGTCGCGCAAGCGACTGATGAGGGGGATATATCTTATCTGCCTACAAATAAAGCAACCATTTGCAACGGTTGTGCATACGGAAAGGAGGACTGCGATGCAAAAAAAGCAAAGGCGGCGAAGGCTGATCGCCTGGCTGTCGGCGGTTCTCTGTCTGTTGCCGTTATTGGCGGTGACGGCGCACGGCGAGGTATCGGCACTCCCTGCGTTGGACAGCGCCGACGCGGTGTATCTGCTCCATGTGGAGAGCGGGCGCGTGATGGGGCGGAAGAGCGAAAACACCCGCGTTCCCGCAGGGGCGAGCGTCAAGCTGCTCTCGGGTCTGGTTGCCTGCGAGAGACTGGGAAACAGCCTTGACCAGACGGTGACGGTGCGGGAGGAAATGTTGGTGTCCGGCGGACTGCGCTACAAGTTGGAAGCGGGTGACGAATACAGTCTGCGCGACATTCTGCTTCTGGCGCTCTGCGGAAGTTACAACGACGCTTACGATGTAATTGCCTACTGCGTGGGAAACGGCGGAAGTGCGGAAACGGCGGAGCGCGCGACGGCGGGTTATGTTGCCCTGCTCAACGCGCGCGCCAAGGAATTGGGCGCGACCGAGACCTACGTCGGTGACCCGACGGGGGTGGGGGACAACTCCTACACAACGGCGGCGGATCTTTCGCGCATTGCGTTGGCGGCGATGAAAAACGATATCTATCTCTCCTTTGTCGGTCTGCGGAACGGGGAGACCGCCGACGGGAAAACCTTTCTCAACCGCAACCGGCTGATCACCGATTCGCAGTCGGGCGGCGTACAATACGCGGGGATGTGCATTGGGGAGACGAACAACGCGGGGGTGACGTTGGTTGCTCTGGCGAAGAAGGCGAACGACAGCTATCTGTTGGTTCTGCTTGATTCGAAGGACGAGGAGGGCGCGGCGAGCGAAACGGCGGCGTACAGTCTTGCGCGGTCGCTTGTGCGGTGGGGGTATGCGAACTACACCAACTTAGAGGTGCTTTCGCCCAAAACCAAGGTCTGCACAGTTCCCGTGACGGTTTCCGACATGGTGGACGCGGTGGACGTGCGTCCGTCGGAGTCGCTTTACGCGTATCTTCCCGTTGGCAGTGAGGTTGGAAAGGATGTTTTTCTGAGCATTCGCTTGAGTGTGGACGAGTTGGAAGCGCCCGTTGCGGAGGGAACGCCGGTCGGGTTTGTAGCGGCGGTTTACGATGGGCAGGTGATCGGAACTGTTCCTTTGGAGACTGCGGAAAGCGCGGAGCGGAGCAGTTTTGTCAGTCGTTTACTCTCGGTTCGGAATCTGACGAAAAGCCGTCGCGCGAAGGCGACCGTCATTTTCTTTGTAATCTGCATGGCTCTTTGGGTTGGTGTTGAGATTTACCTCCGCCGCAAAACCAAGGCGCAATGGAATCGCTACTACTCGTCGAAGTCGAGGTGGCGGTAGGGGGAAGGGAAGAAGACCTTGGAGGCGCAGAGACCCCCCTTTCGGAGGGGGTTCTCTACCCTCCAA
>CAVGEJ010000186.1:0-4348 GCA_963628215.1 Eubacterium sp. CAG:180
TTTCTTTTTCCATGCGCTTATTATACCACTTTTTTGTTACGAAAACAAGTTCTAAGTATCTGTATTCGTTCATTCTTCGTCCCTCTCCGTCCTCATTTTTAACCACTCTTTGATGTTTGTTTCTTCCACGTTTCCGTTCGGACAGTCTGCGCAATTTTCAATTTCACACCCGCCGCAATACTTTTTGCGAAAAGCGTCATTCCATGGCCCGTCAAGCGTCGGCGGAGAAGCAAGAAAGCCCGAAAGCCTGTCCGGTGTTCCCGCGTACCGCTCGTAATTGTTCATTCCTGCGGCAAGGAAGTAGTTACATCGGCAATCCACGCTTTCATCAAACCACGTTTCGCCGCTCTCGATACTTTTTGCAAGGTGACGCACAATAGCGTTTGTGTGGCATGATAAGTCGTCGCCGTTTTCCGTTTCACCCGAAAGTGACCGTTTCAAGCACTTATGCAGTTTATAGTAGAGGTCATGCGCTTTTCTGTTCTTATCCTCTATAATCGTGTGGTCAGCCATTTTCTTTCCCTCCGAAATAAAAATAAATGCGATTGGCACGTCCGGAACAGGGCGGAAATACCTTTCGCAGTTATTGTATTATTTATGATTCAAAAAAAACACAAAAAAGGCTTGACAAGCTATGGAAAATGTGGTATAATGAAAATACCTCTGCGAGAGGGCTTTTTCTTTGCGGTTCTGTGCCGCGGAATTCTCGGGCGATGCGCAACCGATCATCTCGGCGTCCGATGCTCTCGGGAGGGAGGTACACGGGTTCGGCGATATGCCGGATCAAATAATTCAAAATGGGAGGTGCCGCTAAATGGCTAATGATGCACGAGTCAAAGTGACTCTTGCGTGCAGTGAATGCAAGCAGAGAAATTATGACACCAAGAAAAACAAGAAAAATGACCCGGACAGACTGGAACTCATGAAGTATTGCAAGTACTGCCGCAAGCATACACTTCACAAAGAAACGAAGTAAGCGAGGGGACGAAAATGAGTGTAAAGGGCTTTTTCAATAAGAAAGGCGTACTCAGATGGTTCGTCTTCGGGCTTTTCGCGGTGATGTATCTGGCGTTGCTTGCGATTCCGTTCTACACCACTTACCGCTCCACGGTTTCCGTCGGAAGCAAGTTTGTGATGTCTACGGGCAACATCATCGTCGAGGGAATCCTCGGCGCGATTCTGGTGTTGGTTATCGTGTTGGCAATCCGCAATCGCGCGAAGGTCAGCAAGGTGGCGGGCGAGTACGAGAGCGAGGTCAAGCGCGTGACATGGCTGTCGTGGGCGGAGACCAAGAGAAGCACGATCGTCGTGCTGATCGCTCTGATTGTCTGCGCGTTGGTCATCTGCCTGCTTGATTTCGGACTCAGCGAGGGAATCAACGCCATCATCAGACTGTTCCAGTAAGACCATGAGTGATATCAATGAAATGAATGTAGGTCCGCGGTGGTATGTTGCGCACACCTATTCGGGCTACGAAAACAAAGTCAAAACCAGTTTGGAGAAGATCATCGAGAACAGAGGACTGGGCGATCAGATCTTCGACATCCGCATTCCGACCGAGACTGTGATCGAAAAGAACGGCGAGACGGAAAAGGAAGTCGAAACCAAGATTTTCCCGTGCTACGTTTATATCAAGATGGTCATGAACGAGGAAAGCTGGCACGCGGTGCGGAATATCACGGGCGTGACGGGTTTCGTCGGTCCGGGCTCCAGACCCACGCCGCTGACCGAGGACGAGGTTGCCGCGCTGTCGATTGAGAGCGCGCCGCAGGTTCGCGTGTCCTATGCGGTGGGAGATTCCGTTTCGATCATCAGCGGGCTGTTTGAGGGGTACAACGGCGTTGTGCAGTCGATTTCCGACGACCTCAAGAGCGTTACCGTTCTGGTCAAGCGCGGACATCGGGATATGCCCGTTGAGTTGGAGACAAGCGCTGTCAAACTCCTCGAGGCAAACAGCTAACGTAACCGCTTTTTCGGTTACGAGTGGGAGGAAGCAAATTTTGCAGGCTTCCGCAGAAAACCACATTCGGAGGTAAAAAATACTATGGCAAAGAAGATTTTAGGTTATATCAAATTGCAGCTTCCCGCCGGTAAGGCGACCCCGCAGCCGCCTGTCGGTCCTGCACTGGGTCAGTACGGCGTTGCAATTCCGGTTTTCACGAAGGATTTCAACGAGAGAACCAAGAACGACATCGGTCTGATTATCCCTGTCGTGATCACGGTTTACGCTGACCGTTCCTTTACGTTTATCACCAAGACCCCGCCCGCTCCGGTTCTGATCAAGAAGGCTGCCGGCATTGAGTCCGGTTCTGCTACCCCGAACAAGACCAAGGTCGCGAAGCTGACCAAGGAGCAGGTCAGAAAGATTGCCGAGACCAAGATGCCCGACCTGAACGCGGCAACGATCGAGACGGCTATGAGCATGATCGCCGGAACTGCGCGTTCCATGGGCGTGACCGTTGAAGACTGAGGAGGGCTGAAGAATGAACGGAAAAAAGTATGTTGACAGCGTAAAGCTGTATGAGAAGTCCAAGCAGTACGATACCGCTGAGGCAATGGCTCTGGTTTGCCAGACCTCCAAGGCGAAGTTCGACGAGACCATCGAGGTTCATGTCCGTCTGGGCGTTGACTCCCGTCACGCAGACCAGCAGGTTCGCGGCGCGGTCGTGCTCCCGAACGGAACCGGTAAGAAGGTCAAGACCCTTGTCTTTACCAAGGGCGACAATGTTCAGAAGGCGCTCGACGCAGGCGCTGATTATGTCGGCGGTGCGGAGTACGCAGAGAAGATTCAGAAGGAAAACTGGTTCGATTTCGATGTTGTCATCGCGTCTCCCGACATGATGTCCGTCATCGGTCGTCTCGGTAAGGTTCTCGGTCCGAAGGGCTTGATGCCGTCTCCCAAGGCAGGCACGGTTACCCCCGATGTCGCGAAGGCTGTTACCGAAGCAAAGGCAGGTAAGATTGAGTACCGTCTGGACAAGACCAACATTATCCACTGCCCGATCGGCAAGGCTTCGTTCGGCGCGGATAAGCTGAAGGAGAACTTTGACGCTCTGCTGGGCGCTATCATCAAGGCAAAGCCGGCTGCGGCAAAGGGACAGTATATCAAGAGCTGCGTGATTGCCTCGACCATGGGTCCCGGCATCAAGATCAACCAGGCAAAGCTTGGCTGATAAGTTGATAAACTGATAAGGCTCACAAGCATCCCCCTCGGAGTATGTCTCCGAGGGGGTATTGTTTTATACTCTTCCGAAATAATCTTGACAAGCGCGCCGAAAGGGTGTATAATAAAATGGGACAGTTTCGGATGCGGAAGGAGGGGACGGAATGACGGAAACGATGATTGCAAATGCGATTGCGCAGGCGCGCGCGGCGTTCGGAAATTCGCCCGACCGCATTCCGCTTCTCTGCATTGTCGGACCTACGGCGAGCGGGAAGAGCCGCCTTGCGGTGGAGTTAGCGCAACGGATGGGCGGCGAGGTGGTTTCCTGCGATTCGATGCAGGTTTACCGCCGCATGGACATCGGAACTGCGAAGCCGACAAGGGAAGAAATGGGCGGCATTCCGCACCACATGATCGACATTGTGAATCCCGAAGTGCCGTATTCCTGCGCGGAGTACGTCACGGCGGCGCGCGAGGTGATTTCCGACATTCACGCGCGCGCAAAACTGCCGATTCTTTGCGGCGGGACGGGGTTATATCTGGACAGGCTTCTGCGGGGCGGAAACGACGCGGGCGCGACGGCGAATCCTGCGGTTCGCGCCGAGTTGGAGGCGTACCGTGCGGCGCACGGCAACGCGGCACTCCATGCGATGTTGGCGGAGGTAGATCCTGCGAGTGCGTTGGCGATTCACGAGAACAACGTTCCGCGCGTGATACGGGCTTTGGAAATTTACCGTGTGACGGGGCGAACCAAGACCGAGGTTGACCGCAAAAACGCGTTTCTCGCCCCGACTTACTGTTCCTATGTGATTGGTCTTTCATGGGCGCGTGAAACTTTGAACCGCAGGATTGACGCGCGGGTAGACCAGATGCTTTCCCTCGGTTTACTGGACGAGACGCGCCGCCTTCTCTCTGACGGTATTTTCGCTGTCAACGCGACTGCGGCGCAGGCGATCGGCTACAAAGAATTACTATCCTATCTGCGCGGCGAAGAATCTTTAGGCGAGGCGGTTTCCCGTCTCCGTTTGGCGACGCGCCATTACGCGAAGCGCCAGATGACGTGGTTTCGCGCGAAGGAGTATGTAAAGTGGGTGGAGGTTTGAAGGAAAGACCTTGGGACGCTGTCCCAAGCCCTGCTTGAAAACTTCTTGAAAGAAGTTTTCAAGACTTTCAAGAACTTTAACC
>CAVGEJ010000187.1:0-4261 GCA_963628215.1 Eubacterium sp. CAG:180
TATTTTCTACCTTGAGACTCTTTTTTGTGCTGTCCGTACAATTTGGGGCAGTTCAGATTGCGTCAGGCTCTTTTGGGGTGGTTGATATCGTGGAGCAAGGAATTTCCGCCCTCATCCGTCGCCTGCGGCGACAAACTGCTTGCAGTTTTCTTCCCCCTCGAAGGGGAAGGCTATTGTGCGAGTTTCTTTTGTAATGGCAACGGCATAAAATCCCGATGATTCGGATATCTCGTATTCTGCATGAAGTTGTGTTTGTTTTTATTTGGCAAGTACGGATTTATCCCCCCTCATCAGTCGCTAACGCGACAGCTTCCCCCCGAGGGGAAGCCTTTTTGCAAGATTCCTTTTGCACTGCGCAACATGGTAAACGAATTGAATTTTGAAATATTATTTGCTACATACTGGGTTGCTGTATACTCGCTATTCAAAGTTGTATTTGCTATGTATGCACGGCGTAAAAAGGCTTCCTCCGAGGGGAAAGCCTTTTTGCAAGATTCCGTTTGCATTGTGCAACATGATAAATGAATTGAATTTTGAAATATTATTTGCTACATACTGGGTTGTTGTATACTCGCTATTCAAAGTTGTATTTGCTATGTATGCACGGCGTAAAAAAAGGCTTCCCCTCGGGGGGGGGAAGCTGTCGCATTAGCGACTGATGAGGGGGGATAAATCTCCGCCCCTCCATGTTCGCTGTACAACCTGAAGTAAAAGAGATTTGCGCCGGTCGGATGAGGGCGGACAAGCATTTTTACGCGAGTCGGAGTTTCCCTTCCGCCTTACTACTTCCACTCCTGCGGAAAGAAGCCGCGGGTATCCGCCCAACGTCCGTCCCGATCCCGCAGGGAAACGCGGAGATAGCGCGCGGCGGGGTCGAGCGGAACGGCGGCGGAGGTCAGTTCCTCCCCTTCCGGCGCATAAATCGCGGTCGGCTGTTTGCTCCCCGTATAGACAAAGATCGCCGAAACGTCGGAACACGCCACCCGAACCTCGTCCCCCTCCACGGTAAGACGGTTGAAGCGAGGTCCCATGGACATATACATATCCCCGCGTTCCATCGCGTTCACAACCGACGTATAGGTCAGCTCCCCGGAACAGATCATCGTGAACGCGCCGAAGGAATCCGACAGCGGGTCGCCAAGCGGGAATTTGTTGTGGTTATCGTCTCCCCCATGGCAGTTGATATGCCATCCGCGGGACAGCATGCGGTCATACAGCGCTGCGGTGTGCTCCAACCCGTTCGACAGGTAGGAACTGTAATTGCAGATTTCCAGACTGAACATCCCTTCGTAGGAAAGGACCGTCGCCTCGTCCTCCATCGACCAATAGGGGTGGTTATAGGCAACCAGATACCCGTTCTCCCGCGCCGTGCGGATAAAGGCATTCACGTAGTCGACCGTGTACTGTCGCGGCGCTTCCGAGCCGACCCCGACAATCCCGGGCGGGTTTCCGTTCTTCTCCCGATAGCGGCAATAGTTGTTCCCGTTCGGGCAGATCAGCCGCGTGTTGCGCGGGTCGCGCGCGAAGAGGTTCAGGTGAACCTCCGGTTGGTACGGGTCAAAAATCCCCTTCGGGTTCGGGCGGATATAGACCTCGTAACCCGTCAGCATCAGGAAGTCCGCCTCTGTCATATCCGCATGGCTTGCGGGATACTCGTGGTCTGTCACAGCCAGAATCGAATACCCCTGCGCGCGGTACATCTCCTTCAGTTCCGCCACGGTTCTGTGACCGTCCGAAAGCGTGCTGTGACAGTGCAGATTGGCTTTGTATTGCGGTTTGTTCTGCGGAATCAGTTCCATGTCCCGTCCTCCTCTTTCTCACCGAAAATAATCATATTCCGTGTTCTCGCGCGAGGTTTCGCGTTCCTCCACGATCAGCACCTTTGCGTCCTCCGACAAAAGCAGGGCGTGCCACACCCCTTGCCTGACGTTGTAAAGCTTTCCCGTCTCCAGCCGCAGCGGCTCTGCGCCCCGCCCCGCAACCAGTTCCGCCTCGCCCTCCAGAAGGACGAACACCTCGTCGGTCAGCAGATGCCGCTCGAAATAGCGGTAGGTTGCACGGTCAAAATGCGCCGCGTAGTTTGCGATTGCGACCCGCCACGAGCCGAATTTCACAAGCGGCAGATACCCCGCGCCGCTGTGCTCCGATACCTCAATCCCGTCCATGCCTTTCCCTCCGTTTCTGCCCGTTCGCATATTCGCATATTATTATAGCATGACGGCGGGAGATTGTAAAGGCACGATTCAAAACAGAATCAGCACAAAATGAAACTCTTGACAGCGCCACCGATCTATGCTATAATGGTGGCGGATAAGATAGGAGGCGAGGCGCAATGTATCTGATGTCAATCCCCGGGTTGAGCACGTTGGAGACCGCCGGGCGGTTTCTGACCCAATCGGGCCGGACGCACAACGGGCGGCGTTTCCGAACCAATCTGCTTGTTTACGTTACCGACGGCGAATGCAGTTTCCTCACGGAGGACGGAGTCTGCCGCCTGGAAAAGGAGCACTATATTCTCATTCCGCAAAACGTGTTCTACAAGCCGCACACCGACACCTTTTGCCGCTATATCTACTATCACTTCACAGCGGACTGCCTCGGGCAGACGTCCAACGCGGCAATTCCGGCCGGGGTCAGCCCCAACGCCTGCTTTTTCCTGCCCGCGCACGGTTGCGTAACGCAACAGGCGGGCTTCTGGCTCGGCGCGGTCATCAGGGAACAGAACGCCGCAGATCCCGGGCGGGAGCGGCGCATGAATCTCGCCTTTCTCAATGCGCTGAACTGCCTTTCCGTCGACCGCGCAGATCCCGGCGGGCGCGGACTGGCAGAACAGATCCGCAACGCCATTCTGGAAAACCTGATCGCGCCGCAATCGCTCGCGGCGCTTTCCGCACGGTTCAATTATACCGAACAGCACATCATCAACCGTTTCCGCCGCGAATACGGCGTTTCCCCCGCCGCCTTCATTCTGAAAAAACGTTTGGAGTTAAGCGTAACCTACCTGTCGCAGACCTCCCTGACCGTTGCGGAAATCGCCGCCCGTTGCGGCTTCAACGATCCCAACTACTACGCCCGCGCCTTCCGCAAAAGCTTTGGAATGTCGCCCATGCAATACCGCCATCGCTTGGCGGACTGAGTTTGCTTCAGACAATTTTGCAAAAGTCTTGCATTCCGGCACAAAATCTGCTATAATATAGGCGCAATTATAAACGAAAGGATTGAGAAAAGCAATACATGAAAAACATTCTGGTTGAAGGGCACAGAGGCTACCGCGCGTGCTATCCCGAAAACACCCTCGTTTCCTTTGCGGCGGCGCTCGATCTCGGCGTGGACGCAATCGAATTCGATATCTGGCTCACAAGCGATAAAGTTCCCGTCCTGTCCCATGACGGTATCCCGACGCGCACCTGCGGCGACAACGCAACCCGCCATCTGCGGGATATGACCTTTGCAGAGGTTCGCGAACTGAACCCGATCTGCCGCGATAAGTTCGGCGACAAATTTGCAAATCAGGGCATCCGCATCCCCACGCTTGAGGAACTGCTCCGCCTTTGCGCCGAAAAGCGCCCCGACATCATCCTCGGCGTGGAGATCAAAGAGTACACCGAGGAAACCGTCGACCTCACCGTCGCGCTACTCAAACAGTACAACCTGTTTGACCGTTGCTACTTCTACGCCTTCAACGCGCGGATCATCAAGTACATCAAGTGCCAGTACCACGGGCGAACCATGGGCTACCCCGACTTCCAGATGCAGGAGTTCGAGCCGGATTCCTACTCCTACTACGACGAACTCGGTCTCTCCATGAAACTCGTCCGCTCCGAACTTCTCCCCTTCTATCAGGCGAAAGGCTTCCCCATGCACTTCTACTGCGCCGACACCGAAGAGGACGTCCGCTTCTGCATCGAGCAGGGCGCTTCCCTCATCACCGCCAACGACCCCGTTCCGCTTCTGAAGGTCTTAGCCAAAGGGGCTTCTTGAAAGAAGCCCCTCTGGACTCCCCAAGAACTTTCACTCCAGACACTCAGAGTGCGAACATAGTGCGCTTGATTTTCAACGAGTGCTATAATCCCTCCAACGGGTGCGATAGCCGCACTCCGCAAAAAATCCATACCTCCCAAACCGACAAAAAACTTCCCCGTAAGACCCCGCCACCCCCAAAAGCGAACCAAATCTTCGCCCACGAGATGGTGGGGTCTTGCGGGGAAGTTCGGGGAGGATGAGGGAGGTTTGGAGGGAGAAGGAACACCCTCCGAAAGGG
>CAVGEJ010000188.1:0-4237 GCA_963628215.1 Eubacterium sp. CAG:180
ATTTTCTTTTTCCATGCGCTTATTATACCACTTTTTTGTTACGAAAACAAGTTCTTAGTTGATGAATGAGAAACGTGGAAAATGCGGGGCGCTCCCTTCGGATTGCGCCCCTGTAGAGTGCGAACGTTTTTGGCAATAAAAGTATCATTTAACCGAAACGGAACGACACATGGGTCGTTCCCTACAAACCTCATCTGCCGGAAGATTCTATTTCCAAACAGATTTTATCTTTTCAGGGGCGCAATCCGCAGGGAGCGCCCCGCAGGTCAGCCCGCTTTCCGTCCATTCACTAACTTGAAATTTCTATCCGGTAGCGGGAGAGAGGCGTAAGCCGCCAAAATCCCGCTCGACGGGATTTTGCGCGGGAGCAGCCGGAAATAGTAGCACGGAATATGGCTACACCCAAAATCAGCACAACATAAAAATAGAAACATAAAACCCCTTGCAGTGAAGGTCTTGAAGGTTCTTAGGGGACTTCTCCTTAAGAAGTCCCCTAAGCAGGGTTTGGGACAGAGTCCCAAGGTCTTACGCCTCCCCCCGGTCAAACCGCTCCCCCGTCCGTGCAGGAACGTCCGCACCGTTGCTCATCTCGGTTATGCGGCGGCAAAGGGCGGCGGAGCGCTTGGCGGGAACAGCAAACCGAAGCGTTACCCGATCGGCGAAATCGGTGCCGTCTACGGGAGCGCCAAACTTCGGCAACTCCGCAAGATAGCGCTGATAGTTGGCGTAGGAGCAGACCAAACGGAACTCGTCAAAGCGCGTGTAGGTCACAATTCCCGCCGCTTCAACCGCCATCCGAGCCGCAGTCGAGTAAGCCCGTACCAGACCGCCCGCGCCGAGCAGAATGCCGCCGAAATACCGCGTGGTCACAATCACCGCATTGCTCACACCCGACTTTCGCAGAACGTCAAGCGTCGGTATCCCCGCACTCCCCTGCGGCTCGCCGTCGTCCGAACAGCGGACAATGATGTCCCCCGCCATCCGATAGCCCCACACATTGTGCCGCGCGTCGGCAAACTCGGCTTTCTTCCGCCTGATATAGTCCTGCGCCTCCGCCTCACCCGAAACAGGGCAGACGTGCGAGATAAAAACCGACTTTTTTTCTTCAAATTCCGCCTCGGCTTCGCGACCGAGCGTTGTCAGCGCGTCATTCATCGGCTTCCACCCACGACGGGTCGTATTTGCGGTACATCCCGCGCGTTTTCGCATCCACAACCGCAGTCACCGTCATCGCCTCGTCGCCGTAGTCGACATTCTCCACCACAGCCTGCGCGTAAAGACGGCTCAATATCCCCGCCTCCGCATTCGGAATCACAAAGGCCACACGCTTTTTGCCCTCGTGAATCAGATCCTGCAATTCGCCGAGCATCAGATCGATTCCCTGCCCCGTCGCGGCGGAAATGCAGACAGTGCGGCGGTTTTCCGCATACGTTCCGATCGCGCGGAAACTCTCGGCAGCGCCCTTGTCGCACTTGTTGAACACATAAATCGTCGGCTTGCCGGAAGCGCCCAACTCTTCGAGAAGCGCCTCGGTTGTCTCCAACTGCGCGCGGTATTCGGGGTCGGACGCGTCCACAACCACGGCAAGAACGTCCGCCGATACCGCCTCTTCCAAGGTCGAACGGAAGGCGTGCACCAGATGGTGCGGCAGTTTGCGGATGAAACCGACCGTATCGGTCAGAAGCACATCGGTTCCGTCCGGCAACTCCAACTTGCGCGTGGTCGGGTCAAGCGTGGCAAATAACTTGTCCTCGGCAAGAATGCCCGCGTCGGTCAGACGGTTGAGCAGAGTCGACTTGCCCGCGTTGGTGTAACCGACAATCGCAACCTTGGGCAGCCCGCTCCGATCGCGCGCCGCGCGAATGGTTCGCCGACTGCGCTCCAACGCCTCCAACTCGGCTTCCAAAGCGGCGATTCTGCGCTTCATGTGGCGGCGGTCGGACTCCAGTTTCGATTCGCCCGGTCCGCGCGTGCCGATGCCGCCGCCCAGACGGGACAGTTCCGCCCCCTTGCCGATCAGGCGCGGCGCGGTGTACTTCAGTTGCGCCAACTCCACCTGCAGTTTCCCCTCGCCCGTCACGGCGTGGAGCGCGAAAATGTCGAGAATCAGCATGGAGCGGTCGATCACCCGCACCTCGTCGCCGATCCCGTCCTCCAGATTCCGGATCTGCGCGGGTGAAAGTTCGGTATCGAATACAACCAAATCGATCCCGCAACGCACGCAAAGATCGCGGATCTCCGCCACCTTGCCGCTTCCCACGCAGGTGCGCGGGTCGGGATGATCCTTGTTCTGCACAACCTTTGCAAAACAGCTTCCGCCCGCCGTTTCCAACAGGCGCTCCAACTCGTCAAGGCTTTTTTCGGTCTCCTCCGGGTCGCCCTCGGGCAGGCAGAGCCCGACCAGAATCGCCTGTGTGACCGCAATATGATTTTGTTCTGTCATGAAGCTACCTCCTTTGATAGAGAAAGGGCAAGCCGTTTTTGCAGCTTGCCCGAACAATCACTTCTGGAAGGAAGCGATTCTCTTCTTGAACTTATCCACACGACCGCCCGCATCAACGAATTTCTGCTTTCCGGTGAAGAAGGGGTGGCACTTGGAGCAGATATCAACTCTGATTTCTCCGCCCTTGGTGGATCTGGTCTCAACGACCTCGCCGCAAGCGCACCGAATGGTGCATTTTTCGTAGTTGGGATGGATTCCGTTTTTCATGACAGTTTACCTCTTTCGTTTGATTTGATGTTCTTTGACATCATTCCGCAAGAACAAGCCGCCGTCGGCGGCATACAACAGATATTATAGCATACTTTTTCCCGGATTGCAAGAGGTTTTCGCAATTTTTCCGCGAATTTCCGCGATTTTTTCTCAAAAAATCAGCTGTTGCGGGAGCATTTCTCCGCGTCGATTGCCAGAACCACCATCAGAGCGCACAGCGCGTGGTTCGGGTCGGCAACGTCGATCACATAGGTATCGGACCAACGGAAAAGCTGTTTGGATATCGCAGCCACCCGCGCGCCGCGCGCAGAACGGATGTCATAGTCCCATTCGAACCAGTCGCCTTCCACCTGCCAACCGTTGCAATCCAGATCGAAAACCGGATGGAAGAAGGAAAACCGCTTGCGAACGCACCCCATGTAACGATCGCCGAGATACATCTCGAATTTCGGCAGGAAGGTCAGAACCCGCTCCCGCACCGTGCCGACCTCATAGCCCCGCGCGTCGTAAATTTTCAAAAGATGCCCCCACGACAACTGCCCGCGAACCGTGTAAACCGTGTTTCCCCACTCGTCGTAAATATCGTAGCTGTCAAACCACGAAAAGACCCGCTGACGAAATAACAGCTTCATGCGATTCTCTCCTTTTATATAGAAACAATCCCCTCGCCGGCGCTCCGACAGAGGGGGATTCTGTTTCGAAATCGGTAACGTCGGAAGGATCACTCCACATCCCGCCGCCCCTGCAGGGCACGGAAGAGCGTGACTTCATCGGCATATTCGAGGTCTCCGCCCACGGGAACGCCGTAGGCGAGCCTTGTCACACGCACACCGAGCGGCTTCAGCAGGCGCGAAAGATACATTGCGGTCGCCTCCCCCTCCACGTTCGGGTCGGTTGCCACAATGACTTCCTCCACGTCGCCTTTTCCCACGCGCTCCAACAGCTCTTTGATTTTCAGCTTGTCCGGCGTGACCCCGTTCATCGGGGAAATCAGCCCGTGCAGGACGTGATACACGCCGCGGTATTCGCGCACCCGCTCCATTGCCAGCACCGCGCGCACGTCGGTCACCACGCAGACCGTGGAACGGTCGCGGTTTTCGTCGGCGCAGATCGGGCAGACCTCGCGGTCGGTCAGGTTCTGGCAGATCGGGCAGAGGTGAATTTTCCGTTTGGCGTCGAGAATCGCGGCGGCAAAGGCTTCCGCGTCGGCGTCGTTCCAATCCAGAACCGAAAACGCCATGCGCATGGCACTCTTTCTGCCGACCCCGTTCAGTCTGCCGAACTGCTCCGCCAGATTCTGGAGGGATTCAATGTATTCCGCCATGTCCTCACATCAACCCCGGGATATTCGGCAGGTTGACCTGTCCCGTGATGCGGTTCAGTTCGTCGGCATTGGTGGTGTCCACGCGCTTGATTGCCTCGTTGACCGCCGCAACCAGAATGTCCGACAGCGTTTCGATGTCGTCGGGATCGACGATCTCGGGCTTGAGGTCGATTGCAAGAATCTCCCGCTTGCCGTTGATC
>CAVGEJ010000189.1:0-4204 GCA_963628215.1 Eubacterium sp. CAG:180
TACAATATGAGCCGAATTAAAAATAAAAATACCGCAATTGAGCTTCAATTTGAAGAGGAACTGAAAAAACGCGGATTTTCAACATATGTAAAAACTCCAAAAGGGATCTCCGGGAAGCCCGACTTTGCATTTCCGGCAAGAAAAATAGCTGTTTTTTGTGACGGCGATTTTTGGCACGGTTATAATTGGGAAGAAGCCAAAAGAACCATTCACAGTCATCAGGATTTTTGGATTCCTAAGATTGAAAAAAATATTGCGCGGGATGCCAGAGTTACAGCGGCCTTGACGGAACAGGGATGGACGGTTTTCCGTTTTTGGGGGCATGAACTCAAAAAGACTCTCTCAGCGTGTGTTGACATGGTTGAAGGCGCACTTAGAGTCATTCCCCAAGCACCATACCGTACAATTGATCTGTGCGCGGGAATAGGCGGAATCAGGCGTGGTTTTGAAATGACAGGCTCCTGTCAAAATGTGTTGTCAGCCGAAATAGACAAATATGCGTGCATGACATATCATACTTTATTTCACGATGACCCGAACAACGATTTGACATCGCCGGAATTCAAGGTCAAAGTCGACACAACCCCATATGATATTCTTCTTGCCGGATTTCCATGTCAGACTTTCAGCCGTGTGGGAAAAGAAGAAGGGTTTGAAGATGAGACAAAAGGACAGATATTTTTTCATATTGCCGAGATTCTTACGCGGACGCGTCCGATGGCGTTTTTTCTTGAAAATGTTGACAGACTTGTTACCCATGATAACGGAAACACCTTTCGTACAATTGCCGAAACACTTGTGAATCAGGTTGGGTATCATGTCTTGGGTATTTGCAGAAAAAAAGACGGCACCCTGGAATATGATCCGAAAAAGTTTGTCAGGAACTCAAGGGATTTCGGAGTGCCGCAAAACAGACCGAGAACATATATTATCGGTTTTGACACGGAAAGATTCAGACCCGATAAATTGGCTGAACTTCCGACCGAGCTGCCAACTCACTCCGCAAAAAATCTGTATGTCGATTTGAATGATGTTCTCGAGCCGGATGTAGAACCGAAATACTATATGGCATCCGGTTATTTTGAAACGCTCGTAAGACACCGTGCCCGTCAGGAGGGAAAAGGATATGGGTTCGGATACAGAATTGTCAACGATCCTTCCGTTGAACATCCGATTGCCAATACATTGTTGGCTACAGGCGGTTCCGGAAGAGAACGCAATCTGATATATGATACAAAAAACGGTATTGCCGGTATGGTTGTCCGTGGAAAGAAAACCCCTCTCAACGATAAAGGTATACGGGTCATGACACCAAGCGAGTGGGGAAAACTACAGGGATTTATTAATTACGCTTTTCTTGATGCCGAGGGAACGGATCATTTTTCTTTCCCGGAAGGGATGCCGGATGTGCAGAAATACAAGCAATTCGGAAACTCTGTAACGATTCCGGTAATAAAAACAATGGCAGATTATCTATTGAACTGTATAAATCAACTTACTACCTGATGAGGAGTTTGCTATGGAGAATGATAAAATTATCAGAATGATAACCGAAAAATGTGATGTGTATTACGATGATGCATTGCTGTCCAAGGAAAAAATTCTGGAGAAGTATCTTCTCTTTTTCGCCGAGCAAATCAATTCCGAAGAGCGTACCGTAAGCTTTGCTTTTCATACGGGATCATTGTGCTTTGATGCTGCATCCGTGGTTGCCGTAGTAATCGGTTGCCTTGCATACGGATTTTCGTCCAACGATGAGATACTTGCCGAATTGGAAATCGGTGATATGGTTATTTATGATAAGACGAGATATAGATGGTGTGGAGTTCAGAGAACTAAACCGTCACGCTTCGCGGATGAATCTGACTATATTCTTTTGGAACAGGATAATGGAAATAAGCGTTGGATTTTATATGAAAGATGTAAGCATTTAATTAAACCTTACAATGGAACTTCTAAAGTAACGGACGGAAGAGGACTCAGAAAAGACAATACAAACCGAAATGATTTCATTGCGGATATGCTTGACATTCCGCTCGTAGATGTTCCGACTATCTTAGATGTTTCAGTGGTGATAGTGGCAGACAAGACCGAATTTATCGAACTTTGCAAACACATAAAAATTCGATACGGTGATGGAAAATTCGTCGGAATTACGGACATCGTCCCTGTCTCGTATTTTACAAACTCCGGTGAGTCTATGCAAATCGGAAAAAATCAATCAAAGGCAGAACCGGTAATCAAGGTCGCATCAACAATATCCACTGCACGGGAACTTGTTCTCGACCGAACGGGAAACAAAGTCATCGGTATTCTGATTATGGGTATCCCGACTTCCGAGTATCAGTCAACGGAACTCAGCGATATTTTACGCAGAAAAACATTGAAATTTGCATATGTAATATCTTCATTTTCGGATGTGTCCTGTGAATCGGTAATAAATCAGTACGAAGATGCCAAATTGTTTGCATGTACAAAAGAATTGCTTTCATCTTCAACTCATGAGATACAATCTTATAATAGACTCACGGCAGAACTGAACCGGCAAATAAACAATATTATTTCCAGAGAACTTCATTCGGTTGAGGTAGAGGGATTGTGCGGTTGGGACGCATACAGAAACCTGAAAGAAAATCTGTTTGCAATAAAACAGTGCGGATGGTCAAACGAAGATAAGGATAGTTTCGTTTTATCCGCAATGGCTCTGATAAATCTCTTTTCTACTGCCTTTTTCGATATGAAAACAATGGAAAGGGCAATTTGTAACGGCGAACTCAATGCCGCCGTTGTTTCGCCGAAAGCAAGAATTACAGAGTTGCAGGAAATTGTCGACCGAAATGTATCTATGAAGGATCAGGCTCAAATGATTGTAGCCGAGCTGACGGATTTGTACTTAGCCATCTATGAAAAATCGCCCAAGGCAGAAGTCTTGTCGAGTCTTTTGAAAGATACGGGCGGAAAGAAGACAGCGCTGGTAGTTCCGAAGGCGTATTATACAGAACTGTTTAAAAATTGGTGCTTACGATACGAGGTGAGTACAGATGTTGACTGTATCACAGCCAACCGTTTCGATCGAAAGAATAAATATGATATTATTATTTCTGTAGGTGATATCACAGGAAAGCGCTTTGATGCTATACAGTGTGTTGCCGCAACGGATATTTGGTTATTGCTATATGATTTTGAGCAGAAAACTTTCGCTTTCAGAAAACGCAAATCCGAAAATTCCGAACGGAAACTGAACGCGAGAATCAAAGGACTTTCAACGAATGAATTTACCGGAAATGCCGAATCAAGTGACAGCAACATCAGTGAGCAGACTGTTCGCGAATTTTCCGATTTGGACGCATATGTAGAGTCTGCCGGTTCGTTTGATGTCAGAAAATTCGTGGGAGCGGGCAACGGAACCTGCGACGGTAACTTTATGTCGGAAGTCAATTATGTGGGAACATTTACCGACGGAGAAAGGATCCTGTTTTCAAAATATTACTCGGCGGTTATATTTGATCCGGACAGCGAGGAAGTTTCGGAAAAAAGTCCGGATAAACTGCTTCCCGGCGATGTTTTGGTATTTACAAAAAATGATGATTATACGAAAAACATTGTGGATCGTATTTTTGACCAACTGACAGAGTCCCGAAAACTCGACCCTGATGTTCAGGAGGCCGCCGTGAAGGCTTTCTACTGGAAAGAGATTCTGCGGGAATATAAAGAAAAGAATGAACTTACATATACCGCATTGGCAAATCAACTGAAAAAACTCGGAAGTCGGCTTCAAACGATTACTGTGAGACAGTGGCTGGCAGATGAAAGCCATATCGTAGGTCCCCGGGATGCGAAAACGATAGAGCAGATTGCTAAACTGACTCAGGATCCATATCTTTTGGCAGATCCGGAGGGACATTTTGAAGCATGCAGAACCATCCGGTATTATCGGCGTAAGATTCTTGCACTGATTGCGCAGGCAATTATAGCACTCCCCAAAATTACGCGCAATATCCGTCCGCTTCAAACCACCCCTCGCAGTCCTGCCGGGTGACGTTTGCGAACGCGTTCGAAACCGTCTCCGGGAGCAGCCCGGCATTCCGGCACTCCCACTTGCGCAGGAGTGCCTTCAGCTTCGACCACATCATCTCAATCGGATTCATGTCGGGGCTGTACGGCGGCAAATACAGCAGCTCAATGCCCGCGGCATGCAGGACTT
>CAVGEJ010000190.1:0-4163 GCA_963628215.1 Eubacterium sp. CAG:180
CCCCCCTCATCAGTCGCTTACGCGACAGCTTCCCCCCGAGGGGAAGCCTTCCTTACGCCGTGCGAACATAGCAAATGAAAATGCGAACATAGCAAACAAAAAAATTGAGAAGCCAATAGAATTACAAGAGCAAACAGACTTGTAATTTCTTGCTTACCTAACTGGTTATGGAAAGCGAAGGGGATTTAGAAAAGGCTTCCCCTCGGGGGGAAGCTGTCGCGTAAGCGACTGATGAGGGGGGGATAAATCTGCATACCCCATAGAAATGTATCTTTCCCTCTAAACGGAACGACACATGGGTCGTTCCCTACAATCTCTAACCTTTGGTGAGTTCCGCCCCCTGCAGGGTCATAATCCGTAGGGAACGACCCGCGTGTCGTTCCGCCCCCATCAACAACTAACTTTCTACCGTTTCTATCCGGTAGCGGAGAGAGGCGCAAGCCGTGCCAATCCCGCTCGACGGGATTGGTCTCGGAGCAGCCGGAAATAGTAGCACGGAACATGGCTACATCAGCATCTGTACAAACAAAAAGAAAGGGGTAAAAATCCCCTTAGTTGAAGGTCTTGAAGGTTCTTAGGGGACTTCTCCTTAAGAAGTCCCCTAAGTAGGGTTCGGGGCAAAGCCCCGAGGTCTTAAAAAAAGGAGGCATCCATGTTCAGAATACTGATCGCAGAGGACGACAGAGAACTGAGACAGCTGTTCGCGCACGTCCTGTCAAGGAACGGGTATACCGTTGTCGGCGTGTCGAACGGCGAGGAAGCGCTGGCGGCAATGGAGAATAGCTTTTACGACCTCATCATCTCGGACATTATGATGCCGAAAATGGACGGATACGAACTGGTTCGATCCATCCGCGACGCGGGCATGACAACGCCGATCATGATGATTACCGCAAAGGACGCGTTCGACGATATGCGGCAGGGCTTCCTGTCGGGGAGCGACGACTATATGGTCAAACCCGTCAACGTCAACGAAATGCTTCTGCGCGTGTCGGCGCTTTTGCGGCGGGCGCAGATGATCAGCGAGAGGAAACAGACCATCGGCACAACCGTGCTCGAGTGCGACTCCCTCACCGTCACCTGCGGCGGGGAGAGCATGGTTCTGCCGCAGAAGGAATTCATGATCCTGTATAAAATGGTCTCCTTCCCCGGGCGGATTTTTACGCGCCAGCAGTTTATGGACGACATCTGGGGCTTCGATTCCGAAACCGATACCCATACGGTCGACGTCCATATCGGTCGACTGCGCGAGCGCTTCCGCAATAACCCCGACTTCCGCATCGAGACCATCCGCGGGGTCGGGTATAAGGTGGTCAGAACATGAAAAAAAACGAACGGCAGAATGGGCAGAACAAGCAGAGTAAGCAGAACAAAAAAATCGAGCCGCGGCTTGACCTGCAGATTCAGTTCTTTCTGGTCTGCCTGCTTGAATTCGTCGTGGTGGCGCTGCTTGCCTACCTCATCGGTCTGACCATCGAAAAGCTGTTGGGCGTTACCGTCAACGTCCCCGTCTTTGTCTGGGCAATCGCGGTCAGCATCGTCATCGGCGGCGGAATCAGCGTCTGGATCACCAAGAAGTTTTTCAACCCCGTCGCGCGCCTCAAAGCGGCAATGCGCGAAGTCGCGGGCGGAAACTTCAAGGTCAAGGTCGAAACCGACAGCAAACTCAAGGACATTCGCAGTATCTATGCCGACTTCAACGCCATGGTGCGCGAACTTTCGGCAATCGAAACGCTCCAGACCGACTTCATCTCGGGCGTGTCGCATGAGTTCAAAACCCCCATCGCCGCAATCGAGGGGTATACCCAACTGTTGCAGGATCACACGCTGTCCGACGGGGAACGGGACGCCTACGTGGAGAAAATTCTCTACAACACCGGGCGGCTTTCGGGACTGGTGGGGAACATCCTGCTCCTTTCCAAGATCAACAACCGCTCGGCAAAGCTGACGAAAAACCGCTATCGGCTTGACGAACAGATCCGGCAGACGATCGTTGCCACCGAGAACAAGTGGGGCGCGAAGAACATCGATTTTGACGTCGATCTTGCGGAGGTTCTGTGGTCGGGGCACGAAATGCTGCTCTACCATGTGTGGTCGAACCTGTTGGACAACGCCATCAAGTTCAGCCCGCGCGGCGGAACGATCCGCATGCGCCTGCGGCGCAACGAAGCGGGCGTGGTGTTCACGATCTGCGACGAAGGTCCGGGCATCCCCGCAGGCGAAGCGGAGCGCATTTTCGGCAAGTTCTACCAGAGCGACGCGTCGCACGAGGCGGAGGGAAACGGACTGGGGCTTGCGTTGGTCAAAAGCATTGTAACGGTTCACGACGGGAGCGTTTCGGTCGAACCGGGGACATCGCTGTTCACGGTTTTCCTGCCCGAAGCGGGGAATACTTGACAAAACCGGGTTTTGGGGGTATAATAGAAGCATACTATCCGAATACCGCCGCTGTGCGGGTGAAGAAGGGACGTGTTTGTTATCAGGATTTTTTTGACATTGGTGTTGTTGTTTTATCTCGGCGGAACGCTCGGGTGGATTCTCGAGTTGTTTTACCGTCGGTTCTTTTCGGCAAAAAAGTGGATGAACCCGGGCTTTCTGGTTGGTCCTTGCCTGCCGCTTTACGGCTTCGGGCTGTGGGTGCTGTACGGGCTTGCGTCGATTGACTTTTCGTCAATTCCGCCCGTGCCGCGCGTGTTCGTGCGCGTTCTGCTCATCGGCGTGGCGATGACGGTCATCGAATACATTGCGGGAAAAATTTTCATTGTGGGCATGCACGTCAAGCTTTGGGACTACAGCCAGAAATGGGGGAACATTGAGGGGATTATCTGCCCCGAGTTCTCGCTTTACTGGACACTGCTCGGCGCGTTCTATTGCTATGTGATTCATCCCATCTTCTATCACATTGTCAACTGGTTCTTTGACAATCTGGTGCTGTCGTTCTTCCTCGGCGCGTTTTTCGGAATTCTGATTATCGACCTGTTCTACTCCTTCCGCATCCTTTCCAAGATCCGCAAGTTTGCGGCGGAGAACCATCTGACGGTCAGACTTCAGACGTTGCAAAAGAACATTGCGGGGCTTTACGACCGGCGGAGGTTCAAGCATTTTGTATTCACGTTGCGCGAAAACCTGTTAGCGCCCGAGATTCTGCGCGATTCCATGGCGCAGCTGAAAAAGAAGCTGCCGCGGCGCAAGCGGGATAAAGATAAGAAGGGCGGAAACGCGGCGGTCGCAAAAGAGAAGGGGGGACGGTAAGTCTTGGATACGCTTGAGGAAATCGTGGCGTACAACCTGACCGAGCTGCGCAGGAATGCGCGGCTGACGCAGGCGGAGTTGGCGGAAAAAATCAACTATTCGGACAAATCGGTCTCCAAATGGGAGCGCGGCGAGGCGCTGCCCGACCTGAAGGTTCTGACCCGTCTTGCGGAGCTGTTCGGGGTTTCGATTGATTATTTTGTAACCAAAGACGCGGGAAAGCAGAAGAAGGAATTCGATTTCCCGAAGAGCGAGAAGCTATACCGCATCGGTGTGGAGTTATTCGCGGCTTGCGCGGTTTGGCTTGCGGCGACGGCTGTTTTCTTCTCAACGGCGATCTACTCGCGCGGGGTCTGGATGGCGTTTGTGTGGGCTGTTCCGCTTTCGATGTTGGTGCTTGCGCTGTTCAGTCAGAAATGGAATTTTGCGGTCTGCGTAATCGTTTTCCGCTCGGTCTTTTGTTGGACGCTCCTTGCGGCGATCTATCTTCAGCTTCTGGTTTACCATTCCTACAACGTCTGGATGATCTTCTTTATCGGCGTCCCCCTTCAGGCGGCAATCATTCTCTGGTCTCTGATCCGCCACAGTCGGGGGTAGGGGAGAAAGGAAGACCTTGGAGGCGCAGGGAGACCCCTTTCGGAGGGGTCTCCCTACCCTCCAAACCTCCCTGACCCACCCCGAACTTCCCCCAAGTTCCCGCCACTTACAAAGCGATAATTTGTTTCGCTTTTTGAGAGTGGCGGGAACTTGGGGGAAGTTTTTTGGTTGATTGGGGAGGTAGGGATTTTTTGCAGGGTGCGGCTATCGCACTCTTTTTGTGGGCGGGGTGTGTAGGGAGAGTGTATGCCTTTTGTAAGTGCAGATTTATCCCCCCTCATCAGTCGCTAACGCGACAGCTTCCCCCCAAGGGG
>CAVGEJ010000191.1:0-4077 GCA_963628215.1 Eubacterium sp. CAG:180
TTTCCGCCTGTCAAAAGCCCGCCCACCGATTTCCCGTGGGTGCGGGGCTTCGCCTCCTGCACCCACGGGAAACGCGGTGGGCATTCTGTCTTTCCGCCTGCGGCGGGAATGCGGAAGGTCGCCTCCGGCGGTGGGTAGGGCGTACGAGCGTCAAGGGCATTTGCGGGGGACCCTCGCTCCGTCGCGAACGGTGAAGGGCACACCGGTCGCTCCAACCGCGTATCCCTTCCCGCGGTCACCTAAGAGAATGTGCCCCTGCGCCTGCCGCTTCGCGTATTTCTCTCGCCCTGCGAATTTTTTTCGCAAAAGTCTTGACAAAATAAAAAAAAGTGCTATAATAAAAGTACGAGGAAACACCGGCGACGGTTACTCCCTCCCGTCAGTTAAAATAACCGCCAAGGCTTGGGAGTGTCAGGGCGGTTATTTCTTTTTGTTTTGCATATCGATTACCAACTTTATCACTGCAAGTACGAAAGTACCCAGTAGAAGAAGATCTTCCAAAGTTATGTACATCGGGCATCACCTCCCTCCGAAGAATCGGAGGAAGAAAAGAAATTTTTATGTCCTCCGAAGTCGGGAGGAAGCAACCGCCACCGTTTTTGGTGTTTCCAAGTCCGCGGGTTTCCCCTGCGACTCTTTTATTATACACCATCGGCGGCGGTTTGTCAAGGTCATTTCCTGCGCTTTCGCTCCGTTTTTTCCATCGGCTTTCCTTTCGCCTTTTCGGGGTCGGACAATGTCTCCATGTCCCCGATGAAGTAGCTGTGCTGTTCGTGCAGCTCCTTCATGGTGGCGCGGGTGGTTTCGTAGGTTTTGAGGTCATCCAGCCCGACCTTGCACCCTCGGCTTCGCTTCTCAAAGTACCCTCGGAAGCAGTCCGTGGCAAAACGTTCGCTGTAGATCTTCTTGCTTGACAGATAATACTGGTGCTCGGTTTTCTCGCCGTCCATTGTGCCGTCCTCGGTCTCCACGGTCAGGATGCACGTCCCGTAAAGGTTATAGATTCGATTGCGGTAGCGATGCCACGCGGTCACAAGGTGCGAAACGATGTAAAACGGCAGGGTCACGTCCGAGCGGTTGTGTCGGTAGGTGACCAACCAATTCCTGAAACGCGGGTACAGCAAATCGTGGAGCAAGTCCTCCACGAAGAACAGCGGCATCATGCAGGCGGTCTCTCCCGATTCCCTGATGTGCAGAATCGAGCAGAGGTCGCGCGCGTCAGCGCCCCAACTCTCGGGGCGCTGTTCGTCTGTCAGGATACGGACGAACGGGAAGTTACAGACCGTTGCGGGGTGACGGCACATTTTCAGGTAGGTATTAAACAGATCGTTCTTCTGGTTGGTTTCCTCGGTGTTGCGCTTCATCTCCTGCAAGACGAGGTTATTTCCTCTTTCCTTTCCGACCTCCGAGACGGTGACCACGCCGAACTCAAACGCGCCCGCGTTCGGGTTGGCTTCAAGGACGGTTCGTCCCAGACGGAGGATGTCGTAATCGAGGATGTGCGCGTGCTTGGAGAGGGTTTCGGCAAGCTCGGGCTTGCGACGGAACAGTTCGCTGTCCCAGACGGGGAAATGCTTCTCTCCCATCAGGGTCGCGTCGGTGCGGACGGAGTAATTCGAGACGATGAGCGAGGACTGAATCGTATAGATGAAAAACAGACAAACGTAATCCGCGACCATATCGGTCACGGGGCGGACGGAGAGGTTATCGTCGTATGCGAGGCGGTAGCGGTCGATCTCGTAGCCGTAGAGCCTTGCGGCGGTTGGTTCGAGGCGGAAACGCTCTGCCTTCTTCTCTGCCCATGCGCGGGCGGTGGTAAGGCTGTAGACCTGCCGATAGCGGACAGCGCGGCGGAATTCGCGTTCCAGTTCCACAAACGGGAAGTCGGGGTACTTTGCAAACTGCTCGAGCATCAGTTCCAGAGCCTTGTCCCGGAAGCGGATTTCCTCCGAGAGTGCGATATCCGTCAGCGCGGTTGTTTTCTTCTTGCCCATTGTGCCTGTGACCATCAGCACGAGCGGTTGGGCTTCCATAAATTCGCGGTTCTTCCGCTCGAAGCGGTCGAGACGGGCGAACCCGACCTTCTTCCGCCAACTGTCGAGGAGGACAGCGGCAAGGGTCAGCCAGAACACGAGCGGCGCGCCGGAGAACATCACCACGGCGTCAATCAGCAGCTTGACGGGCTGGACTGTGACGAGATGCCAGAAGTCCAGAGACATCACGAAGTAGAAATAGAACGCGAGGGCTTCCACGGCGATGGTTGCCATGTTGAGGTTGACAGCCCAAACGAGGAAAACGGGAACGCGCCACGGCGTGGAGGAGAGGAAGTACAGGAAGCCGCGAACCCAACGCAGGACGGCGGCAGCAGGGCGTTCGATCACCCGCTGAAAGACGCGGACGGAGCGGCGAACCTCTCCGACATGGGTGTCCGTGGGCTTGACGAGCCACGCGCGCAGGACGGGAATCAGGAACGCCAGCGGCAGGATGCAGAGCAGGAAAACGGTCAAACGGTGGAGACCGCCCGAGAGCGACGCGAGGTAGGAAAAGAAGTTGTCCCCGTCAAGAATCAGCGCCCACATTCCGCGAAACTTACGGGCAACGTCCTCCACGGAGAACGAGACGAACTGCTCCAGACGGAACGCGGGAAGGTCGTTGACGGTGACGGTCATCTTTTCGTCGGTGAAGAGGTAGACGAAATAGTAGCGGAGTGAGAGCGCGAGGTCTCGGAACGCCTGACCCGTGCGGAGGACGGAGTAGCGGTAGCGCAGGGCGGTCAGCGCGCCCGAGCCGAGGAGCAGGGCAAGGCAGAGCCAGTGGCGGTAGTTGACCTTACGGAGACGGCGGGACAGGCGCGAGAAACGAGAGCGGCGTATTTTTCTCATGGTATCACCTCACGCCTGCCGAAAGCAGAAAACGAGGTAGCCGACGAGGAACACGCCGAGCAGGACGAGCAGGATTTTCCCGATGTTTTTCAGTATTTTCATGTGTTTGGTATCCTTGTAAATGTTTTTTTGTTGTGTTGCGGATGTTTTTTCGGTTTTTCTATTGACTTTTTCGGGAGTTTGGGGTATACTGTATATGGAATCAGTCGATAGCCGACAGAAATTGCCGGAATCCTGCGCGTAAGCGCAACAGTCCTACCCTGACTGATTCCCTTTTTTTATTTCTTTTTTCTCTCTTCCTTCGCGGCTTTCCGATTGATTTTCTCAATCAGAATCCTGTCCTTCTTCGGAAGCCGCCATTTACCATACGGTTTCTTTTTCAAAAATTTCTTTTCTTCCCAGTAAGGAACGCTGACACGAGAAGGTCTCGGGTCTTTGTCTCCAATTCTCGGACTTCGGGAAAGTTCCTCTGTTCCTTTCCCGAAAAACGGTTTCTTGCTGTGCGTAATCAAATTGATTTTTGCCCGCTCTCCATGTTCAACTGTCACATATGCGGTATGACCTTTCCCTTTCTTATTCTTCAAAGCAGGGTTATCATCATAGCGAAATTCCTTTTTTCTCAAATACTTAGCCATATGTACTCCTTCACCCGCCAAACGGCGGGCTTTTTATTTTCCGCGATCGTCCATGCCGAGATACAGCGAGCGGTCAACGTCAAGCAGATCGTCCAGATACTGCTTGAATTCGGCTTTCTTCATCCGTTCGGTTGCGCGAATCTGTTCGGACTTCGACATCTGGTTGAATGACTTTGTCTTTGCGGCGGGTTTCGGGGACGGTGTACCTGTCTTTTTGTTGGAGCGGCTGACCCCGTAGAGTTCCTCCATATGCCGCACCTGATCGGACTTGGAGCGCTTCCCATCGGTGGACTTGGCGGCGGGTGTGCTTGCCGTCTGCTTCGTTCCATAGGAACGGTTGACCGCCGTTTGGAAGAAGTCCTCCCAGTCCGCGTCGGTCTGTCCCTTGTTGCGGTAAGGGGTGTTGCGCTTGTCCCGCTTCGGGTAGGACTTTGGCGCAGTCCTCGGCGCTCCCTTTGCAAAGGGTTTCTTTCCGCGCGCACCCGCGCGGAGACCCTGCACATACGCGTATTTTTCTTTTTTCGTGTTAAACATCTTTTGACCTCCTTTTTTTCGATTTT
>CAVGEJ010000192.1:0-4066 GCA_963628215.1 Eubacterium sp. CAG:180
GGCTGGCATACCGAGAAACTGCTGAAGAGCGACGTTGCCGAACTTGCCGGCATTTACGATATCAGACGGGAGAGAAACGAACTTGCCGAGAGCCGCGGAATTCACGCATACGGTTCTCTGCGCGAACTGTTGCAGGATTCCGAAGTGGAGTTGGTCACGGTTGCAGTTCCGAACGACGCGCACGAGGACGTAGTGGTCAAGGCGCTGAACGCGGGAAAGAACGTCATCTGCGAAAAGCCCGTGGCGCTGTCGCTCGAATCGCTGAACCGCATGATCGAGGCGGCGGAGAAGAACCATGTGCATTTCTCCACGCACCAGAACCGCCGTTGGGATGTGGACTACCTTGCCATGAAGCAGCTGCATGACTCGGGCGAGCTTGGAAAGGTGATCAACATCGAGTCGCGCATTCACGGCAGCCGCGGCATTCCCTCTGACTGGAGAGGCGAGAAGGTTCACGGCGGCGGAATGCTCTACGACTGGGGCATTCACCTCATCGACCAGATGCTGATGATCTTCGGCTTTGAGAATGTCGAAAGCGTTTACTGCATCTGCGACCACATCACGAATCAAGAGGTGGACGACGGCTTCCGTCTGGATCTCAACTTCAAAAACGGTCAGCGCGCAACGGTGGAGGTCGGAACTTATAACTTCATTGCCATGCCGCGCTTCTATATGCGGGCGGAGCGGGGCAGTGCGTTGATTGCCGACTGGCGCGAGGAAGCGCAGGTTGAGCGTTGCACGCATTGGCACGAGAGCGAGGTTCTGCCCGTGGAGACGGCAGCTGGACTGACCAAGACCATGGCGCCGCGCGATGATGTGACAACCGAGGCCTACCGTGTTCCCAAGCCGCAGTCGGATGTTCACGACTACTACCGCAACTTCATCGCAACAATCCGCGGCGAAGCGACCCAGTGCGTGACCTACGACCAGATGCGCACCGATTTGCGGGTCATCCTCGCGGCGTTTGAGTCGGCGAAGGAAGGCAAGATTGTAAAGCTGTAAGATTGGGGCACGTTGCCCTCAAAAAGCACAAATTTCTTTCACGCTTTTTCTTTGACCGTGTAGGCGCAAAGAGAAAAGCACACTTTGCTACGCAAAGCTGCAAAAAGAAAGCACCGTATGGGGAATTTCGCCGCCTGCGGGCGGCGACGAGGGCTTCGCGCCCTCGACTGCGCCGCCTTTTAGAAAAGGCGGGCGAAAACTTTCCCTACAACGAAACCCAATGGTTACATCTAAACCCAAAAGGTCGCGGAGCATTCCGCGACCTTATTATATTCAGCGGTTTTCCGTTTCCGCAACGTCACGCGGACGGAACAGAAGCGAAATGCACCAGATACCCGCGAGTGCCACGACGGTGTAAATGATCCGTGCGACAACCGAGGTCTGTCCGCCGGTGATCCACGCCACGATGTCAAACTTGAACAGTCCGATACTGCCCCAGTTCAAAGCGCCGATAATGGTAAGGATCAGCGCGATACGGTCCATAATCATGCTCGTTTCATCTCCTTTTCTCATGATGCAAGGTTAGTATGCGCCGCGCGCCGCTTTTTATCCGAAAAATTTTCGGTTAAATTTTGCTTTTGCCGTTCCATTTTGGGCGCGGGTATGGTATAATAATAGTATACGCCGCTGTGACAGACGGCTCGGAAAGGAACAGGCTATGCGGATACTGGCAATCGGGGACATCGTGGGCAGTGTGACGGTAAAATATCTGGAAAAAAATCTCTGGCGTGAGCGCGAAGCGCGGAAGATTGATTTCGTGATCGCGAACGGAGAGAATGCCGCCGAGATCCGCGGGATCAATTCCGACGAGGCGAAGCGGCTGTTTGACGCGGGCGTGGACGCCATGACGCTTGGAAACCACGCGTTCGGACAGCGGGATATCGTCCCGCTTCTCGAGTCCGACCCGCGCGTGATCCGCCCCGCCAATTTTCCTGCCGCCGCGCCGGGAAACGGTTATACGGTGTTGAATCTTTCGGGTTGGCGGGTGCTTTGCATCAATGTGTGCGGCAGAGTGTTTATGGACGCGTTTGCCGACCCGTTTGAAACGGTGGAAAAAATTCTTGCCCGCGAAAACGGGAAATATGATCTTTCCGTGTTGGACATCCACGCCGAAGCCACAAGCGAGAAATGGGCGATTGCCCGCGCGTTTGACGGAAAAATTTCGGTGATGTACGGCACGCACACCCATGTGACCACCGCCGACGAGCAGGTTCTGCCGAACGGTTCGATGTGGCAGACCGACCTCGGCATGAGCGGTCCGACGGGCGGCGTCATCGGCACGGACACCGCAAGTGTGATCAACCGTTTCCGCACGCTTCTGCCCACGCGGATGGAAGTGGCGTCGGGGTCTGTTGCGGTTCACGGCACGGTGTTTGACCTCTCTTCCAAACGGGTGGAGCGGGTCGTATTCTGAAAAAGGAGGGATCGGTTTGGGTCAGCATGATACGGAAAAGCCGCGCGGAATATTCGGTTATCTTGCGGAGAAAAAGCGGGAGCATGACGACTTTCTGCGGGATGTTGCCGCCACGGTGCAGGCGGTCAAGAGCCGCGATCCCGCCGCGAGAAGCACGGCGGAGGTGCTTCTCCTGTATTCGGGTGTGCATGCGGTGATTGCGCACCGCAAGGCGCACAAGCTGTTGGAGGACGGTCATCCTTTCCTCGCGCGCGTGGTAAGTCAGACCGCCCGCCATTTTACGGGCATCGAAATTCACCCGGGGGCGAAGATCGGCAGGGGACTGCTGATCGACCACGGCATGGGGGTTGTTATCGGCGAGACTGCCGAGATCGGCGACAACTGCACGATCTATCAGGGCGTGACGTTGGGCGGAACAGGCAAGGATGTCGGCAAGCGGCATCCAACGCTCGGGGATAATGTGATGGTCGGCGCGGGCGCAAAGATTCTGGGTCCCGTGACCGTCGGTTCGGGCAGCAAGGTTGCGGCAAACGCGGTGGTTCTGCATGAAGTTCCGCCGGACAGCACGGCGGTCGGCATTCCCGCCAAGGTGGTGCGGCGCGGCGGGCAGAAGGTCAACGACATGGATCAGATTCACATTCCCGACCCCGTTGCGCAGGAGTTGCGGCGGTTACAGAAAGAGATTGACGCTTTGAAGAAATCGGAGGATTGACATGGAGCGGGGACGTTTCATTGTATTTGAGGGGATTGACGGCGCGGGCAAAACCACGCACATCCCGCTGTTGGCGGAGTATCTGCGGGGGCAGGGCAGGCGCGTTGCGGTGACTGCCGAGCCGACCGACGGCGAGACGGGGAAAATGCTCCGCCGCGCGCTGTCGGGCGCTGTTCCGAGCACGCCGTGCGAGTTGGCGGCGCTGTTTGTATTGGATCGCATCCGGCACAACGTTGCACCCGGGGGAATCGAGTCGCTTCTGGCGGCGGGGGTGGATGTAATCTGCGATCGCTACTACTATTCAACGCTTGCGTACCAAGGGAGCGAGACGGATCTTACATGGTTAGCGGAAATGAATCTTTCCTGTCCCGCGATCCGCCATCCCGATCTTTGCATTTTTTTGGATCTGACGCCTGAGGAGAGTCTTGCGCGGATTGCCGAGCGCGGCGAGGAACGCGAGATTTACGAGACGCGCGAAAAGCTTGCCGCAGTCCGCTCGAAGTTCCTTCAGGTTTTTGATCTCCTTCAGAATCGCGACCGCATTGCAATCGTCAGCGCTTCCGGTTCGATCCCCGAAACGCAGGAACTTATCAGGAAAGCTATTGGGGGGTAGGGGAAAGGAAAGACCTTGGAGGCGCAGGGAGACCCCTTTCGGAGGGGTCTCCCTACCCTCCAAACCTCCCTGACCCACCCCGAACTTCCCCCATGTCCCCGCCATTTTGGAAGCGAAGATTTGTTTCGCTTTCTGGGAATGGCGAGGACATGGGGGAAGTTTTTTTGCTGTAGGGAGGTATGAATGTATTGCAGAGTGCGGCTTCGCGCTTTTTTTGTGTGTGGGAAGCGTGAGGTTTTGTAATGTTGCGTGGGTGGAGATTTACCCCCCCCTCATCAGTCGCTAACGCGACAGCTTCCCCCCGAGGGGAAGCCTTTTTGCAAGA
>CAVGEJ010000193.1:0-4045 GCA_963628215.1 Eubacterium sp. CAG:180
TTACCCTGTTCGCACAGCGTAAAGAAGGCTTCCCCTTGGGGGGAAGCTGTCGCGTAAGCGACTGATGAGGGGGGATAAATCTCCACTTACCATAGGAATATTACTTGCAGAATGGCTTTGCGCCTTTGATGTTCGGAGATTCCGCATAAGGCATCACAACGAATCACATCCCGCTTACCAATCGGGTGCGAAGCCGCACCATATAAAGCATTTGCACCTCCCAAAACGACAAAAACTTCCCCACAAGACCTCGCCGCTAAACGAAAGCGAATCAAATCTTCGCTCCCGTAATGGCGGGGTCTTGCGGGGAAGTTCGGGGAGGATGAGGGAGGCTTGGAGGGAGAAGCGGCGATTTTGCAAAGCAAAATCTGCCGATAGCGGCTTCGCCGCGTTGGACTCACCTCCGAAAGGGAGTCCCTTCTTCCTCCAAGGTCTTTCTTCCCCCTCACCGAATCCGACGGCACTCGACGTAGAAGCGCTTGTCGTGCGCGTGCCCCATCGAGAAGGTCTTGCGGGGGAGCGCACCGTCGGCGAGAATCGCGGGAAACAGAGCGGATTTTTCCATCCCGCGGAACAGAAAGCCTACCGCATTCGGACGGGTCGCAAGCGAGCGGAGTGCGTCCTCGCCGTGTATGTAGTCAACCGTCAGGGGCGCGCGACTGTCCAAAAACGCCTGTAGGGTCGCAACGGGAAGCTGATAAACAGGGGACGGAATCGGAATGACACGATCGCCCGAAGCCGTCACCGCACGGATTTCCTGCGCCGCCGCAGAGCCTGCCTGTGCCTTTGCATACGCCGCGAAATCCGCGAGAAATGCGGCGGAATCCACATCAAATACCACGCGGTAGATCGGCTCGAAATCCAGAGCGGGATCGTGAATGTTCTCAATCTCAACCAACGCATAGCGCGCGGGATGCGAACGCGCCGCGTCTGCCCCGAGCGCCGCCTTGACCTCCTCGTATGCCACCTTCGCAGAGGCAAGCGAGTGGTTTCCGTCCCCAACCGCAAACAGAAGCGGGTTTGAACCCTGCCCCTCGGTCAGCGCGTCCAGAGCGTCGGTCAAAGCCGCCTGACGTTCGGCGTCCAAACGGTAGCCGCGGAGATGCCCGCCGTTTTCCATCAGGTCAAAGTCGTAAAGCAGGGGGAGCGACGCGCGTGCGGAAAGAAGCGAACCGATAACCGTGTCGCGCGGGTCGTCAAACAGCAGAATGACATGCGGCATCTCCAACGGCGCGTTGCGGCGAATCCGAACGCGCGGCGGAATCCGATCGAGCACCGTCCCCTCGGTTGCGCGGATGGGGGAGACAGCCCCCGCACGGTAGTCGTAGGCTTCCAGATCGATCGCGCCCACAATGCCGCGCCGAATCCGACCGTCCGCCTGCGTTCGTTCGACCAGAATCATCGAATCGGGGTAGGGGATCAGCAGACCGTCCAGAGCCTTTTCCATTGCGCGGTGAATCTGCGGAATGCGGCTGTCGCTCTCGGAAAGGTAAAGCTCGGGAAGCATCAGCCGGAGCGCGGACGGAGCGTCTCCGACAAAACGGGACACCCGCTCCCAGTAGTCGGGCTGACTCGTGTACTGATCGCAGGCAACCGTTGCCCAACGCGTTCCGTCAACGCGGGAAAAGTCGGGCAGAAGAATTTCTGTAGGGCGGAAGATATCTCCGGCGCGCATCGCAAACCTCCTTATACGTTCAGATAGCCGCGCAGAACCAAGAGGGTGTTCTTCACCCCGTCGCGGTGACTGCGCTCGTAGCCGTGGCTGGCGTAAACGCCCGAGCCGATCAGACCGTGGCGCACATCCGCGCCGCCGCAGAGCGTGGCTTCCACGTCCGAGCCGTAGTGCGGGTAAACGTCGACCGCGTAGTCCGCGCCTGTTGTCTTCGCCGCCTCAATCAGCTTTCCAACCACTTCGTAGCTGTACGGTCCGCCCGAATCCTTGGCGCAGATCGACACCTGCCGCTCGGTGCAGGTCAGACCGTCGCCCACGCAACCCATGTCCACGCTGATCGCTTCGGTCATGCCCGCGGGAACGGAAGCCGCGCCGCCGTGCCCGACTTCCTCGTAGACCGTGACGTGAACATACACGCGGCGCGAGGGGGTGATGCGGTTGTCGGCGAGATACTTTGCAAATCCGAGCAGGATGCCGACCGACAGCTTGTCGTCGAGAAAACGGCTTTTGATGTAACCCGACGGCGTAACGCGCGTGCGGGGATCAAAGCAAACGATGTCGCCAACCTCGATTCCGAGCGCGCGGGCATCATCGGCGCTTTTTACGTCCTCGTCAAGCAGAACCTCGGTGGTGTCGAAGGAGCGCTTGGTGTCGGCAAACGCGCCGTTGACATGAACCGACGCGTTGCAGAGTTGGAGCGTGCCCTCGATGACGCGCCCCGCGCGGGTGTAGACCCGCACATTTTCGGTTTCGCTGTTTTCGGCGCGCATTCCGCCGAGGTTGGTCAGGCGCAGTCTGCCACTGCCTTTGACCTCCGCGACCATGCCGCCGAGCGTGTCGGTGTGCGCCTCAAGGAGCAGGGCGTTTTCCGCGTCCGCGCCGCCGAGGTCGACGAGAACGCCGCCTTTGTTGGTAAGGGTTGCGGAGAAGCCGAGCGCTTCGAATTCCCGTTTGACCCAATCCGCCGCAAGTTTGGTAAACCCTGTCGGGCTGTCGATTGCAAGCAATTCCACGGCTTTTTCCACCGCATAGGTTGTGTACTGTTCCATCATGATTCCTCTTTCGTTTCTGTATGATTTGGAGTGGTTTTGCATATACTGTTTTTATTCCGCCCGTTATTCCGCGCTTTCGCGGTAGCGGCTCGGAGAAGTGCCGATTTTGCGGCGGAACAGCCCCGAGAAATAGAACTCGTCCTCAAAGGAGAGGTAGGCGGCAACCTCGCGGACGGTCATGCCGGTTTCCCGCAGAAGCCGGCATGCAAGCGCGAGTTTGCGGTCGAGGACGTAGCGGTAGAGCGGCGTTCCGTACTCTGCGGCAAAAAGGCGTTGCGCCTGCGAGACCGAGCGCCCGATCAGAGCGGCAAGCTGTTCGGTTCGGAGCGGTTCGGTGAGGTGGCGGTCGATGTAGCGCCGCAGTTCCTGCGCGGGGGTCAGCGGCAGGTCGGGTTGCGCGGTCAGCGAGAGCGCCATGCGGGTAAAGGCTTCGGTCATGATGCCGGTGCACTTTGCGGCGGCAAGGAGCGGGTCGCTTTCGGCGGCGCAGGTCTGCAGTTGCAGAAGCAGGGGGGAGAGATCCAGCCCCCGAAAAACGCAGGCGGTTTCCAGTCCCCAGAGATGAAGGAGCGAGCGCGAGAACACGCCCGAAAAGTTGACCCAGACTTTCTCCCACGGATCGGTGCGGTCGGAAAAGTACCGATGGCTGTGTCCTTCGGGGAGCAGGTAGGTATCGCCTGCGGACAGGCGGTATTCGTGCCCGTCGAGGATGACGGTTCCCCTCCCGCTCCGAACCGTTTCAAGGCAGGAGACGGTTGAGACGGGGCGATGGATGAAATAATTGCGGTTCGGGTAGGTTGTGCCGCACATCTGAAACAGGATACCGCTCTCTCCGTCGGGGGGAGAGATATGTGTCATTTGCACGATCTGCTCGTGTTCCATTGCAACACCTCCTTTTAAGAGTTAAGACATAATCCTTACTTATTCCGAACAGCAACTAACCTGAACCATTTCTATCCGGTAGCGGGAGATGAGGCGAGGCAACAAGTTGCCGCCGCCAAAATCCCGCTGGTCGGGATTTTGCTCGGGAGCAGCCGGAATTTGCAACACGGCAAATGGCTACACCAAAATTCGAACCATGTAAAGACAGATTAAAAAATCCAATTGGGTTAAGGTCTTGAAGGTTCTTAGGGGACTTCTCCTGAAGAAGTCCCCTAAGCAGGGTTCGGGGCAGAGCCCCGAGGTCTTCCTTTTGCGTGTTGCTTCCATTATAACAGATAAAAAGGATTTTGTCAAGGTAAAAGGGAATGAAAAGAGACGATCATTTGTAGTGTTACAATAGATGTGAGACCAAAAGCGAAAAAAGGTATAGAAAAAGTGA
>CAVGEJ010000194.1:0-1243 GCA_963628215.1 Eubacterium sp. CAG:180
TTCTCGGTCAACTGTATATCCTCGGAGATTTCCTTCGCCTTGACCGCAAGGCGGGCGTCGATCTTCTGTACGATGCAATACGCCACGGGAACGCTCACGCCGCCTATACGCTCGGCAAGTATTACGCCGACGACAAGTGCCTGAAAAAGGACATTCCGAAAGCGATCGCGCTTTTGGAGCAGGCGGCACAGATGGGCAACATTCATGCGGAGTACAGGCTCGCCAAGATTTATCTGTTCGAATCAGACTATTTCGACTGGCAGAAAGCCGTGGAATCTCTGAACACCTCTGCACACAAGGGCAACGAAAATGCCTATCGGGCATTGCAGAACATGAGCCGGAACACGGTGATCTCCATTACGACAGGCATCGCAGACCTGATCGGTGATCTCTCTGCCATGTTTGACGAAAGACCGGCGGTGGAAGACTGCACCACCATGCCGGAACACAGAGAAAGGAAGAAACACGATTATGAGCAAAGCCTATAAACGCATATTTTCACTTAAATGGAGGAAAATAGATTGGAAGAATCAGAAAGAACGAGGTAATTGAATGGGGAAAGTTTTAACCGATGCAGAACGGGAAAAACGCATGGCAGAAGATCTTTGGTTGAACTACTTCAACCGTTATCTGTTTGAAACCAAGACAATTTCAGAAAAGGAATATCGGAAAATGACAGAGTTGATCGCAGTCAGAAAAATGAAACGATCCCCGGACAGGGACGCAAGGTGAGCGTATTCACCTCGGAAGTTGCCGACAGGAACTTCCGATACATAAAAGTCGGTTGACAATTTTCGATTTTGTCTTGCATTTTCGGGTCATATATGATATAATAATTGATATAGAAGATGATATAACGAATCACAAGAAAGGAAGCGACAATGGATATATTAAGTATCCGGGCTTTATTGCGAACCAAACCCATATACAATATCCCCCTGCGGGTAACCTATTACGCACGGGTGTCCTCGGACACCGATGAACAGATCAACTCGCTGGATAACCAAATTGCATATTATGAAGACCTCATTAAGAAGAACACCGCATGGACATATGTTCCGGGCTATGTTGATGAGGGGCTTTCCGGTATCTCCACCAAGAAGCGAAAGCACTTCAATGAGATGATCGCCGATGCAAAAGATGGGGCTTTTGATCTGATTATCACAAAAGAAATCTCACGATTCGCCCGAAATACGCTCGACTCCTTGCAGTATACGCGGGAGCTGCTTGGATGGGGGGTCGG
>CAVGEJ010000194.1:1375-4011 GCA_963628215.1 Eubacterium sp. CAG:180
GGTCGGCGTATTCTTCCAGAATGACAACATTAACACGCTTGACGAGGACGCGGAGCTTCGCCTGACCATCATGTCCTCGATTGCGCAGGACGAGCTTCGCAAGCTTTCCTCGCGTGTCAAATTCGGGCATCAGCAGGCAATTAAATCAAACGTTGTGCTCGGCAACAGCCGGATTTTCGGATATCAAAAGGATGACAAGCACCTGGTCATTGACGAAAGCCAAGCACCGATGGTGCGCGGCCTGTTCAGGCTTTATGCGACAGGCGAATACAGTATGAAACAGCTTGAAAAGATTTTCTACGAACAGGGGTATCGCAATTACAACGGCAACAAAATTGCACACTCCACGCTGTCCGGCATCATTTCCAATCCCAAGTATAAAGGCTATTATGTCGGTAACAAAGTGCGCATTGTGGATATGTTCACCAAGAAGCAGAAATTCCTGCCGCCCGAAGAGTGGGTCATGTTCAAGGATGAAACCGGAGAGCTTGTTCCGGCAATCGTTTCGGAGGAGCTATGGGATCGGGCAAATGAGGTGCTGACTCGCAGAAGCGAGGATGTGAAGAACCGTCAGGGTATCTGTAATCACGCAAATTTGCTCACGGGTAAATTATACTGCGCTCATTGCGGCACGGCATATTATCGTCGGGAATCCAAGAGTAAGGATGGAAAAGTCAACTCCAAATGGGTCTGCTCCAATAAGATCAACAACGGTGCAGACGCCTGCCCGTCCTTCCCAATCTACGAGGATGAGATCAAGCCGATCCTGTTTGAAGTCTTCAGCGAAACAAAAGTGGATGTGGAAGCCCTGCTTGCAAGCTACGAAGAAATGTTCCGGTCAATGGAAGCGGATGACGAAACCAAGGGACAGATAGAGGAGCAGAAGCGCATCATCGAACTTGCAGACCAAAAGAAAAACAAACTCCTGGAGCTTGTCACAACGGGCGCTATCACAACGGCAAATTTTAAGTCCATGACTGCAGCCTGCGACCGGGAGGCGGAGAAAGCACAGAAAACACTCACAGAACTGGAAGAGCAGCAATTTACAAAAGAAGAGTACCGCAAGCACATCGGCGAGGTAAAGGCAAGGCTGGATGCGGCAGTCCGGGATGCAAGCACAGGTATGATTACAAACGAATTTGTTGCCCAATATATCGATAAAATCATTGTCACATCAGACGGAAATGATACAGCGAAGCTTGAAATCAAGATCTTTACAGGAAAAAATACGGAAAAATGGCTGAAGAAGCTCAGTGAACGGCATCGGAGTCGTACGGGTGTCACGTCTAAGAAGATGATTCAGTCCTACGAGACCAATATGCAGGGCAAGTAATCCCGCCCTGTTTCCCTGAAAATCAACTGTATAAGTTCTTCCTGCGCAAGCACCACGGTCGCAAGACCGTGGTGCTTCTCGCGTGGTGCCGGGGACGCAGGGTGCAGGGGACGCGTTGGGGGCTTCTTGAAAGAAGCCCCCAAACCCCCAAGAACTTTTCTGAAAGGGGCTTTGGCGTGGGGGAAGGCTGTACGGTTCCGGACGGCTTGCGGCACCGGGAGGGGCGCCTGTACCCCGCCCCCCCTCCACCCCGAAAACCCTTCTCCCACAAAGGAAACTCTGAAATCCGGAGCGCTGCCTGCTTTGTTCCCCGCAAAAAAGTCCCGCTGAACCGGCAAAAACTTTGCCGGACCCCCTTGACAAAGCAGGGGAAATGTGGTATAATCCAAAAGCTTTGCGAGAGGGCACAGCAAGCCCGCCGATGAGGCGAGCGAAAAAACTTTTTCAAAAAGTTTTGCAAAACCCCTTGACAAGTGGAAGCAGATGTGATATAATAGATAAGCTGTCCACGAGAGAGCCGCGACGAACCGGGTAGCGGAAACGCAAGAACCCAAGGCAAGTCACGATTGATCATTGACAATTGAACAACAGGAGATTTAAGTACAAGCAAGAAAGAAGCAAGTGCGAAAATCTCGTCATTCTTTGAAAACACATCCCGGAAACGGGGTGCATACTCAAAAAAGTAAAAAGAGCCACAAGCTCGACACATTTGATGTTAACCGGAGACGGTTGATATACAATTTGCTCGAGAGTTTGATCCTGGCTCAGGATGAACGCTGGCGGCGTGCATAACACATTCAAGTCGAACGAGGTAGCAATACCGAGTGGCGGACGGGTGAGTAACGCGTGAGCAACCTGCCCTTGTGTGGGGGATACCATCTGGAAACGGATGTTAATACCGCATAAAGTACAAGCGACCGCATGGTCGTAGTACCAAAGATTTATTGCGCAAGGATGGGCTCGCGTCCCATTAGATAGTTGGTGAGGTAACGGCTCACCAAGTCAGCGATGGGTAGCCGGACTGAGAGGTTGAACGGCCACATTGGAACTGAGATACGGTCCAGACTCCTACGGGAGGCAGCAGTGGGGAATATTGGGCAATGGGCGAAAGCCTGACCCAGCGACGCCGCGTGAAGGAAGAAGGTCTTCGGATTGTAAACTTCTGTTATGGGGGACGAACACATGACGGTACCCCATGAGAAAGCCACGGCTAACTACGTGCCAGCAGCCGCGGTAATACGTAGGTGGCGAGCGTTATCCGGATTTACTGGGTGTAAAGGGTGTGTAGGCGGGACTGCAAGTC
>CAVGEJ010000195.1:0-3926 GCA_963628215.1 Eubacterium sp. CAG:180
GGGGACTTCTTGAGGAGAAGTCCCCTAAGAACCTTCAAGACCTTCAACTAAGGGGGATTTATGTCTTTTTCTTTACGTTGTGCTGATTTTGGGTGTAGCCGTATTCCGTGCTACTATTTCCGGCTGCTTCCGCGCAAAATCCCGACGAGCGGGATTTTGTCGGCTTACGCCTCGCTCCCGCTACCGGATAGAAATGGTTCAGGTTAGTTAAGGGACGGCAAGCGGGCTGATCTGCGGGGCGCTCCCTTCGGATTGCGCCCCTGCATGGTATGTAACCCTTTCGCGATAGGTTGTAGGGAACGACCCGTGTGTCGTTCCGCCCCGTTTGTCGTTCCGCCCCGTTTGTCGGTTACATTGTCGCGAACAGATTCTATCCCACAGAACGCTATACGCTCTGTGTCATTTTCAAACCAAATACCAGAGGCACTATGTTCGCACCCTTCCCATAAATGCGTTGAAAGTTTTGAGGGAGTCCAGAGGGGACTTTTTCAAAAGTCCCCTTTGGCGCATCCTCCGCGCCCCCAAGAAGGGGTGTAGGCGGCGGAGGCGGAGGAGAGGGACTGCGCGTAGCCGCGGAAACCGAGACGGTTCGCCGCATCGCGAACCGATTCGTATTCGAAGGTCGTCAGGCGGCGGTGTAAGGACTTTTCGCAATCGGGGGCGGCGAAATCGGGCGTGTATTGGCTCATCAGAGAGAGCAGAAAGCCCGAAGAACCGAACTCCGCCGCGAGCGCCTCCAGAAGCGCGATTGAGTCCGTGCGATGCCCCGGGAGTACCAGATGGCGCACCATTACCCCGCGCGTCAGAGCGCCAGACGCGTCGGAAACGGGATTTCCGACCTGCCGGAGCATCTCGGCGAGCGCGGCGCACGCAACGGGGAAGTAATCGGGCGCACCCGAAAGCTGACCCGAGAGCGCGGAGGAAAAATATTTGCAGTCGGGCAGGTAAACGTCCACAAGCCCCTCGAGAAGCCGCAGGGATTCCACCGTTTCGTAGCCGCCGCTGTTCCAGACCACGGGGATGCCGAGACGGGGCTTCAGCGCGCGGAGCAGGGGAATCAACTCGCGCGTGTAGTGCGTGGGGGTTACAAGATCCAGGCAGGCAGCGCCCGCGTCACGCAGGGCAAGAATCCGCTCCGAAAGCGTATCGATGTCAAGCGTTTCGCCGCGCACATCGCCGTGGCTGATGTCGCGGTTCTGGCAGTATACGCAACGCAGATTGCAGCCGCAGAAAAAGACCGTCCCCGCGCCGTGCGCGCCGCAAAGGCAGGGTTCTTCAAAGGGGTGCAGAGAGACCCGCGCAACGCGGAACGCGGAGGGAACGCCGCAGAACCCGACGTGCCCGTCGCCCGCGCGCGTCGCGCCGCATCTGCGGGGGCATTGGAAACAAACAGAAACCGACATTTTTCGACCTCCCGTGTAGGATATCTGTGCGTATTATAGCATTTTTGCGCCCGACTTGCAAGTTTTTTTGCGAAAAAACCTTTACAAGTTGTGCCGGGAGTGGTAAAATAATGGAGTGGTAAAATAAAGTATACCGGAATGCAGGGAGGAAAGCGGAATGGACGGAACGGAAGCAATTGAAGCAATGGCAAAACGCGTGATCGACGAATTTGCGGCGCGCGGGCTGACCGTCGCAACGGCGGAATCCTGCACGGGCGGACTGATTGCCAAAACGCTGACCGACATTGCGGGCAGTTCGGCGGTTTTTGCGGGCGCGTGTGTGACCTATACGAACGAAGTCAAAGAGCGCCTGCTTGGCGTTGACCCCGCGACAATCGCGCGGGAGACCGAGGTCAGCCACGCCTGCGCGGGCGAAATGGCGGCGGGTGTGCGGCAGAAACTCGGCGTGGACTTCGGCGTTTCCACAACCGGCTATGCAGGTCCGGGCGGAGGAACTGCGCGCGACCCTGTGGGAACGGTTTATATCGGTTGGAGCACCGCGCGGGAGAGCGGAACGGAGCGGTTCTGCGCGCCTGCAGGCGCTGACCGGAGCGGGGTGCGGGAAGCCGCGACCCTGCGCGTACTGGAAATTCTGTTGTCGTTGGGAGAGGGCTGAAATGGGACGTGTGACCGCAAAGTTGGGCGAACTTTACCGCCGCGCAAGCTACCGTCTGCATGCGAGAAGTCTGCCCGTGCAGGAGGAAATGGAACGGTTCGGCGCGAACGGCGAGGACGTCATTTACCGCATTTTGCGGGAGAATTTTTCCTGCGTGATCCGCAACGTCATCGTGCCGCATAAGGACAAGTATCTGGAAAAGGACTTTCTGGTGATGGAGCGCGGCGTGCCCGTGGTCATCGAGGTCAAGAATTGGAAGGGGAAGGTCGGCATTGACGCGCAGACGGGCGACTTCTTCCAACTCAAGGCGAACGGAACGCGCAAAGTCCTCAAAAGCCCGGTGGGAACGACGGCGCAGTACGTGCGCTGTATGAAAGAGTTTTACGGGATGGCGCGGACGGTGGTCGGCATGGTGGTTTTCGCCGAGCCGGACTGCGAATTGGATCTGCCCGAGGCAAGCGAGGGAATTCTGCTTGTCCCCGCCGCCAGAATGGTGGCGACGATCAAGGCGCAGGTGCGGCAGTATGCGAAAGAGCCGGAGCGCCTGCCGCCCGAGCGGATTCTGCGCTGCACCCGGTTCTACAGCGGCGAGCGGGAGTTCTGCAAGGGGCTGATTGCCGACGAGAAAATCGCCTGCTACGACCCGAGCGGCGCGCCGGTTCTGCTGAATCCCGATTACATCAAAGGAATTCACGTGTCGCACCAACCGTTCCTCCTGCGCGACAAGCTGACGGTTCTGTACACCAACGGCGCGGGCGGGACGTATTACAACCGCGACACGACGGTGACGGTCTGCCGCCTGAACGGAAATTCCAAAGAGATCGCGCTCTGCCGCGTTCGTTATATTCTGTTCTGACCCCCAAGCACTTTGCACGAAATCGCAACCCTTGTACGAAAAAGATGGAAATGCCCTATGAATCAACACGAACTGCACAATTACCTACCGTTTAACACGCAATACCGGAACAAATACGAGGACAGCTGTCCGCTCTTTTACGGCGAACTTGCCGTTGCGGACAGCGACTTCCGCATCCTTACGGCGCGAGGTCCGTCGTTTTGCGAAGGAAGCACGTTTGCCCTGACCGACGCGAACAAGCGTTTTCTGTTCAAAACGCTGACCGAGACGCGGCGGGTGGTTCTTCGCCGCCGGTCGCAGATGCTTCTGGTGTCGGGCGAGTTGTTGCCCGCAGGCTTCTACATCCTTCTGCTTCCCGAAGGCGAGCGGAACGCGGTGGCTAGCGCGATGTCCTATCTTTCCGGAATGCGGGACATGGTACTGTCCGCGGCGGCGCGCAAGGCGGCGGAAAGGTGCGCCGGTGACGAAGGCTTTTCGGCGGCAGAGGACGAGATGGCGCTGCTGGACGGCGTTCTGCGCCCGGAGCAGGGGCTGTCTTTGGCGGAACTCTGCGAGCGGATCGCGTATTACGCGGGATGTCACGTTCGGTTTGACGACTCGTTGTGGCGCGTTTCGCTTCCGGAGTTGCGTTCCGAGCGGATTCGTCTCACGGCGTTCCTGCTCTGCATCTTTCTGATCTTACGGAAGGTAGATCCCGACGGCGCAGATCTGGCGTTTGACTGCGGCGGCGGTTTCTCCTGCCGCGTTCTGCTTCGGAGCACGCTCCCCGTATCCGGCAACCTGTTGTCCGCTCTGGAAGCCGTTCTCCGCCACCCCTCTTTTGCTCCCTTTCGGCTTGAGTGGAGCGTGAGGTGAGGTGAGGGAAAAGACCTTGGAGGCGCAGGAGACCCTCTTTCGGAGATGGGGTTAACGCGGCAAAGCCGCTATTGACAAGATTTTGCGTTGCAAAATCTGTCACCTACCCTCCAAACCTCCCTGACCTCCCGAGAACTTCCCCCATGTCCCCGCCACT
>CAVGEJ010000196.1:0-3912 GCA_963628215.1 Eubacterium sp. CAG:180
TCCGCCCTCATCCGTCGCCTGCGGCGACACCTTCCCCCTCGAAGGGGAAGGCTATTGTGCGAGTTCTTTTCGTGGCAGCTGAAATTTTTGATATGCGAAACGTTTGAGTGCTCTTTTTGATGCTTGCAGGGCTTATAGAAGCCTTCCCCTTTGAGGGGGAAGGTGTCGCCGCAGGCGACGGATGAGGGCGGATCGGTAGAGTTTTTTCAACCCGTGTAAGCACCTGATAAGCGGTATAGAAAGTGCGAAAGACAGATTTTAGAGGAAGCGCTAAACCCATCTATACGAAACGACACACGGGTCGTTCCCTACGAATGAACCGGAGAACCGCAATCTCCGAAAGCATTCCTGTAGGAAACGACCCGTGTGCCGTCCCGCGCGCCGTCTTTCCAAAAAATCGGCGCACCATGTTCGCACTTTCAAACTATGCGTTGAAGATTCTTGAAGGGGCTTGGGGGAACTTCTTGCAGAAGTTCCCCCAACGCGTCCCCCGCGCCCCCGCGTCCCCCTCAGCGCATTTCCTCGATGTGGTAGATGTAGTCGAGGGAGCGGAGCGCTTCGATGATTTCCTCGTGCGACTTGTACTTCTTCAAATCCTCGCTCGAAATCGAGATCGAAATCGAGTAAACGCTCAACCCCGAGTGCAGATAGGCGGGGTTCGACTCGATGTCGTCAATCTTCATTCCAAGTTCGCGAATGGTTGTAACAAAATTTTGCAGATAGGAGATGTCCTTCAATTCCAAGTGAATCTCAAAGTGGTTCGAGCGGTTCTTCAGGTAGCGCTCAAACTGCGGGAACAGCGAGAGACTGCACAGAAGCGCCACGAACATTACCGCCGTTACCGTGTAAAGCCCCGCGCCGATCGAAAGCCCCAGAATGCCGCAAGCCCAAAGCCCGACCGAGGTCGTCAACCCTTTGATCTGACTGCGGGAACTGTAAAGAATCGAATTGACCGTGATGATCGCAATGCCGATGACCGAAGCGGCGGAAATCACTTCGAAATTGATGCCGTATTGCGCGTTGAGGAAAATATCAAGCAACATCGCGCAGGTCGCCGCAAGCGAGACCAGAATAAAAGTCCGCAAGCCAGCCGCATGCCGTTTGCTGGAACGCTCGCAACCGATGACGGCGGAAAGCGCAATCGAAAGCCCGATGCGGAAAAGCACCGACCCAACGGTCAGATCCGCCGACCAATCCCCAAGCAACTTTGCAATGGGGTCAATAACCGATGTACCGATTGTCATAGAAAACATGGGCAATCCCTCCTATTTCTTCGCCATCCGCCGCTTGCGCGGGTCGGCAAGGTCGGCGGCGTATTGTTCGGCGGCTTCGGTGAATGCCGCCTCGTCATCGTGCGCATGCAATTCGTGCGGCGGGATGGTCTCCTGAATCTTTTTGATGCGCTCGATCAGAAGTTCCACAGCGGTTTTCGGCTGTCCCGTCTCGGTGGTTGTCTCCACAGGCGCGAGATCCTCCAACTTGGTGGAGTAGGAGCGCGACAGATACAAAGCCAGTTTTGCGCACGCAGGACCGATCAGTTCGTAAAGTACGCTTGAAGCCAGAATGATGGTGTTCAGCGCCACGCCGTCATCGCCGCCCAACGTCCGCGCGCCGAGCGCCGCAAGACCGATGGCAACGCCTGCCTGCGGGATCAGCGCAAGTCCCAGATAGTTGCGCGTTTCCTTCGGCTTGCCGACCGCAAGACACCCGAGGAACGCCCCCGCATACTTGCCCACAATGCGGAAGAAGAAGTAGAGAATGCCGATCACGATCAGCGGCGTTGTTCCGATAGAGCCGGAAGAGTTGACCAGAACGTCCAACTTGAAGTTCAACCCCGACCGCACGAAGAACAACAGCAGAAGCGGCGGGCTGAAGTAGTTCAGCTGCTTGAACAGCTTGTCGTCGTCGGTGATGTTGATGTAAACCGTGCCCATCGACATACAGCCGAGCAGGGGAGAGATGTCAAGCAGGGTGCAGATGCCGCAGAAGCTGAAGAGCAGGGCAATGGAGATAATCAGGCGGTTGTCGGTGGAGCGCTTCTTCGGCATCATCAGCTTCATCAGGAAGCCGAACACGCCGCCGAGCGCGAACACGCCGATGTTAATCAGAAGCGGCTTGATGATGTCCCAGACGTGGAACGCGCCCGCGCCCGTTTTGGAGGACACCGCAACCGAAATCGCAATGCTGTAGGCAACCAGACCCACAATGTCGTCAAGCGCCACTACCTGCAGCAGGGTGTCGACGAAATCGCCCTTTGCCCCTGTCTGGCGAATGGTCATGACCGTTGAAGCCGGCGCGGTTGCCGAGGCGAGCGCCGCCAGCACGATGGAAAAGGCGAGATCCAGTCGCAGGACAAAGAAGGTCACGATAAAGACCACAACCGACGCGAGCAAAGCCTCAAAGACCGTAACGACCACAACCTTCGCGCCGCTCTTTTTCAGCGTGGAGAAGCGGAAGAATTCGCCCGTGCTGAACGCGATGAACGCGAGCGCGATGTCGGAGAGGAAGTCCATGCCGTCGATGATGCGTTGCGGAACCAGACCGAGGCAGTATGGACCGATGAGAATCCCCGCGAGGATGTAGGCGGTTACGTTGGGGAGTTTCAGCAGCTTGGTAATCCGCGTCATGGCAAAGCCGAACAGCAACATGAACGCAACCGAGATGATGATGGAGGCGACCTGCGAAGTTCCCGCAAGCGCTTCGTGGAGTCCGGAGAGCATAGAAAATACTCCTTTCGATAGAATGAATTTTGGTTCGGCGACGGAACGTAAAAATGGAAAATGAAAGACGGAAAAGAAGAAAGAACGGAAGTCGGTTTTCCTTCCGCCCGTGTACCGAAAAACGCTGCCGAGACCCGACGGCATTGCTACCATAGCATTATAGCACAGTTCGGTCGGTTTGTCAATAGGTTATGTAAAATTTATGTAAAGTGAGACAAAAATATGCGTAAAGTGAGGGGAGAGAAAATGGAAAAGCACCCCGATGAGGTGCTTGGTGGTTTTGGTGAACGGATTTACAAAACGCGACTTACAAACGAGCCGACAACCGAGCCGTCTGGCATTTTGACGGGACTGATCGAAAACCCGTTTTTCAGCCACAGGCGGTGGGACGGCACATTCCCAATGTCGCAATACGCCCGCACCTGATAGACGGTTTCCGCTTTGGCAATCCTGATCATTTCTTTCACCATCGCCGAGGCAATGCCCTGACAGCGCAGGTTTGTATAGATGACCTCAATGATATTGATGAAAATTTCCTCCCGTTCCACGGGTGCGGGAATCTCCCGCCTGAACGCCCACAGAAAGCCGACCACGGAGTCGTTTTCGACGGCAACAAGGAAATACCCGCCGTCCCGAAGGACATTTTTGACAGCGGGGTACTCGCGCCATAACGCTTCTCTTTCGGCAGACGTGCCGAAACGGATTGTGACGGTGTCAGACATGAGGGGTCTCCTTTCTCTTTTCGAAACGATTAGTGCTTGTTTTCCTTTTGTGCGCTGAGATTGTTTTTTGCTGTTGTAATTGATCTGACAAGCAAGAATCTTATTGTTGCACATTTGCGGTCAAGCTGTTTGTACCGTTGTTCGTCAATGTATTCGCTTTTCCATAGCATTTCAAGCCATTTGCTTGTTTCGTTTGTTTCTTTGAGTGAAATTTCAAGCTTTGCGATAAAGTCGGCGCGACCGTGAGCGTATTTGCTTTCGGCAATATTGGCACAGATGCTTGTTGCGCTTCTGCCGATCTGATTTGAGATTATGTTTTCGCGGTTGGCACGTAATTCTTTGGTTAAGAGACTGTTTTCATAAGCAATAGATTAGTCCGGCAAGGCACGAAAGAATTACCATCGTTTCTTCGGAAGCGACAGTGATTTCAAAGTCTTTGGCAAGGCGGCGGTAACTGTTCATCCACGCAA
>CAVGEJ010000197.1:0-3890 GCA_963628215.1 Eubacterium sp. CAG:180
ATGAGGTCCTGAATACAGACGAATTTTGCGCAAGGCATTCCTCGCCGGGGCTGACAATGGGAGGAATGTCATGAAGCACATTCGGGCAACGCTGGCGCTGGGCAACAGCAGAACGGAAACGGTTGCTTTTCCATGCGCGGACAGCAAAATCAAGCAGATGCTTGCGCACCGCACGGGTGATGACAAATACACGGTCTATGTGGACGAACTGACCGAGCCGTCATGGATGAAAGCGATTGAGAAAACCGATGTCAATATCCACGAACTGAACTATCTTGCAAGGCGCATGGACGCGATGGACGATAATGAGCTTGCCAAATTGGGCGCGGCGCTATCGAGATTCGGGGGAGCAAATCTGTCTCAATTCATCAATTACACTTTTAACCTCAATCGCATTACATTGGTGCGTGACCTCTCCGATTTGCAAAAGGTTGGGGTTATGCACTACATGGATAGGCACGGCGGTTGCTCTGTTGAGGAAAGCAATGACCCGCAACGGGCAGTCGAGGCGCGGGAACTGTTGGAACGCAAGGACGGAATCCTGACGGATTACGGGTTGCTGTTTATCAACGACGAGGTGCCGTTTGTGACGGTTTACAACGGTGTCAATTTTCCGGAATACTGGTACGAGGGAGTGGATAAGACAGGGGTGTGTCTTTCTTACACGGCGGCGGACGGAACAATCAAGTACCGCGACATTTTCCATCCCGTGACCGCAACCGCGCGGCAAAAACTCATCGGCGCGACCGTCTCGGCGTATCACGATGCACTGCAACAGCAGGAACAGGCGCAAACGCAAAAAGCGGTGCAATCCGAAAGCCCAAATGCTGTTCCGCGCGATGCCCCGATCATGCAGATGTAGGGGGGACAATGCGAACTGACAATCCGATTTTATCTGTATGCAATCCAAAACAAAAACAATAAAAATTTAAGGAGAAAAACAAAATGAAAATTCTGAATGGGTTCAAGAAGCTGGTCAAGAAGGGCGTTTCCGTCGTCAAACACTGCATTTCCGCTGTCAAGGCGTTTGTCCTGTCGTGCATTTCCGTAATCTGCGGAGCACTGACGAGAGTCAAAGCCGCCGTCTGCCCTGCCGCAGGGGAAGGCTATGTCGATACGGGTGTGAAGATCATTATCAGCGTGGTTATCGGCGGTCTGCTCCTCGCGGGGCTGTACACGCTGTTCAACTCGACCATCTTGCCGACGCTCGGCACGAAGATCTCCGAGATGTTCTCTTACACGGGGGCTTAAAATGGGACGGCTGAAATACTGGTTTTGTCCTTTCAAAAACAACCGCGGCGAGGGGAGTATCAGCACGGGTGTCAAAGTCATCATTGCTGTTGTCATCGGTGCGCTGATTCTCGGCGGGCTGTATCTTCTGTTCGCGGGGGACAACGGAATCTTCTCAAAAGTCACCGGCGAGGTCGAGGACATGATGGGCTACACGCAGGAATTGCGGGTAGAGAAACGGCTGGACGAAGCGACGGGAAAATACAAGGTGCGGTACTCCTACGACGGCAAGCGTTGGCAGGATGCGGAGATACCGGATTATGGGAACACCGCGACCGTGGAGAAGATCATCAGCAACAACGCCGAGAGCGGACGAATTGACGCAATGCTCATCTCGGACGGGGACAAGAAAGTGATCCTGACCTCGACCGATGGCGGTATCCACTGGGTGGAGCAAATTACATTCACCGCAACCTCCATTACGCACTTTTACTACGGCACATCTGCCGGTCTGCCGAGCACCTCCGGCTCGTTTCAGGGCGAGCGCTTCGTGTGTCGCTATAAGAGTGGCAACTTCTATACCATGACAAGCGACGGCACGCGATGGGTGAAGCCGACATGGTCGGACCTGATTCCGATTTCATGAGGACGGGGGGAATGCCGGAAATTCTCGCGGCGCTTCTGTGGATTGGTGCGGCGGTCGGGATTGGTTGGACTCTCTGCAAGGTTATGAATGGAAAACGGTTTGTTTGCCATCAGCCGTTGACACTGGTCGTATCTGGAGCAATGGCATTGGCACTGTACTTCCGTTTTGGTTTGACCGTGACCGCTGTGCAGGGGATGTTCCTGTGGCTCACGCTCCTGTACGGTTCTATGTCCGACCTCACCGACCACACCATGCCGGACAGTGTTTGGGTTGTCGTATTGGCGTTGGCGATTCCATCTATCCAAAAGCACGGAATCGTCTCCATGCTCGCGGGTGCAGTCTGCGTCATGCTGCCGCAACTGGCGCTTGCCGTTATCCCGCCGCACCGCACCCTCGGCGGGGCAGACATCAAGCTGTCCGGCGCACTGGCTGTCCTGCTCGGCTTTACGGGTGGCTTGACAGCATTCCTCGCGGGTCTGCTTATGGCTGTCATGACCGTCACCGTGCGGGACTTTCTGCAGACGCGTCTGCACAAACGGATGGACTGCCCGAAAAAGCCTTTCGCACTGATCCCGTTTCTTGCGATTAGCGGAATGGTGATGTTCCTCATCGGGTAAAACATTCTGTGCCGTAGGAATTCTCTTGCAAAACGAGCCAAAATGTGGTATACTATAGACAACACCGATGACGGAGGTGCAAAATGGGCGAATTGATGAGTGGCGAGATGATAGACCGAATCAAGGGACTTTTGGAAAACGCAAGAAAAAAGGTTGCAATGGAAGTCAACATGACCCTGCTGAACACCTACTGGCAGATTGGAAAAATCATTGTCGAGGATGAGCAACAGCATAGCAACCGGGCGGAATACGGAAAGCAAACCATTCAAACGCTGTCAAAAGTTCTGACCCGCGATTATGGGAAAGGATTTTCCCGCTCCAATCTGCAAAATATGCGTTCCATTTATTTGGCATATCCAAAATGCCAGTCACTGACTGGCAAATTGAGTTGGACGCATTATTGTGAGTTGCTCGGTATTTCCGATGACCAAAAGCGTAGCTTTTACGAAAAGGAATGTGTCAATGCGCATTGGTCGGTTCGGGAACTGAAACGGCAGATCGAAAGCTCGCTGTTCGAGCGGTTGTTGCTGTCAAACGGAGATGCAAACAAGGAAAAGGTGTTGTCGCTTGCACTGAAAGGCAATGAGATTGCAAAGCCGGAGGACATTATCCGTGACCCGTATGTGTTTGAATTCCTGGGACTTCCGGAGGACAAGCCGTTTTTGGAAAGCGATCTGGAAGCCGCATTGGTGGCGCAGATTGAGAAATTCCTTTTGGAGCTTGGTCGCGGGTTCATGTTTGTCGGGACACAACAGCGCGTGACCTTCAATAACCACCACTACTATGTGGATATGGTGTTCTATAATAAGATTCTGCGCTCTTATGTTCTGATTGAACTCAAAACAATCAAGCTCATGCCGGAGGCAGTCGGTCAACTCAATATGTACCTGAATTACTATGCAAATGAGGTTAATGACGAGGGGGACAATCCGCCGATTGGAATCATTCTTTGTACGGACAAGGGAAACTTTGATGTACAGTATGCACTCGGCGGACTCTCAAACAACATTTTTGCCTCCAAGTATGTTCTGTATATGCCCGACAAGGAGCAGTTGATTGCACAGGTTGAGCGCGTAATTGAGAATTGGCACAACAGGAAGAACAAACAATAAAATCAAGCCCAACGAAAAGCACTGTTGAAAACGACAGTGCTTTTTTCGTTGGCGGAAAGGAAGAAAACATGAAGAAAAGGAAAAGCATCGGCCTCCGTTGGATTGGAAACCGGACGGTGATCGGGATTGTTTGCATGATAGCGGCAATCGGAATCTGTTTCGGCATTGCCCCGACCGTGCAAAAGTTGTCAGCCGGAAAGACAACAATCCTGCGGGTGTCCCGAACCGTCCCGCGCGGAAGTTGCCTGACCGAAGCGGATGTGGAAATGGTTGAGGTTGGCAGTT
>CAVGEJ010000198.1:0-3802 GCA_963628215.1 Eubacterium sp. CAG:180
GTATCCAACTTAAAACAAAACTGACACCTCTTGAAAAGCGATGCCAGTTCGTTGCTTAAAATTTAATATCTTCTACCACAGGGGGCTTTTTCGTATTGTCCGCACAATTTGGGGCAGTTCATCCATTCCGCAACAGATTGGATATACAATTTTCAGTCTACCCATTCAATGCCCTCCAATCAATAGATTTGTGAGAAGCCATTGACCGGACATCCGGATAAAAACGAATTGCGTTTTTACAAAGATAAGTTTACAGGCTCTGTGTCCTACTTGTTGGTGCTTGAACAGATGTCCGGCGACCTATAAATGAGCGCGGTTACATTTTTGCACCGCACCTTCCTCCTCGTGCTCTGTAGTGTAACTTCCCACTCAAATATTATATCACAATTATGTTAATTTTTTTAAGCGAACAGACATCGACCGTTTTATTCCTTGTTGGTGCCTTTCGCAGAAAGGTATGGTTATAAATGAGAAAACCAAAAGCGCCGATTGGCGAAATAGAAAAAGCCTTGCAGGAAGTGGTAAAAGTGGTTGAATGTAATGATTCCGTCGAAAGTATCAAAATTACATTAAGAGCTTCCCCCGATTATTTCTCGTTCCGATGCACCCGGAAGAAGCGGTTTCGGTATTCGGTCGGCGTCAGACCCGCATGGTAGTGGAAGAACTTTACAAACGCGTTTTCGTCCTCAAAGCCGCACTGCCCGGCAAGGGACTTCAGCGTGTCGTCCGTGTTCGCCAAGCGTGCCTCCATGAATACTAACCGATGGCGGACAATCCCGTTCTTGAGATCCCTGCCGAATTCCTTTTTGTAAACCCGCGAGAGATGATCGGGCGAATAGCCGAACCGCGCCGCAACCGCCGCAACCGTCAGCGGCTCTGCGGCATGCAGGCGGAGGTATTCCTCGGTCTCATACGCCTGCCTGTTCCGATACTCCCGCCCGCTCCCGAGTTGGAGCAGGAGCAGGCAGAGCCGCGCCTCCGCCATGCGGCGGTCGGTCTGCGCGTCGTGCATCAGCGCGCGCAGTTCCTTTTCGGCGTCGCGCGGCGGGCGGCGCAGTTTTTCCTGTCCCCATGCGGCAATGTCCGGCGTGCGGAAGTGAAGCCAGTAGAAGGACACCCTGCCCGCGCTTTTTCCGCCGAATCCGCCGTGCTCGATTCCCGGGTACAGCAAAAGCATTTCCCCCGCCCCGAGGCGATAGCGCGTCTCGCCCTCGTAGATCCGCACCTCGCCCTCCAGAACATAGATGATTTCATAGGAATCCACGGCGATTACGGGATGCGACCACGGCGCGTCGGTTGAAAACAGCCCGACGGTCAGAAAATTCAGTTCCATTCCGTTATCCATGCAGATCATGTCGGATTTTTCCACCTTTGCGCAGTTTTTTGCATTGCTTTTTCGTCTCCATTATACTATACTATAGGCAGAATGTCAAGACATGGAGGCATATTTCATGGAACAGAGCAGATTTCTCCCATTCGGGCAGGTCGACCTGAATAACGGATTCTGGCATGACCGCTACGAGTTGAACATGACCGTTTCGGTTGCCAATGTGCGGAAACGGTTTGAGGAAAGCGGGCGGTTTGACGCGCTCCGCTTCAACTACCTGAAAAACGCCCGCCGCCCGCACATCTACTACGATTCCGACGTTGCCAAGTGGATGGAAGCGGTGGCTTATCTGTCGGTCAAAGATCCCGAAGCCATGCGGGAGCACCTCGCGCTTTGCGAAGAACTGATTGCCGACATGGAAGCGGCGCAACGCCCCGACGGCTACCTCAACTCCACCCACCAACAGCTGACCCCCGAACTGATCTTCCGCGTGCGGAACAACCACGAACTGTACTGCGCCGGGCATCTGATCGAAGCGGCGATCGCCTACCACAAGGCAACCGGCAAGGATCGTTTCCTGCGTATCGTCGAGCGCTACTGCGACTGCATCCGCCGCGCCTTCATCACCGAAAAGACCGCCGCCTTCACCACCCCGGGGCACGAGGAAATCGAACTCGCGCTCGTTGCGCTCTACCGCCACACGGGCAAGACGGTCTATCTGGATATGGCAAAATTCTTTCTGGAACGCCGCGGGACAGACCCCGCCGAGCAGTTCATTTACGAGGACAACCGCTTCGGCGCGCAGGACGACGCCGACATCCGCCATCTGCGCGAAGCGAACGGGCATTGTGTGCGGGCGCTCTACTTCTATTCGGGCATCGCCGACCTTGCCGCCGAAACGAACGACGCGGAACTGCGCGACAATCTGCGCGCGGTCTTTGCCGACATCGCCGAACACAAGATGTACCTGACGGGCGGGGTCGGCTCGACCTATCGCACCGAGAGTTTCACCGTCCCCTACGATCTGCCCAACCGCACCGCCTACAACGAGAGTTGCGCCGCCATTGCGTTGGTGCTGTTCGCCTGCCGGATGCGGGAAATCGACCGCAGTGCGCGCTACGGAGCGGTCGCTGAACGGGTGCTGTACAACGCGCTTCTTTCCTCGACCTCGCTTGACGGCAAGGCATTCTTCTACGAAAACCCGTTGGAAATCACGCTCTCCGAATACGGGCGCGAGGTTGCTGTTCCCATAAAGAAGCGGGAGCATCTGCCGATTGCCGAGCGGGTGGAAGTGTTCGGCTGTTCCTGCTGTCCGCCGAACATCAACCGCTTTTTCGGCGAATTCGGGCATTTTCTCGTTCTCGAAGAGGACGGACATCTCACGCTTGAGCAGTATGTTTCCGCCACGGTGCGCTCGCCGTTCGGCACGGTGCGGATCGCGGAGAACTACGCGGTTGCGGGAACAGCGACGGTCTCCTCGTCGGACTACCGCTCCGATGTCTTCTGCCTGCGCGTGCCCGATTGGTGCGAAAGCCTGACGGCAACGCAGAACGGCACGTCCTGCACCCCGACCGTGCGGGACGGCTATGCGTACTTTACGGTCGGTTCGGCGTTTGAAATCACGCTCGACTTCGGAATCAAGCCGCGCTTTCTCGCCGCCAACCCTTGCGTGCGCGCGGACGCAGGGCGGGTTGCGTTGGTGCGCGGACCGATCGTGTTCTGTCTGGAGGGAGTCGACAACGGCGCAAAGCTGTGGCAGCTTTCGGTGAATCCGACCGACCTTTCCCTTGCCGTCACGGAAACCGATCCGCTGACGGGATTGGTTCGCATCCGGATGTCCGCGACCCGCGAGACAGCGCCGGACTCGCTCTACTGCCGCGTCGACGAGGTCGCGCAAACCGGAACCGAAGCGGTCTTTATCCCCTACTTTGCCTTCGCAAACCGCGGCAAATCCGACATGGCAGTCTGGATAAGGCGCAACTGACGTGCCGGAGCGGAAACGGCGACGGGGCGCTTTCCCCGAAAAAACGCCCCGTTTTCCCCGCCAAGACCTGCAACAAGGGGATTTTGGAATGCAAAATCCGCCGACATTTTCCCGATTCCGAGAGAATGCAAAAAAAATCTTTCGTTTCACAAAACTTTTTTTCAAAAACCCCTTGCATTTTTCGGGAAGATGTGCTATAATATCTAAGTCAGCAAAAGTTGGCCCCTTAGTCAAACGGTCAAGACGTCGCCCTCTCACGGCGAAGATATGGGTTCGATTCCCGTAGGGGTCACCAACTTATGAATCAATGGAGAAACCGTGCAAACGGTTTTCCTTTTTGGGCCATTAGCTCAGCTGGGAGAGCGCCAGGTTCGCAATCTGGAGGTCAGGGGTTCGATCCCCCTATGGTCCACCAAAAGAGCACCCCACCGCTTAGTGAACTGCCCCAAATTGTACGGACAGCACAAAAAAGAGTCTCAAGGTAGAAAATA
>CAVGEJ010000199.1:0-3786 GCA_963628215.1 Eubacterium sp. CAG:180
TTTCTTTTTCCATGCGCTTATTATACCACTTTTTTGTTACGAAAACAAGTTCTAAGACCTTCGATTGTCATAGTTCCCTCCGTCAGGTGAGTTCTTCGCAGTTGTCGGTATCTGCGGTATCGTTCGAGCCGTAGATGGTCAGTGCAACCGCGTGTTTGTAGGTGTTGAAGCCGATACCCCACCGGGCGTAGCCGTTCATGATGAGGTTTCGGGTGTGGTTGTCCTCCCACGACTTGATATCCAGCTGCTTGCGGTCAAGGAACATGTTGCCGCCGAGCAGACGGTTTGCATCGCCGGAGATCATGATGATCTCATCCTTGTCGGACATCCACTTCTCGGTCGCAACAATCGTGTAATGACCGAACACGAGGTTGATGTCGTTGTTGTTGCTCCCTGCCGCTCTTTCTGTTCCGACTGCGGTCTTCAGCGCAGACACCAGTTTTACGCGGTTCATCGGGACAAGCAGGATGTCACCGACGTAGCCCATCGGAAGCCCGCTTTCGTCCTTCATCAGCGACAGCTTTGTTGCCATCGCGTTCAGGTACTCCTGAATGTTTCCTGCCGTCACGAGAGAGCCGGAGGACGATGTAGCCTTCACATAAAAGGCGTTGGACTGCGTGTCACCCTTGCCGTTTTTCACACGGTCAGAGCCGACACCGTAGGTGTGGGACTTGGAGAACAGCGGCTTGCCGTCGTAGGTCGTGGTATCGATCTCGTAGTTTCGGTTTCCACTGACATATTTGAAGGTTTTGTTGCCGTGGGATGCGTTTGCGAGTGCATTGATGCCGAGATACGACCGCGTGCGGTAGTAGGATGCGGGAATGCTTCTGCCGATGTTCTGAATGTTTGCCGTCAGCCTGCCCTGACAGTCATCGATCAGCTGACGGGTGACTGCGGTCTCAATCATGAACGGAGCGTTGCTGATCGTTTTCTGCCCGGTCTCGTTCGTTCTCTGGTTACCCGGACCGTTACCCGCGGCAACGTTTTCCATCATGCCGAGCGTGTCTGCGACGGTGAAGGAATCCGCAAATCCCGTACTCTTTTCCATATGGAATACGGTTTCAAGGTCTTTCTGCGCCTTGCTGTTTGCCAGAGCGTCGCTTTCGCCCTGAATGTACATTTTCAGCGGGGTCATGATCTTACCGATCTTCGCGTCATGAATACCGGTAATACCCTGACCGTAGTTTTCGGAAAAATTGATGTCAAGTGCCATTTTCTTGATCCTCCTTTGAATTGGTTACGAGCCTGCGACCGCAGAAGCCTTGCAAAGGATTTCCCCTCCGGCTTTCTTGCTGATGACTTCGACGATTTCCACTCCGTACTTTCCAGATCCCGGAGCAGCGCCGGTCGCTTCGTCTGCGGTTGCGTTGATTGCGGACACAGCGCCCTTTACAAGAGCGGTCTCTGCCGTCAGCGTGGTGCGCAGAATGACATCCTCCGACAGGATGAAGCACGGGATGTGGTGGGTGTCGGATGCCCCTGCGGTGTAATCCTCCGTGCAGAGATGGGTTGCTTTCTTTGAACCGGCAAGCACCGCCTTGCCGGAGGTAATCGCAATCAGCGCGCCTTTTTTGTAGGTCGCGGATGCGGTCACGGGAATGAATTCGGTCTCGGGGTAGTTGATTCTACCGTTCAGGACTTTTTCAATAGTGAACATGGTTCGGTCTCCTTTCGTTATCTTGTGTTTTTCTGCACCTTGCGGTACAACTCGCGGATTCGTTCCTCGGTGTAATCGGGGAAACTCCTGCGCAACTCGCGCAGTTCCGATGTGTCCGGATCAAAGCGGCTTGACCGGACGGCGGTCGATGTCCCGACAAGGTGGCTCTTGCTCTGTGCCTGCGCCTTCTGCTTTTCCGCTTTGGCACTCGGCACTTTGCCGATGACAACCTCGTTGTACGCCTCCAACATCGAGCATCCCGAGGACACGATCTTTCTGACAACCGCATCAAATTCGGGAATATCCTTAAGCGCCTTGATCCCTTTCATGCGCTCCGGATAGGCTTTGGAAAGAGTCTCCAAATCCCGCTTTGCGCGGGTGTCGAGGTCGGTTTCCGCCTGTGCAGGCTCGTTCGGCTTCGGATCGGAAATTCCGTTGTCGGATTTGTACTTTGCGATCTTTTCCTCTGCCGTTCCCTCATAGCCGAGATCGGTCAGCAGACGGTCGATCAGTTCGGCATTGGCATCCGGCTCTGCAGGGGCTTCCGGCTCGTCAGCGGGGGAAGGATCGGCTTCCGGAGCATCCGTAGCGGCATCCGGGTCAGGTTCGGATTCCGGAGCGTCGGACACATCGTCCGCATCAGCGCCGTCATCATCGTCCCAATCATCCCACAGATCGCCGTCATCATCGTCATCTGCGCTCCCATCCGCTTCCTGCGCGCTCGCGGCGGTATCATCCTGCCCGCCTTCGTCCTCCGGATCATCCTCCGGCTCATTGTTGAGGTCTTCCTCCACCTCGTCCTCTACAGGCTCTGCGGGCAATTCCTCCTGCAAAGGGGCTTTGACTTCTTCCGTCTCATTCGGCATACTGCTGTCCTCCTTTCCTTCGGTCGTGTGCCTTACTTACCGGATCGCAGATCGCCGCCGGTTTCGCGCGAGATGGGCTTCGGATCGCCGCCGTTCTGCGGATGCGGGGCTTTGATAATCCCGCCGTTCGTGGTCTGATAAGGGTTCTTGCTCATGTCGGTTTCCTCCTTTCCTCTTGGTCGTTGAAAAAATTATATCGCATAAAAAAACTGCAAAAAAGCCCGTTTTGGTTCAAATTCGGGGGTGTTTGGTTCAACTTTTCCGCTTTATTGCTTTTTTTACGGGAATACATTGACAAAATAATTCCTGTATGCTATAATGGTGGTGTAATGAATTCTGCACTTTGGAGAGGAGAAAAAGCAATGAACAATTACACCAATCATCAACAAGCCCCTGTGGGGGAAAGCCCCGCTACCGTTAATCTGGATCATATCAATCAGCTGTTCCGCTTCTGTAAGGTGTTTGCGGTAGTAATCGGCGCAATTCTGTGTATTGCCGGAATTTTGATTTTGGTCGGCAGTGGCGGAATCGCATACATGATTGGTCAGGGAATCGGATATCTGGTTGGCGGTTCGATTTTTGCATTCTTCTTCTGGACGCTGATGAAATGCGTCTGCGGATTGTTTTATGACATTAAAATTACAAGATACATTGCAGAGGATAGGGAAGATCGGGAAAGAGAGAACATTCGGAAATAAAAAACGGCACACGAGGAAATTCCCCGTGTGCCTTTTCTCATGCCGTCTTTTTCGGTGTCTTTCTCTCTACCAGTTTTCCGTTCTTCACATCCAGCTTGAAGATCTCTGCGAACAATGCCAACTGTTCTTTCGTCAGGTTCTTTGCGTTGAGAACCCGCAGGAACGCGGAAAGATCGGAGGCGGAATGGTATCCTGCGGCGTAGAGCATCAGCGCCTGTTCATCGGATGTCAGCCCCATGCCCTTCAAGCCCTTCTGAATGGTTGAACGCCACCCGTCCTTCGGTGTTTCCGCATCCTCCTTTGCTTTCAGTCCGGAGAGGTATGCGCGGGCTTTCCCGAATTTGTCCGCCCCATGACCTCCGACAGGAGTGCCGATTTGTCGTCCGTCTCACCGATTGCCTGATACTTCGCGTAGGCTCTCCAAGACCGATACAGGCTGCTGATTGCGGACGCTTTCTGCTCGTCATCAAACGCCTTGTAAGCATCGGAGCTTCTGTAGGCACACCCGCCTCCTCTCCCTCCGAATAGTGCCTGAAGAACTCCAACAGCATCCCGGCATACTCCG
>CAVGEJ010000200.1:0-3780 GCA_963628215.1 Eubacterium sp. CAG:180
AGAGACTGCCGATGTGCGGATTCCCGTATCATGTCAGCGAATCCTACCTGCGCCGGCTCTTTGACGCGGGGCATCCGTATGCGGTGATAGAGGAACAGGACAAACAACAGGAAAACGCAAAATCGGAGCAAATACCGGAGCAGAAAGCAGAGCCGACAGAAGAAACCGAAGTCATGCGACAGGCAAAAGAGACCATCAACGCATTTTGCCAAGAGGAATACGGCGTGGATGCAGACTTCTCGGATCTGCGAAAGGTTGGCGTTGCTTACAGCACCGTGACCGATGAGGAACTGGAGGCGCAGATTGACCTTGACCTTGTGGACTGTGTGATGAGGGCATCGGTCGGCGGTGTTCCGGTCGGTTCGGTGCAATGCCGCGACCTTGCGGATATGAATGACAACCTGCTGCCAAATCTGGACTTTTCGGAACTGATTGCTTTTGCGGAAGGTCTCCTGACACCGGAGTTGTTGGAGCAGATTCATGAAAAGCAGGAACAAATTCCGGAGCAGAAACATGAAGAACCCGCCGCGCTGTCCGTTCCCACTTTTGCCGAACCGACAAAAGCCGCACTTCCGACCGCCTTCCATCCGGAGGTGTCACCGGATGACCGAATTGACTATCACCTCCCGGAAGAAACCTCCCCGCAGACCTTTTCCGCGCCGGAGAAGTACCAAGCCAATGTTGCGGCAATCCGGCTGCTCAAGCAACTGGAATCCGAAAACCGTCTTGCCACGCCGGAGGAGCAGACCACGCTTGCCGGATATGTCGGTTGGGGCGGTCTTGCGGATTGCTTTGATCCGACAAACCGCCACTATGAGGAACTGAAAGCCCTGCTCACGCCCGAAGAATACGAAGCCGCCAAGGAATCCACCCTGACGGCTTTTTATACGCCTCCGGTCGTGATGAAAGCAATCTACAAAGCCCTTGCCAATATGGGTTTTCAGGACGGGAACATTCTGGAACCTGCCTGCGGCATCGGTAATTTCATCGGCGCATTGCCGGAAGAAATGCGGGGAAGCCGCGTGTACGGTGTAGAACTGGACAGCATTTCGGGGCGTATCGCACAGCAGTTGTATCAAAAGCAGAATATCTCGGTCACGGGCTTTGAGAACACCGCCTTCCCGGACAGCTTCTTCGATGTCGCGGTCGGCAATGTTCCGTTCGGGCAGTTCAAGGTGCTTGATCCCAAGTATAACAAGTACAATTTCCTCATCCATGATTATTTCTTTGCCAAGACGCTCGACAAGGTGCGTCCTGGCGGAATCGTTGCCATGCTCACGAGCAAGGGGACAATGGATAAGGAGAAACCCGCCGTCCGCCGCTATCTCGCACAGCGGGCAGACCTCATCGGTGCCATCCGCCTGCCGGAGGATACCTTCCGGGGGAATGCGGGGACAGAAGCCGTGGCAGACATCCTGTTCTTCCAGAAGCGGGATACCATGACCACGCAGGAGCCGGATTGGGTACACCTCGGTACGGACGAAAACGGGATCCCGATGAACCGGTATTTTATCGACCACCCCGATATGATCCTCGGACAGATGGCAACCGAATCGGGACCGTTCGGTCAGCGCGTGACCTGCAAGCCGTATGAGGATCAACCGCTGTCCGACCTGCTTGACGAGGCGATTCCGAACCTTCACGCCGAACTGACGGAGCGGGCAGACGAGCCGGAAGCATTGGAGGATGACAGCATCCCCGCAGATCCGACGGTGCGCAACTATTCCTTTACGCTGGTGGACGGAAAGGTGTATTACCGTCAGAACAGTATTATGACGCCGGTGCAGACGAGCATGACCGGAGAGAACCGTATCAAAGGGATGCTCCGCCTGCGGGACATCACCCGCGCCCTGATTGACGCGCAGTTGTCCGGCGCATCCGACAAAGCGGTCAGGGCGCTGCAGGGGGAACTGAATGAAGTCTATGACAACTTCACGACAAAGTACGGGCTGATCAACTCCCGCGCCAACGAAACGGTCTTTTCGGACGACAGCGCATACTTTCTGCTCTGTTCGCTGGAAATCCTCGATGACGAGGACAAGACCAAACTGAAGCGCAAGGCAGATCTGTTTACCAAACGCACCATCAACCCGCAGGTAACGGTGAACCATGTGGACACGGCAAGCGAAGCGCTGTTACGCACGGAAGTCTGCTTTCACCGTCCCATATGAGTAGAGAAGCACTGCACGGCATAAATTTGAATGGTTGCCAATACTGAGTGATTATGTAGATTATTTATCAAATAGAAATTTTCGTTTTTTGAAATATTTTTTATTCAAAATCCAATATATAAAATCGCAAAACAGTGTAACGAAGTGCCGGTATGTATTGATTCCGATAATTATGTAAGTAAGTGCCGAAAAGGAGTAGTTGAGCAGTGATTGTCCCCAGATATAGTATAGAAACAGTTTCTCGGAGTTTTCCTTGAATTTTGCAAGTTTAACACGCGTATATATTGCAAAGATGCTTAGAAAGACATATAAAACGGACATGACTATTGAAATGATAGGTAATGACTCGTGATCTTGAAACAGAACATTCAATTGTTCAAGTGATAACCCTAATCTAACTGTATAAGTTATTCCGGTCAATTGAAAAAGAGCATTAAAAGCACAAATAATAGCTGATATATATAATCCAAAATAAATCTGGAAATAAAACCATCGCATTCCAAGTAGCGGCGATGTTTCAAGCTCATTTTCTTCTTTTTCCAAGTTTTTATCTTGATTTTTTTGCATAGAGTATTTCCTTTCTCAACATCATTGTCGAACCTGATTTCTTGGATTTGAATATAAAAGATTGAATATATAAACAATTTTGGACAGAGCCAAAAGCGGATAAAAAGCATCGTTCTTTTTATCGACTCTGTTTTCTTGCCGAATTTTTTTGCTTTTTATTTTTCAAAAATCATGTGAATATCTCCGTAGCCCAAAATGTTTGCATCTACATATATTTTGTTGTCTTTTAAGTAGCATTTTTCACCGCTGTAGAGAAGATAGTCCTGTTCGGGAACAGCATCGTTTGTGAAAATGATATTATTGTTTTTGTCAATTAAAAACTTACCGGTCTGTTTTGAGACAATTCCGTTTTGCTTCACTTTATTTTCCAATTTGTAAGTTCCGTCGGTATGATTTAACTCAATGTAGTTGTACTCATAATGGTCGACTGTAATAGTCAGAAAGTCGACCTCTTTCAATTCAAATCTTTCAACTTTAGTACCACAGGAAAGCATAGAGAGAAGTGGCAGAACCAATACAAAAAGTAGAAATGCGATTTTTTTCATAATCATCCTCCTCAAATATAAAAAAAGAGCGTCAACCGTAGTTAACGCTCCGAAAAACGCTAACTCCGATTGCTGCTACACAAACTAAATAATCTTCAGGGTTTCACCATAATCATTTAGCGGAGTTTGCGCTTTTACCAAATTCCTAAAATGATTATGACGAAAAAAGGGTATTTCTATCCCTTGAACGCCCTGTAACTTTAATTATTCAGTTTGTGTAGCAATAGTATTATATCATGTTCTGTTGGAAAAGTCAATACGTAAATCGAATAAATATTTATTTCAAGGAAAAAAGGAACTGTTTGCCAAAGTCCGTGCCGGACAGGTGCGGGTGCTGATGGGTTCCACCTTCAAAATGGGTGCGGGAACCAACTGCCAGACCCGTCTCATTGCGCTCCATGACCTCGATTGCCCCTGGCGACCGAGCGATCTGGAACAGCGTGCAGGGCGTATCGTGCGGCAGGGGAATCTCAATCCGGAGGTGGATATTTACCGCT
>CAVGEJ010000201.1:0-3780 GCA_963628215.1 Eubacterium sp. CAG:180
CCTCGTCGCGCTCCGCAGAGCGCGAAATCCTTCTTTTACGGCGCTTTCTTTTTGCCGTTTCGTGAAGCGAAACTTGCTTTTCTCTTTGCGCCTACATGGTCAAAGAAAAAGCGTTCATGGAGTTTGCACCGTTTGCGGAAAAAGCAAAAAGGCGCTTGCTAAGCAAACGCCTTTTTTGGAGCTGGTGATAAGATTTGAACTTACGACCTGCTGATTACGAATCAGCTGCACTACCACTGTGCTACACCAGCATATCAAGAACCGGTAAAACCGGCTATCAAAACCGACGGGCTGACAGATGAAGAAAGCGACGCCCGAGCGGAACATATATCATTATACCCGATTTCGGTCGATTTGTCAAGATGATTTTGAAAAAAAGTCGGCGGAAAATCATTTTTTTTTGAAAAGGGCTTGACAAAGGAACGGGTTTATGGTATAATACAAGTGTTCCGAAGCGAAGAACCCTTTGCGAAGGTCGTCGCTGGTGTGGCTCAATGGCAGAGCAGCTGATTTGTAATCAGCAGGTTGTTGGTTCGACTCCGATCACCAGCTCCAATGAGTTCACACAACGTGAACTCTTATATGGGAGATTTCCCGAGTGGCCAAAGGGGGCAGACTGTAAATCTGTTGTCGCTGACTTCGGTGGTCCGAATCCACCATCTCCCACCAAAACATCCCGAGCACGCTCGGGATGTTTTACTTTTTACTTCTTCCTTCTTCACTCTTCCCTGCCCGTCCTCCTTCCCTCCTTCGCCCCCTTGACTTTAATCCAAAAGTATGCTATACTATTTTCAAGGCAATCCCGCAAAGGAGATGAAATCATGAAACCGACCCGATTTTTGGCAATCGCACTGTGCGTTGTTCTGTTGCTGTCCCTCTGCGCCTGCGTGAAAGAAGAATCCGAAGAAACCCTGAAAATGCCCAAGATAGGGTCGATGGTGGAATATCGCATAAGCGATACCGAATATTTGCGGGTTTTGTACAACGACTATTATTCCAATTACGGCGAATGGATCAGGGACGGAGAAACAACCAAACTGTGCGTTTATACAAACATCGCGTATTGGGGACTTTTTGCCACCCGTTACGGGATTCAGGATCTGAACCTTGATATCAGAGAATTAACGCTCGGAAAAAACGAAGTGGAAACGGAAAAGGTTCTTGCAACAACGGACGAAGGCTTCCTGAATTCAACCGCGCTCACAATTGCCGAAACGGGCGAGGTTCTGCCAATAACGGATATCCGGGTAACCGAAAATTATGCAGGAAATTTCGACTGGGCAACGCCCGAATGGAAAGAATTCTGCGCGCCGGAAGAAAACGCGTATTACGAAATAGAAAAGCTGTCCGTCAAAATCAATTCCGTAACCCGCGAGGGCGAATGGATCACAAATGACATAACCGTTCCGGTTAAAATCGCCTTTCACGATTGGTTCTGCACGGTTGAAATTTTCGATCTTTCGGATCAGCAGGAAAAGCGGATTTTCTATGGAAACGGTCACATGGAAAACGGCGTTCTTGTCATGGACGAGATCGAAAGCGATATGTTTTACGGCAATTCGGTGACCGCTGTCACCGTTACAAAATCTACCGATCCGTAAGAATCAAGTCTCAAAAAAAGAAAGCCGCCCGCGCGGCTTTCTTTTTATACCTTTTCCTTTTTTCTTATCCCCGCTTCCGCGAGCAAGGTCTCTTTCTCATTCTCCAGATTTCCGTCCACCACCGCGTCAAGCAGTTCCTGCAGGATTCTGCCCACCTCCGGTCCTGCGGGAATTCCGAGCGCCATCAGGTCGCGCCCGTTCACCGCAAGGTCGCGCAACGAGAGACACGCATGCTCCGCCCGCAGTTTTTCCACTGCGGCAGGGAGCGCGTACCACTCCTGCGGCAGGTCGCAGAAATCGGGGTGGTGCGCCAGACGGTCGCACCGCTGAATTTCCAACAGCCGCGCGATGTCCGCGTCGTCAAACCGCATCATCAGCCGCCGCACGCCCTTTTCCTGCGCGGGAAGCGGCATATCGTGATCCCGCACCAGTGCCAGCACCCGCGCGGTTGTGTCGCGGTCGTACCGCAAGCGCTCCATTGCCGCCTGCGCCAGTTCCACGCTGACCTTTGCATGCCCGGGGAAATGCCCGCTGCGGGCGTCCTCGCGGTAAACGGCGGGCTTGCCGATGTCGTGGAAGAACAGCGCGAGACGGACGATGCGATCCGCCTTTGCGTACTCCAGTGCCGCCAGTGTGTGCTCCCAGACGTCAAAGCAATGGTAGCGGGAATTCTGCGCAAAGCCGAAGCACGGGGTCACCTCGGGGAAGATCTGTCCGACGATTTCGGGAAACGCGCGTAAAACCGGTACAGCGCCCGCGCCGAGCAACAGCTTGTCCCATTCGACCCGCACACGCTCCCTTGCGATGTTGTCAAGCAGGGCGCGGCAATCGCGCACGGCGTTTGCGGTGTCGGGGGCGATTTCAAACTCCAGTGTTGCCGCGAACCGCACTGCGCGCAGGATACGCAACCCGTCCTCACAAAATCGGGTTGCCGGGTCTCCCACGCAACGAATCACGCGCCCCCGGAGGTCTTTTTTTCCGCCGAACGGGTCGCACAGACCGCGCCCCGGGTGATACGCCATGGCGTTGACGGTAAAGTCTCTGCGGGCAAGGTCGTCCTCTACGGTATCCGAGAAGGTGACCTGCACGGGGTGGCGGTTATCGGCATACGCGCCGTCGCGGCGGTAGGTGGTAATCTCGAGCGGCTCGCCCTCCCACAGGACGGTGATCGTGCCGTGCTTGCGCCCGGTTTCCACGGTGCGGCAGTCGGGGAAGCAGGCGAGAATTTCTTCGGGGCGGGCGTTTGTGGTCAGATCCCAGTCGTTCGGCGTTCTGCCGAACAAGGAATCCCTTACGCAACCGCCCACGACGTAGGCTTCGAAGCCGTTTTGCTCCAGTCTTTGGAGTGCCGCCTCTGCGGCGGGGGACAGATTGATGGGTTTCATATTCGATCCCCCTTTCGCAAAGTTAACCGTGCCGTCGTCCGAACAGGTTGCGCCGTCTGATCAGGATGCAGAGAAGCGTTCCGAGCACGCCTGCGGACAGCACCTCGCCTATGGTGACGGTGAGGGTAATAAGGGGCAGACCTTGCTCTTCACCATATGCATAAACCAGAACCGGCGGAATGATGAGGGCGTTTGCAAGGATAGTTGGCACGGTGGTGAGCCACGCGGGGGCTTTTCGGAGCAGGTATGCGCCGAGTGCGCCGACGAGCGTTGCGAGCGAGCCGAACACGACGTCCTGCCACATTCCTTTACTTGTGATAAGGTTCGAGATAACACATCCGACCGTCAGCCCCGGGATTGCGGCGGGGAAGAACACGGGCATCACGCACAGCGCTTCCGACACGCGGAACTGGATTGCTCCGCTTGCGAGGTCGAATGCTCCGACAACGCAGGTGAGGACGGTGTAAAGTGCGGCGACAATTCCCGCTTGGCAGACGTACAGGATGTGCTTTCGATTGGTTCGTGCTTTCATTTTCAGTTTTTCTCCTTAGTTTTGTTTTATGTGAGGATGGTTACGAACTCACAGATTTTTTTAAGACCTTGGGACGCTGTCCCAAGCCCTGCTTGAAAACTTCTTGAAAGAAGTTTTCAAGACTTTCAAGAACTTTAACCCAATTGGGTTTTGGGTTCTTTTCTTACGGTGTACGGATTTTGGTGTAGCCGTTTGCCGTGCTACGAATTCCGGCTGCTCCCGCACCCAATCCCGTCGAGCGGGATTGGGACGGCTTACGCCT
>CAVGEJ010000202.1:0-3757 GCA_963628215.1 Eubacterium sp. CAG:180
AGCCCAATAGAATACAGACGCAAATTAGGACTGATCTGACAGTTCCCTGTCCAGGTTTTTGTCCGCAGGGCCAAGGACTTGTACGAGAAGAAAAACAAAATATATAAGTATTCCCTTGACAAACCGCCGTCAAGAGTGTATAATATACTCATAATAAGGTTTATCATGAGTATATTTATAAGAGGAGCAAGGATATGTTTTATTGCCGCGAAAAAGAACTATATTGGGAACCAAAAAGATAGAAAGTCTTGGGTGGATTGGTAAGTACTCCTTGATCGCGGGTATTGCAGAAACAATTGAAGCTTTGAAAGGAAAATAAAATGTTTGAAGAACTAAAGAAATCCGTTTGCGAAGCGAATCTTGATCTCGTGAATAAAGGTGTGGTCATTTATACATGGGGCAATGTAAGCGGCATTTCGAATGATAGAAAGTATATGGTAATTAAACCGTCTGGTGTTGACTACGATGGTATGTCACCGGAAGACATGGTGGTGGTTGATATTGCAACTGGAGAGTCCGTAGATGGAAAATGGAAACCGTCTTCTGACACCAAAACACATTTAGAATTATACCGTAAATATCGAGAAATCAAAGGCATTGTACATACTCACTCTGTTAATGCAGTAGCGTTTGCGCAAGCAGGCATGGCGATCCCTGCGTTGGGAACAACACACGCAGATTATTTCTATGGAGATATTCCTTGTACACGTGAATTGACAAAGCAAGAAGTCATGGAAGATTATGAGGCCAATACGGGCAAGATAATTGTTGAGACTGTGGATAATGGCGGATGTGATCCAATGGAAATCCCTGGAATTGTGGTGAAGAATCACGGTCCCTTTGCGTGGGGAAAAAGTCCTGCGAATGCTGTATACAATGCGGTCGTAATGGAGAAAGTTGCAGAGATGGACTTGAAAACTTTGCAGCTTAATCCAAACAGTATGATGGCTCAGTATGTACTTGATAAGCATTATATGCGTAAGCACGGACCAAACGCTTATTATGGGCAAAAATGATAGGGTTATATCTTTATTTGAATAAACCTTATAGGTGATTTTGTTTGATTCAACAGGACCAGGGAAGAGTATTGGTGTGCTGTAAATTGTGGGTACGATATAGAGACCGAGTATAGTTACATTTGATGTTGTGGTGGGAATAGAACAAAATGAGAGTTTTGTTGATTAGTCATACGGTTTTAAGCAAAACAGGAAACATGGGAAAAACACTGCGAGGGTACGGCATAACCGGTGGTATCCCGCATTATATCAACAAGCTGAATGTGAAGAATGATGTAGATGCTGCGCTTTTAGAGAACCTGTTCCACACCTCCGGATATCTTTTCGAGGAGCCGGAAAACCTGCTGAAGCAGGAGCTCAGAGAGCCGGCGATCTATAATTCCGTAATCTCAGCAGTTGCCGGTGGCGCTACGCACTCCAACGAGATTGCAACCAAGGTGGGGTTGGAATCCGGCATTTGCTCAAAATATCTGAAGGTATTGCTGGACCTTGGCATTCTGAAAAAGGAAACACCGATCACGGAAAAGCCGGGAAAGAAAACGATATACAGCATCGGGGATAACTACTTTCGGTTCTGGTATCGGTTCGTGCCAAAAAATATGTCTGCCATTGCAACCGGAAGAATTGACAGAATCTATGATGTTGCAATCAAAAAGTATTATTCCGACTATATGGGGCTTGTATTTGAGCAAATGTGTCGGGACTATCTTTTGCGCTATGCAAACGATTTACCCATCCTGCTCTCGGATGTCGGACAATGGTGGGGAACGGATGCAAAAGCAAAAAAAGAAATTCAAATCGACATTGTCGGTACACCAATCGATGGGAACGATTATATCATCGGTTCCTGCAAATACAAGAATGAGAAAATCGGCATAGATGAATTGGAGCTTCTGAAGAGATATGCATCTGTTTTCGGAAAAGGGACAGGATACCATTATTATATCTTCTCAAAGGGCGGCTTTACAGATGGCTTGATTGCACAGGCAAAAACGGATTCGGTTAAACTGTTGACGCTTGAAGATATCTATCAATGCTGAATCGGAAAGTATGCTGAATATATGACTTCTAAAAAGAAAGTCGCTATCCAAAAAGATAACGACTTTCTTTTTATTGTACGTTGTTAAAAATCCACAGCGGACTCATTCAGCAAAAACTCATACAGCCTCAAACGAAGGATTCCGTTCTCATCAAGCCATTTTATGCAGTTGTGAATCGGTTGGTGTTTGAGAAAAAGGATATACGGCAATTGCAGGACAGATTACGGTGTCCTGACAAATTTTATTTTGGCAGATGTATCCGTATTCTTCCTTCCCAAACGGCAATCCTTTGCGTTTGCACGGCTTCTACTGACTTCAAACCATCCGTCCGCCTTATAAACCGTACCGCTGTGCCCCTCCCCGATTGAAGCGTATGACACAACACCCTTGATCATAGGAAGATGCTTGCGGATATATTTTCGTGCCATTGCAAGGGCGCGGCTTTCAATATACGGCTCCGTATCATCCTGAAAATACATCCGCGTCAGACAGAGAATTTCCCGTTGTTCCTGCCTTGACGACGGGTTGCGTCCCCAAAGCATTGCGCCAATCCTGCAACCGTTCTCGTCTCGGAACTCCATGCGCAAGATCGCTCCGGCTGGGGTCGTGTGCAGATAGTGATTTTCTTTGATATATGCGTCAAGCTCGGTTGTATGTACAATTTCTAATGTCATTCCATTTCATCCTCCTTTGATTGGTTATGTCCGTTCTTCGCCCCTCCTCGCTCTCATTTTCAGCCGTTCTTTGATAGTTGTTTTCGAATTGCCGTTTAAATGGTCTGCGCAACATTCCATTTCGCCCGCCACAGGATTTTTTCAATCAAACCATAAAATATTCTGTTCACCCCTTGACAAACTATCTCTCAGGGAGTATACTATAAGCAGATATAACTCTTTAGAGATATGGAGGAATTATGAAAACACTGACACTTTATCACGGATCGACCGATATCATTGAGTCACCTGTGTTTGGTAAAGGAAAGACATATAACGATTACGGGCAGGGATTTTACTGCACGGAAAATATGGAACTGGCGCGTGAATGGGCTTGTCTGGAAGGAATCGACGGCTATGTGAACCGGTATACGATAAACCTTGATCATCTCTCAGTTCTGAATCTGCGTGATCCAAAATATTCGATCCTTCATTGGCTGACAATTCTGACTGAGAACCGGAAGCTGCGCATCTCAACGCCTGCCATGCGGCGTGGTGTTGAATGGCTTCAAAATCATTTTCACATTGATACGACTTCTTACGATGCCATCATCGGCTACCGTGCGGACGACTCTTACTTTTCCTTTGCCCGTGCATTTCTGACCAATCAGATCTCGCTTGCTCAGCTTTCTTACGCTATGAAGCTCGGAAAATTGGGAGAGCAGTTCGTTCTGATGAGCCGGAAGGCTTTCGATACCGTCCGCTTTGAGGGATATGAAGCCGTAGATTCTTCGGTTTATTATGTGAAACGCAAAGCCAGGGACGAGGAAGCCCGTTTTTCCTACTTAAAGGTTCTGGAAGAAGCAGATGAGAACGGTATTTATATGCGTGACATCACCCGTGGGGAGGTGAAACCGGATGACCTGCGCTTACAGTGAGCATTACCTTGACGATGCAATGAACAATCTCGGAGAAGCCGTGGATTATGCCGTACACGCCTGCAAGCTGACTGCCGATGAATTTATGGAATTGTTTGTTACAAGCGGAT
>CAVGEJ010000203.1:0-3680 GCA_963628215.1 Eubacterium sp. CAG:180
GACAAAATCCCGCTCGACGGGATTTTGCGCGGGAGCAGCCGGAATTCGTAGCACGTAACATGGCTACACCTAAAATTAGCACCTTGTAAAAATAGATATAAAAATCCAATTGAGTTCAAGGTCTTGAAGGTTCTTAGGGGACTTCTCCTTAAGAAGTCCCCTAAGCAGGGCTTGGGACAGAGTCCCAAGGTCTTCCCCGACTTTTCCACACCTGTTTTCAACAGCCTGTGGAAAAAACGCAAAGCCAAAGCGGCGGGAGAGGGAAAAAGCGCGAAACGGTGCGCATAAACGGGGGAAAAGAGAGAAAATGGGCTGTGGAAAACCGCAGACGCGGGGAAAGCGAGCCTGTGGAAAAGTCGGATAACGAAACGGGAAAGGAGTCTCGGAGCATGGAGAACGAAAAGAAACCCGCCGGCCAGGACGGGGAAGAATGTGAAAGACCGGAGGTGTCCCCTGCGGTTATCAGGCGACTGCCGCGCTATTTCCGATACCTGCGGATGCTGATCCGGCAGGGGCGGATGCGCATCAGCTCCGGAGAATTCTCCCGCATGATGCACCTCACCGCGTCGCAGATCAGGCAGGATCTGAACTGCTTCGGCGGCTTCGGACAGCAGGGGTACGGCTATAACGTCGACTACCTCTACGCCAAAATCTGCGAACTGCTCGGCGTGGAAGCGGGACTGCGCGCCGTTGTCATCGGCGCGGGCGACATGGGGCGCGCATTGGTTCACTCCCCCGTCTTTGAAAAGCGCGGCATCCGCGTTCTGGCGCTCTTCGACCTCAAACCCGACCTGATCGGACGGGACATCAGCGGCGTGCGCATCTACGACGCGGCGCATCTGGAGGACTTCTGCCACCGCAACCGCGTCGATTTCGCGGTGCTGACCCTGCCGAAGGATCAAGCGCCTGCGGTTGCAAAACGGCTGACCGACTGCGGCGTTTACGGCTTCTGGAACTTCACGGGGCGCGAACTCGAACCCGAGAACCCCGACGTCGTGGTGGAAAACGTCCACTTGGGAGACTCCCTCATGGCGCTCTCCTACCGCCTCTGCCGCAAGCGCATGAACGACGAAAAATGAAAGGGATTCAAACGCCCGATAAAGGATAGAGTATATATGGAATGGAAATGGAATTACGGGCAGGGCGTTCTGGTTCTGCCGTCAACAGTCCCGGAGGTCGACGCAACGCCCGAACAGTTGCGGGTTCTCCTGTGGCTCGCGTCCGATCCCACGCTGTTTGCCAAGCCCGCGCAACTGGCGCGACTGGCGGGCGCGGATCGCGATGAAATCGGCGATATTCTGGACTTCTGGCAGTCGGTCGGCGTTCTTTCCGACGGCAAAGAAGCGCAGGAGAACAAAAAGGCGCAAAAGAAGCCGACCGATAAGCCCGCAAAGTCCGCAACCGCAAAGCCAACGGCGGACACGAAACCCACAGCAGACGAGAAACCTGTGACGGTTCTCGCCCGCGCAGACGAGTTGCCGAACTACTCCACGGCGGAACTTTCCGAACTTCTGGAAAAAAGCCAGTCCCTGCGGATGCTCGTCAACGAGGCGCAAAACATCTGGGGCAAGGTGTTCAACCCCTACGAGGCGCAACTGCTGGTCGGGCTTTCGGACTACCTCCGTCTGGACGACGAATACATCCTGCTCCTGTTGGCGCACAGCAAGCGGATCGGCAAGAAATCCCTGCGCGAAGTCGAGCGCTACGCGCTCCGCCTTGTGGACGACGGCGTGACCAATGTAGCCGCACTGGAGAAATTTGTAAAGCGTGCCGAGATGTGGCGCACCATAGAGGGTAAAATCCGCACGATGTTTGGTCTCGAAAACCGCGCTTTCACCGCTAAAGAGGAAAAAATGTTAAGCAACTGGGCTTCCTACGGCTACGGCGAGGACATCATCCGCCGCGCGTATGAAATTACGGTCAACGCAACCAACAAGCCGTCCCTCCCCTACGCCAATTCCATTCTGGAGCGTTGGCACAGCGAGGGACTGGACACCGCCGCGCAGATTGACGCCAAGTTGGACGCCGAGCGTGAAAAGAAGGGTCAGGCGGTCATGACGGGCAGCTTTGACACCGACGATTTCTTTGAAGCCGCGCTGAAACGCAGTTATTCCACTACGGACGCCTCAACGGAGGAATCCCACACGGAGGACAAACATGGGCTATAATCAGGAAAATTTCCGCCGCATCCGCGCGGAATACGAAACAAAGGCGATGAAAGCCGAGGAAGCCGCCGACGAGCGGCGCGAGGAACTTTACCGCGTGATCCCGGGGTTGCGCGACCTTGACCGCACGCTCTCGGGCTTCGGTCTGCGCCTGATGAAGCAGGCGATGGAAGGCGGCGACACGCAGGCGGGCGTTGCCTCCCTGCAAGCCGAGAACGAGCGGATTCAGGCGGCGCGCCGCGATCTGCTCGCCCGCTACGGCTACCCCGCCGACTACTGTTCCCCGCGTTACGAGTGCCCCAAGTGCCGCGACAGCGGGTATATCGGCATTCGGATGTGCACCTGCATGCGCAAAAAGCTGACCGAGGCGGGCATGATGTCCTCGGGACTTGGGATGCTGATGAAAACGCAGTCGTTTGAGAATTTTTCGCTCGACTACTACAAAAACGACCCTGCGGCATATGCGAAGATGCGGGAGAACCTGCAGATCATCCTCACCTATGCGGAGACGTTCGGCGCTGCCGAGCAGGAACGGGGAAAAATGCCGCGCAACATGCTGTTCCTCGGCTACACGGGGCTTGGCAAGACGCATCTTTCCACTGCGGTTGCGAAGGTAGTAATCGAGCAAGGCTACGATGTATTCTACAACAGCGCCGTTGGGATGCTCGCCGATTTTGAAGCGCAACGCTTTGGGAACAGTGCGGTCTTGGGCGACGCTGACAACACCTCCCGTTACACGACCTGCGATCTGTTGATTCTCGACGATCTGGGCACTGAGTTAATCAATCAGTTCACGCTTTCGGTTCTCTACACGGTCATCAACACCCGCATGAATCTTGCGAAGGCGACTATCATCAGCACAAATCTGACCGCCGCCGAGTTACGCGACAAGTACAGCGATCGCATCAGCTCCCGCCTTTTCGGCGAGTTCCGCCCGATTCTCTTTGTCGGGACGGATATCCGCAAGCTGAAGATGCGGTGAGCGAGAAGGTCGCGGGGCTTTGCCCCGCACCCCACTTAGGGAACTTCTTAAGGAGAAGTCCCCTAAGAACCTTCAAGACCTTCAACTAAGGGGATTTTTGATCCTCTTTTTTTGTTGTGCAGATTTTGGTGTAGCCATATTCCGTGCTACTATTTCCGGCTGCTCCGAACCAAATCCCGTCCAGCGGGATTTGGACGGCTGTCGCCTTTCTCCCGCTACCGGATAGAAATGGTAGAGAAGTTAGTTGATGAATGGAAAGTGGGATGGAATGCGGGGCGCTCCCTGCGGATTGCGCCCCTGTAGAGTGCGTAACCCGTCAAGGATGTAACATTGTAGGGAACGACCCATGTGTCGTTCCGCTTTGGGCGAAAGATACTTGCTGACTTACAATACAGGCTATACACGGATGCCGAGATTCTGCTTGTCGGCACAAAGCCATTCGACAAGTAATGTTTTTACGGTGGGCGGAGATTTATCCCCCCTCATCAGTCGCTTACGCGACAGCTTCCCCCCGAGGGGAAGCCTTTTTACAA
>CAVGEJ010000204.1:0-3665 GCA_963628215.1 Eubacterium sp. CAG:180
CCCCACTTAGGGGACTTCTTAAGGAGAAGTCCCCTAAGAACCTTCAAGACCTTCATAGCAAGGGGATTTTGATCCTCTTTTTTTGTTGTGCTGATTCCGATGTAGCCGTTTGCCGTGCTACTATTTCCGGCTGCTCCCGAACAAAATCCCGTCGAGCGGGATTTTGGCGGCTTACGCCTTTCTCCCGCTACCGGATAGAAGTGGTAGGAAAGTTAGTTGAGGAACGGAAGGGCGGGGTGAAATGCGGGGCGCTCCCTGCGGATTGCGCCCCTGTATGGTGCGTAATTCTTTCGCAATAGAATGTTGTAGGGAACGACCCATGTGTCGTTCCGCTTCGGTTGAATGAATCTTCCGATGGTCAGAGGTGTCATACATTTCAACAAGAAAAGATTCCCTGCACGGGCGAAACGCCGTGCAGGGAATCTTTTATGTTTTTGGGTCAACCCAATGTTGCAAGGAATTTCAGGAGCGCTTGACGGGCGTTGGGGGAGAGACGGTTCCACTCGCGGAGCAGTTGGCTTTCGTCCTCGGAGAGGGGCGCGTCAGTTCCGCCGAAGAAGCGGGCGAGGGAGATGCCGAACGCGTCGCAGATCTTTTCCAGTGTGGGAACGGAGGGGGAGTTACAGCGCAGAAAGAGATTGGAAAGCGTGGATTGCGGAATCCCGGATTTACGGGCAAGGGTATACATACTCCAACCGCGCTCGGCAAGCAGTTCCTTGATTCGTTCCAGACAGTCCATATCGCGCCCTCCTGCATTGGAAAATAATAACCATTCAATTATATCATACTCTTTTTTGGAAATGTAAAAAGTGTTAAAAAGGGTTGACAATGATAGTAAAAAGTGATATAATGGATATACAGTTGAAATATGTTAAGGCATTATCAACAGATTTTGACGTTGAAGTGGCGTTTTTGAACAGGAGGGATGAAATGCGCAGGCGCTATCTGACAATCGAAAACGGGATTGCCGTAGTACTTGCGGTTGGCGGACTGGTTGCGGGCATTGCTGTGCGGGACGTTGGGATGAAGGTATGCTTTCTGACGTTGACCCTGTCGGCGATCTTCTATCTGGTTCTGAGCGTTCTGGATACGGGAAAATCGGTTTGCACAAGGTGCGGTCGGCGGATATGGGACAAGCGGACAGGGAAAAGCGATGCAAAGCGGATTGACACGTTGGATGATCGCGGCGAGGTCGTCCGCATTACGGTCGTCTGTCCCAAATGCGGGGAACAGAAGACCGTCTGGGAAAAATAAAAAAATCGTTCACCGTCCGGTGAACGATTTTTTTATTTTCAGCGTTGTTCCATCCCGAGCTTTTCGATAACGGTTTTGCAGGCGCTGTCCAGATAATCGTTTTCCATCAGTTCGATCATGCCGCGATCCACGAGCGCCGAAAGCTTGGGGTCAAGCGGGATGCGCCCGAGCAGGTCATAGCCGAACTTTTCGGCAACTTCTTCAATGTGGCTTTCGCCGAACACCTTGATTTCCTTTCCGCAGTCGGGGCATTTGGCGTAGGACATATTCTCCACCAGTCCGAGCACGGGAATGTTCATCATGGTTGCCATGTTGGCGGCTTTGCTGACGATCATCGACACCAGATCCTGCGGACTGGAAACGATGATGATGCCGTCAAGCGACATGGACTGGAACACCGTCAGCGGGACGTCTCCTGTTCCGGGAGGGCAGTCGACCAACAGAATGTCCTCATTCCAGATGGTGTCCTTCCAGAACTGCTGAACCACGCCCGAAATCATAGCGCCGCGCCAGATAACCGGGCGGGTTTCGTCCTCGCCGAGAAGCAGGTTGACCGAAATCATATCGATTCCCGTTGTGGTTGCGGGGGGAATCATGCCGTTGTCGTCGCCGTAAATCCGCACGTTGTGAACCCCGAACGCTTTCGGGATGGACGGTCCTGTAATATCCGCGTCCATAATGCCCACGCGGAAGCCTTCGCGACGGAGCAGAACCGCCAACATGGAGGTTACAAGCGATTTTCCAACGCCGCCTTTGCCGCTCATGACTCCGATAATATGCTTGACCTCGCTTGCGGGATTTGCGGGGATCAGCAGGCTTTCCTTGCCCGTATTGCCGCCCTTGCTGCGGGACGCGCAGTCTGCGGAACAGCCTTCACAGTTGTGCGTACATTCTTCTGCCATATTCGTATCCTTTCTTTTGTCCGAACGGATTGTATTCTGCATTCATCTTTATATTATATACCTATCTGGCGCAAAATGCAAGGGAAAAGGCGAAAAAAGGCTTGATTTGTCATCGGAAAGTCACTTTTTTATGGTATTCTGATAAAAACCGAGCGAAAACTGCGCGGCGGTACTTGCAAAGCCTGCCCGAATCTGGTATAATAAGGAAAAGAATGCGGCGGACAGACCGACGGGAAAGGAAGCGGTGCGGATTGCGGAAATTTCGGTTTGCGGCACTTGCGGCGGCAGTGCTTTTGATCGTTGCGGCGGTGGTTTATCGTCTGACCGACCGCACGTCGGACGAGTCGGAGATCGTGGTACTGGATGTCGGCGAGGGAAGCGCAATGCTGGTAAGGACTGCGGCGGGAAATGTTCTGATCGACGCAGGACCGGAGAGCGCGCAGGAAAAACTGTGCGGGCGTCTGCGGCAACTGGGCGTTCGCGATTTTGATTTGGTGATCTTCACGCACCCGGACGAGGATCATATCGGCGGCGGGGACGCAGTCCTCCGTGCGTTTCCGGTGCGGGAAATCTGGACAAACGGCGCGGCGGACGCAAACGATTCTTACGATACCCTGATCCGCACGGCGGATGAAAAAGCGGTTTCCATGCGTTGCGTGGCGGCGGGCGAGACGGCAGAGGTCGGGGACGTGAGCCTGACGGTGCTGTCTCCGCTTGCCGGGGAGGCGGAAGCCGATAACGAGGGCGGTCTGGTTCTCATGCTGTCGCTCGGCGAAAAGCGCATTCTGCTTGCGGGCGACGCGGGACAGACAACCGAAAAGAAGCTGTTGCAACGTCTCGCACCCGATGATCTGCGCGCGGACGTGCTGATTGCGGGACACCATGGCTCTAACAGCGCGAGCAGTGCGGAGTTCCTCGCGGCGGTTTCGCCGAACGAGATTGTCATCTCCTGCGGCGCGGGCAATGAATACGGACACCCCGACGGTCGCGCCCTCGAACGGATGCGCGCCGTCTGCGATACCATCCGCAGAACCGATCTCGAAGGCGATGTCCGGATCGGCGGGTAGGGCGTGTTAGGGAGCGTGATGCTCTGTGCCACTACCTCTTCTGGGCGCATTCTGCGGAATCTCGGCATTCATGTATGGTATCGTATAGCCGTTAACAAGTAACATTCCACCGATGCGGAACGACACATGGGTCGTTCCCTACAAGGTTTCATTCTTGGTGGGTTACGCACTTTGCAGGGGCGTAATCCGTAGGGAACGACCCGCGTGTCGTTCCGCATTAGTTAACAACTAACTTGAACCATTTCTATCCGGTAGCGGGAGCAAGGCGTAAGCCGACAAAATCCCGCTGGACGGGATTTTGTGCGGGAGCAGCCGGAATTCGTAGCACGGCAAATGGCTACATCAGAATCTGCACAAACCAAAAGAAAGAGGTAATAACCCCTTTGCGTTGAAGGTCTTGAAGGTTCTTAGGGGACTTCTCCTCAAGAAGTCCCCTAAGCAG
>CAVGEJ010000205.1:0-3663 GCA_963628215.1 Eubacterium sp. CAG:180
CTTCTATACGTTCTGCGAATAATGGGAAGAGTACTTCAGGTGTTTGATATGTCAAAATTTCATAATATCACAAAAAGCGCTCGCACGATAGCCTTCCCTTTCGAGGGGGAAGGTGTCGTCGAAGACGACGGATGAGGGCGGATAACAACCTTTCTCTATGAGGTAAGCCCTCCCGTTTAAGCTTTCTTTTTATACCCGCAGTCGCAATAAGAACCGCCCGAAGCAAGGGTATATTCGCGGCTGAAATCGGACGTGCCGACCGCTTCGCTCATGGTGTAGTCCAGATGACACATGGCGGGCGTGAGATCGTACAGCCCGAGTTTTTGCATCAGAACGCAGATGCCGCATTTGCTGAACCGCGCCTCATAACCGCTTCCGTCGGCGTATTCGAACAGTTCCATATTCCACGAATACGGGTTTCGGTCAGCCGCCCGCAACGCGGCGGTCTCGCGCATATCCCGGAGATCCTCCTCCGAAAACTTCTTTTTCCCGCTCTGACGGCAGAACCACCGCATGGGCTTGGTCATCATCGAACGGGCATAGTACTCCGTCAGTTACTCCACGCCCGGTCTCTGCGGCATGGAGAGGACAAACGTCCCCAACATCGCGGCATTGACAATGTTCATCTTGAAACGGTCGGCTTTCTCGAATTCGAGCAGATCGGACAGAATCTCCCGATAGCGCTTCTTCGCCGCCCGCGTGACGGTACGGGCTGTTCTCTCATCCTCTCCGAGCACTTCGACAAGGTTCTTCCGGAACGACCTGCCAAACAGCGTCCACATTCCGCTCGGCATTCCGATGTACTTCATAGCGGTTCCCTCCGTTTTGCAATTTGCAATCGGTTAGCAATCTCTAACCTTCCTCGGCAACAGTATACCACATTTTCGGAACTTTTGCAAGGGTTTTGGGCAAGTTTGCGGAAAAGGATTGCATTCCGTTACGGTCTGTGCTATAATAAAAGCAGAACATTCCCATGGAGGTGCCGCCGTGCTGACACACCAGACGCAGAATACCGTTCCCGGCGAGACTTACAACGTCTATCGCTACCGGGAACGGTTCTTCTATCCGCATTTTCACAAAAGCTATGAGTTGGCATACCTGACGGGCGGCACAGCCTGTTTCACCGTCGGCGGGCGGGATTTTTCCCTTTGCGTGGGAGACTTCGTGATGGTGCTCCCCTTCGAGCCGCACAGTTTTACCGTCCGGGGAGACGGTGAACTGACGGTTACCGTATTCTCCGCAGGGCTTGCGCCCGCCTTTTCGCGGATGACGCAGGGCATGCGGGGAGAGAGCGCCGTGTTCCGTTGCGGCAATGCGACCCGCGCGTTTTTTGAAGCGGGCATACCGGCAACAGCCGAAGCGCCGATTACCGAAGTCCCGCGCGGCGCGGCGCTGTTGGAAGCCGAGGCGCGGCTTTCGGCAGTCTGCGCGGACTATATCCGGGCAGTCCCCCTGCATCCCTGCGAGTCGGGAACTTCAATCCTTGCCCGTATTCCGGAATACATCGACCGCCATTTCCGCGAGGACATCTCGGTCGGAAGCGCCGCAAAAGCGCTCGGCTACAGCGAAAGCCGCCTGTCCGCCGTCATACGGGATCAATTGCGCATTCCTTTCAAAACCTTGGTCAATCAGGCGCGGTTTGAATACGCAAGCCGCCTGTTGGCGGACGGCACGGCGAGCGTCACCGAAATCGCGTTGGAAAGCGGATTTCAGAGCGTTCGCACCTTCAACCGCGTATTCAGAGAGTTGTCGGGGGGACTGTCGCCCCGTCAGCGCTTCGCGCCGAACCAAGCCGCGCCCGAACCAGCATCACCGCCGCAGGCGGAATGACCAAGCGCTCCGGATTTTCCATCGCAACCGCGCGCGGAACGACGGTTTCGGAGCATTCAAAGGTGTTGTGCGAATTCATGCGCTCGCCCGCAAGCAGATACGCTTCCGCTTCCCCGCCCCATTCCGCGCCGAGCAGAATTGGATTGACCGTGACCGCTTCCTCGCAGGAACAGTTTGCAAACGTCATTGTCAGCACGCCGTCCCGCACCGACGCGGACACCGACAGGCGCGCGGCGGGGGTGCCGTTGTCCTCCACGACCGTGCGGATCGCTTCTGCGCCCTGATGATGCCGGTACATCTCAAACACATAGAAATTCGGCGTGGCAACACAGTGCGCGCCCGCAGTCAGAAACAGCGAATGGAGATTGTTGCACAGCTGTGCGACATTCGCCATTTTTACTTTGTCGCAGTGGTTGTTGAAGAGGTTCAGCGTAAGCGCCGCAATCACCGCGTCACGCATGGTGGACTGTTGCTCGTACAGGTTCTTCCCCGCGCTCGGTCCTGAACCTTCGGGATGCCAACAGCCCCATTCGTCGATGACCAACTTCATGCGATCCTCCATCCCGCGCCCGCAGGCAATCGCATAGTGGCGGCAGAGCACGTCCTCCATGCGCGTCGCTTTTTCGATCAGAGCATCCCACTCCTCGCATGTAAAATCCACCGCGTCCCCGCCCTTGCCGCAGTAGTAGTGAAAACTCATGCCGTCCACGGGCGCGTGACCGTCCTGCAAGCCCGCCGTCAGCGCCTCGGTCCATGCGTAATCCGCGCCGTTTGCGCCGCCGCAGATCAGTTCGCCCCCGCCCTGCTTTCCAAGCAGATTTTTTACCACCGTGGCAAACCGACGGTATTCCGACACATAAAATTCGGGCGTCATGTTTCCCCCGCCGCCCCAGTTTTCGTTGCCGATTCCCCAATAGGGAATGTCAAACGGCTCAGGACTGCCGTTTTTTTCGCGTTCACACGCCAGAGTCGTGCTTCCGCGCGGCGCGGTGCAATATTCCACCCAATCGCGGACTTCCATCGGCGAAACCGAGGTCACGTTCACGGCAAAGTACGGCTTTGCGCCAACCATGCCGCAGAAATCCATGAATTCGTGCGTTCCCACCTCGTTGGTCTCGACCCTGCCGTCATAGGATGTCCACCACCCCGCGCGGGTCGGGCGATTCCCGCCGATTCCGTCGCGCCAACGGTAGGTCTCGGCGAAGCACCCGCCCGGCCAACGGATAACGGGCGGCGCGATCCGACGGAGTTTTTCGACGATCTCCCGGCGGAATCCGTGAATGTTGGGAATCGGAGAATCCTTTCCGACCCAAAGCCCGTCCCGCATCACGCCGCCAATGTGCTCGGCAAAATGCCCGTACAGTTCGGGCGCAATCCTGCCAAGCTTTTCCGGGTATACCAGATAAACGGTTTTCATACAATTCCTCCTGTGACCCGATCCGGGTCTTTTTGTATTTCCATCATACCACAACCGCGCCCGGAAGTCTCGCCAAAATCCAACCTCTCTCGGTCATTTTCCGCTTTTCCGTCCCGCTCAGAAAAAACGCCCGGCAGAATTTCCTCCTGCCGGGCGTTGCTTTTCAATTGTCAACGTCCCCAAGCGGCGGGAACAGCGTGCAGCCTCTCTTGCGGTACATCAGAATCACGCCGTCCAGATACTCGCGCGTCCAACCCAACCGCTCCGCAAGACACGCTCTGCATAAGTATGCTTTCGCGCTCTTGTCCATCAGCTTTCGGTATGCGCCGATGTCGATGCTGTCAATCGGCTTTCCGCAGGATTCGCAAACCATCGTTACGCCTGCTTTGCCAAGCGACACCGATACAGTCTGCATC
>CAVGEJ010000206.1:0-3609 GCA_963628215.1 Eubacterium sp. CAG:180
CACAGGTTCTGCTGGATATCCTTTTTTTACCGAAAAAGTAAATGCTGTTGCCCTGAGAAAAAAGACCTCGGGGCTTGTGTAGTGTTACAATAGATGTGAGACCGGAAAAGGAAAAAAGGGAAAGGTATAGAAAAAGTGATTGAGTTCTGATAGAAGCATCCCGGAAACGGTTTCTCTATGCGTATGAGGAGCATAGCAGCTTTTCAACGGTAGACTTTCTCAAACGTGCAATTGTATTTTTCGGCTATGCTCCGAACATCCTGCAAACAGATAACGGCGGTAATGCCTCAAGGTAACGGTTGCCGTGACGGGAGTTTTTGAACGCATCGTTGTTTTTTTCTGTTTGGTTTTAGGGGACAGACCTCAGGGAAACACGGATTCCGCATCGAACCGATCGTCCGTTATATCAGTAGTTTTCCTCGCGAAGCTCAAAGTAACTCTGCGGGTGGTTGCAGGTGGGGCAGACCTCGGGAGCCTTTGTGCCAACGGCGATGTGACCGCAGTTGCGGCACTCCCATACCTTGACATCGCTTTTTGAGAATACCTCTGCCGCTTCGATATTGTGAAGCAGGGCACGGTAGCGCTCCTCGTGGTGCTTTTCCACGGCAGCTACCAGACGGAAGCGTCTTGCCAGTTCGGGAAATCCTTCTTCCTCGGCGGTTTTGGCAAAGCCCTCGTACATATCCGTCCATTCGTAGTTTTCGCCGTCGGCTGCGGCGACAAGATTCTGTGCCGTGTTGCCGATGCCGCACAGCTCCTTGAACCAAAGCTTGGCGTGCTCCTTCTCGTTTTCCGCCGTTTTCAGAAACAGGGCGGCGATCTGCTCAAACCCCTGCTTTTTTGCGACTGACGCAAAGTAGGTATACTTGTTTCTTGCCTGGGATTCCCCGGCAAATGCCTCCCAAAGATTTTTTTCGGTTTGGGTGCCTGTGTACTTGTTTTCTGTGTTCATGGTTGTGCCCCACTTTCTTTTTTGCTATCAGGATAAGTTTCCGATAACATTATATCTGAAAAAAGACGTTTTGTCAAGGGGATGCCGGTATTTTTCTTAAGGCATCACCGCGCAATCCGAAATTCACGGCTGCGCACTTGTGCGCACCTTTTCAGTGATTCTTCACCAAAAGTCGATGCTTCAGGTTGCAATTCGCACCGTTGGAACTGCGCGGCAGTGCTGTCGTTTCCTATGAATTTTTCCCTTATTTCCAAAAGAATTTTATCCTTTCAGGGACGCAATCCGCAGGGAGCGCCCCGCATTCCATCCCGCTTTCCGTTCCTCAACTAACCTGAACCGTTTCTATCCGGTAGCGGGAGATGAAGCAAGGCAACAAGTTGCCGCTGTCCAAATCCCGCTCGACGGGATTTGGCTCGGAGCAGCCGGAATTCGTAGCACGGAATACGGCTACACCAAAATCAGCACAATAAAAAGGGAGATATAAAAATCCCCCTTAGTTAAAGTTCTTGCGGTCAAGGGGCTTCTTTCAAGAAGCCCTTTGCAGGGTTTGGGGCAGCGCCCCAAGGTCTTAATCCCCCGACTCAATCACATAGACCGCGCCGCGGCGGACGGCGATCAGAGCGACGGCACCAACGATCTCGTTGGAGATCGCGTATTGGTTGCGGCGATGAAGAACCGCGTTGCGGAGCGGGTACTTGCAACCCTCGAGCGTTACCCCGCGCGCACGGTCGGTCGCAACAATCAGGGAGAGATAGCGGAAGCGGGAGTCCCGGGCAATCAGCATGCTGCCCGAACGCAGAAAACGCACACGGTTGTGCCCGTCGGTCAGAATCGCGCGGATTTTCTTCTGCTCCAACTCCTCCAGAATCGCAAGCGTGGAGAGCGTGTGATCCACGCGCCCGCCCAAGCCCGCAATCAGCGTGATGTCGGTCGCGCCGCGCTCCAGAGCAAGACGAACCGCCAACTGCGTGTCGGTGTCGTCCTTCTCTGCGGGAACGCGGATGACCTCGACCCCCGCAGGAACTTGCGGCTCGCCGAGCGAATCGAAGTCCCCAACCAACAGGCGCGGCGTAACGCCCAACTTCTGCGCCGTTTTCCACCCCGCGTCGGCGGCAATCGTCAGGTCAGCAGGGGAGGGCGCAAGGTCGATCCGATCCGTGAAAACCGCGCCGCCCGCGTAAATGAAGGCTTTCATTCGGGAAACCTCATTTTTTCGCCAGAATCCCGCGCATCAGCGGCGCAAGATGCGCGGCAACAATGCTGTGCCCGTCGCGGTGTGGGTGCAACGGCTCGGGCGAAATCCACTCGGACGCGTTGATGAAATGCACACGGCATTTGTTCGCCGCGTTGTAGTCCGCAACCAGTGCTTCCAACGTGTCCTTCTGCCTGCCGCAGAACGCGGAAACGGCAAAGACCTCCGCCCGCGGGCTTCTCTCGCGCACCTCGTCCAAAAGGCGGGTGTAGCCTGCGCGGTACTCCTCGGGGGTGTGATGCCCGCCGTCGTTCGCGCCGTGGTTGATGACGATGACGTCCGCCGCAGGCAGTCCCTCGAGCGGCTCGCCGTCAAAGAAGTAGGGGTAGGAATCGGGCGCGGCGGGCACTCTGCCGCAACCCGCGCGGGTTACGCCGACCGCGCCGTAGCCCATGACGAGCGGGCGGTAGCCGAGCGCTTCGGCGGTCAGCCACCCCCACGTTGCGCAGACGTCGTCCATATAGGGACGGTTGAGTTGGTCGAGTTCGTATGCCTCGTGCGTTCCCTCGCAGTAGTCGGTGTCGATCAGAACGCCCTCGGTAATGGAGTCGCCGATGATCTCCATCACGGGGCGCGGGTCGGGCGCGATGGGGGTGGGGTGCTCGGTCTGCACGCCGAGGAAGCGGACTGCTCCCGTCAGCGGCGCGTACCATCTGCCGGTCTGCTCAATGCCGCCCTTGAAGATGATGCGGCAGGTATGCGGTCCTGTTGTACGGGTTTTGATGCGGATGTAGCGGTCGAGCGCCGCTTCCACCATGTCGCCGCCGTCGACGCTGATCCACAGGTGCAGGTGCGGTTCTTGGTTGATGCTTGTATCGAACCTCGCGACCGCCATGTCTCCCGTAAATGCAAATTCGACATACGATCCCGCCGCCGTTGTCACGGCGCTGTCCCGATACTGTTTCCACCTCCCCATGAGGCGGACTGATTCGTGCGAATAGGGTACTACCATGTTTTTCTCCTTTTTTAAGACCTCGGGGCGTTGCCCCGAACCCTACTTGAAAACTTCTTGAAAGAAGTTTTCAAGACTTTCAAGAACTTTAACCCAATTGGATTTATGGGTCTATCTTTTCCGTTGTACAGATTTTAATGTAGCCATATTCCGTGCTACGAATTCCGGCTGCTCCGCGCAAAATCCCGTCGAGCGGGATTTTGTCGGCTTACGCCTCGCTCCCGCTACCGGATAGAAGTGGTAGGGAAGTTAGTTATTGACCAAAGCGGAACGACACGCGGGTCGTTCCCTACGGATTACGACCCTAAAAGGTGCGTAACCCATTAGACATAAGGTTTGTAGGGAACGCCCCATGTGTTGTTCCGTTTCGGGTGAAAGGTACATTCTATAGGGAGTGCAGATTTATCCCCCTCATCAGTCGCTTACGCGACAGCTTCCCCCCGAGGGGAAGCC
>CAVGEJ010000207.1:0-3591 GCA_963628215.1 Eubacterium sp. CAG:180
GACGGGATTTTGCGCGGGAGCAGCCGGAATTCGTAGCACGGAATACGGCTACACCCAAAATTAGCACTATGTAAAGATAGAAATAATAATCCAATTGCAGTGAAGGTCTTGAAGGTTCTTAGGGGACTTCTCCTTAAGAAGTCCCCTAAGCAGGGTTCGGGACAGAGTCCCGAGGTCTTAACGAAAGGATAGAAATATGAACCAACTGGCAGATGTGCTCAGACCGAGCGGGTTCGACGGGATTGTCGGACAGGATCATTTGTTCGGCGAGCGGGGCACAATCAGGCGGATGTGCCAAAGCGGAAGAATGACCAATATGATCTTCTTCGGTCCTCCCGGTACGGGAAAGACAACCGCCGCAGGAATCATCGCAAAGCAATCGGGTATGACGTTCCGAAAGCTGAACGCAACCTCGGCAAGCCTCTCGGACGTGAAGGACGTCATCGCCGAAACCGCAAACCTGTTCGGCTCGGGCGGTCTGCTTCTCTACCTCGACGAAATCCAGTACTTCAACCGGAAACAGCAGCAGTCCCTTCTGGAGTATATCGAGGACGGAAGAATCACCCTCATCGCGTCAACAGCCGATAACCCCTACTTCTGCGTGTATAAAGCGCTCCTGTCGCGGTGCTCGGTCTTTGAGTTCAAACCCGTGAGCGGGCAGGCGGTTGTCCCCGTCCTGCGCCGCGCGCTGGATTACCTCAACAACGAAACAGGACAACATAAAACCGCAGACGACGCACTTCTGGCAAAAATCGGACAACTTGCGCAGGGCGACGTCCGCCATTCCATCGTCCTCTTTGAAAATACCTACCACGCCGCCGAGGACAAGCTGACCGAAGCCGACCTCGAAGCCTTCCACCCGCAGGGAACAGGACTTTCCGACGACATTCACTACGACCTGCTCTCCTGCCTGCAAAAATCCATCCGCGGCTCTGACCCCGACGCGGCAATCTTTTACCTTGCCAAACTCCTTTCCGCAGGCGAACTGCTTTCCGCCTGCCGCCGCCTGCAGGTCATCGCCTCCGAGGATATCGGACTCGCCTACCCGCTTGCCGCCGCAGTCACCCGCGCATGCTGTGAATCCGCAAAGGATCTCGGAATGCCGGAAGCGCAACTGCCGCTTGCAAACGCCGTAATTCTGCTTGCCACCGCGCCAAAGTCCAACGCCGCGCACAACGCCGTGATCGCCGCCATGCAGGACGTGGAAGCAGGCAAGGGCGTTCGCGTTCCCGAACATCTGCAAAGCCCGCTCTTCCGCGGCTACCTCTACCCGCACGACTACCCGAACCATTACGTCGACCAACGCTACCTCCCGCTCGATCTCCCCGCCGATACGCAATACTACGTCCCCGCCCCGAACAAAACCGAGCAAGCCGCCGCCGACTATTGGCAGAAAATCAAAAAGCCGCGATAGGATGCGATGGGGGATCTTTCTCCGGAAAGATCCCCCATCAATGACTTTCAACGCACTTATCAAGCACGTTCTTTTTTAATAATCATTCCTCCCACCAAACGGGCGCGAAGCCGCACCATTTCACGCCTTCGCACCTCCCAATCCAACAAAAACTTCCCCACAAGACCCCGCCACCACAAAAAGCGAACCAAATTTTCGCTCGAGTCATGGCGGGGTCTTGTGGGGAAGTTCGGGGAGGATGAGGGAGGCTTGGAGGGAGAAGGGACACCCTCCGAAAGGGGGTCCCTTCTCCCTCCAAGGTCTTTCTCACCCTACCTCAAATATCCCTTCATCTCCTCGACCACTTGCTCTTCGTAGGAGAGAACGTCGTTCGCGAGACGGAGGGCTTCACCGGAGATGCCGTTGTTCTGCGCGTCGCGGATCGCGCGCAAAAGTTCGCCGACTCCCATCGTCGTCCCCTCAATCAGCATCTGGGCAAGATGCTCCTGCGTTGAATCCTTGAGCGTGTTCATCAGAATACCCATCTTCGCACCCATTTTTGTCATCATGTTTTCCTCTTCGGGCTTGACCCCCGCCTCGGCGAGTTCCTTCGCCGCGCGGGAGGAAAACGCGGAGTAAACGCTGATCTGAACCGTCAGCATGTTCTTGAGTTTTTCCTCGGTCACCTTCGGCATCAGATTGATGATGGAATCCTCCGCCATCCGCACGTTGCGGTATACGTCGGATAACAGCGCCGACGCGTCGCGCACTTTCACGCTTCCTGCCATACCAAATCACTCCTTTCACAGGCACTCTGTAGAATGCCCGCAAAGCGCAAATCTATGCGCGCACTTGACAAACGCGCAAAAAAGCGGTATAATAAAAGACGAAATCAAACGCAATCAGCATTCGGAGGGAAACCGAAACCATGAACGAGAAAACCGAACTTTCGGCACTGCGCGAGGAAACCGTCGCGTCGCGCCTGATTTTTGACGGTCGCGTCGTGCACCTGTACGTCGACCATGTGCGCCTGCCCGACGGCAAGGAGGCGGAGCGCGAATATATGCGGCACATCGGCGCGGTCTGCATTCTGCCGCTCGACCGCGACGGGAACGTCCGTTGCGTTCGCCAATACCGCTATCCCCACGCCGAAATCCTGACCGAAATTCCCGCGGGCAAGCTGGACAGCAAAACCGAGGATCACGCCGCCGCGGCGCTCCGCGAGTTGCGCGAGGAAACGGGCTACACCTGCGGCAAGCTGACCTTTCTGGGCAACATCTACACCTCCCCCGCGATCCTGGACGAGGTCATCGGGCTGTACCTTGCCGAGGATCTGACCCCCGGGAAAACGCATTTTGACGACGACGAGTTTCTCGCGCCCGTTGACATTCCGCTCGCCACTCTGGTTGACGAGGTGATGGCGGGTCGGATTCCCGACGCCAAGACCCAGCTTGCCGTTATGCGGGTGGCGGAACTGCTCCGCCGCAGAAAGGCAGGACAGGCATGATCCGGCGCAAATTCGGCATGATAACCGTTCGGACGCGGCGGGTCGGCGTTCCGATGCCGCTGTTCCCCGACTTTGACGACGACAGCGACGCGGACGAAGCGGACGACTGCGGCGAGGATTGCTACGACTGCGGGGACGCGCCGGATGGTGCAGACGGCGATGCAGAAGAAGCCGAGGAAATGGAACTTGCGATGGAAGGCAAGCTGATTGTGACGGGCGAACGCGCGGAGTTGGTCTGGCACGAAAGCGAGCTGACGGGCATGGAGGGGGCGACGACGAAGATCGGCTTTGCGCTCGACGCGCCCGATCTGGTCTCGATGCTCCGCAGTGGGAGCGTCAACACGGCGCTGATCTTTGAAGCGGGACGCCGTCACATCTGCATTTACAACACCCCTTTCTCCGCTTTCGAGGTCTGCGTTCAGGCGCTCCGCGTGGAAAACCGCGTTCTGACAGACGGCTCGCTTCTCCTTGACTACCTCATCGAAATCCGCGGCAACCGCACCGAGCGCTGCCGGATGGAGGTTTCGTTTATCGAAAGGTGAGGAAGACCTTGGAGGCGCAGGAAACCCTCTTTCGTAGATGGGTCTAACGCGGCAAAGCCGCTATTGACAAGATTTTGCGTTGCAAAATCTGTCACCTACCCTCCAAGCCTCCCTGACCTTCCCAGAACTTCCCCCAAGAGCACCCGCCC
>CAVGEJ010000208.1:0-3568 GCA_963628215.1 Eubacterium sp. CAG:180
CCCGCGACCCACGGTTTTGGAGACCGGTACTCTACCAGCTGAGCTATACCCCTGTTTGTGCCGCCTTTTGGCGACATAGGATATTATAGCACATTTTTCTTCGGATTGCAAGCCCTTTTTGAAAATTTCTTGCCGTCAGGCGCAAAAAAACGAATCTTTTTTGCACTTTTGGGCGCTTATCCGTTCCTCGACCGCCGGAATCGGTAGGGGGTTACGCCGCGTTCCTCCCGAAATTTCGCGATGAAATACGCCGAGGTCGAGAACCCAACCTGCAGGGCGATGTCGGTGACCGACAGGTCGGTGGTCAGGAGCAGGCGTTCCGCTTCCCGCAGGCGCACGCTCCGGACGTAGTCGGGAAAGCTTCGTTTGACGGTTCGCGCGAACAGCCGCGACACCGCCACGGTGCTGATTCCGCATGCCTGCGCGACGTCCCGCTCCGAAAGGTACGCATAATGCGTTCCGATGTAGGCGAGCGCGGTCTGCATCAGGCGGCTGTCGCCCGGCGCTACGCCCGCGCACAGTTGCGGGTTCGCCTCCCGCCACCGCCGCAGCAGGAACAGGATCACTCTTGTCACGTCCGCCCGCAGGCTCAACTCGTAGCCGAAAGCTTTTTCCTCACATTCCGCCATCATCTGCCGCAGGATGGCGGGAATTTCCGTTCCGCTCAACTCGGCGGGGGAAAAGACCGACTGCCGCTCTGCCGAATGCTCCATCAGGGTCAGCGCGTAGCCGAACTCCGCGCCGGTCTGCTCCGCCGAAATCAGCATTTCTGGCAAAAATTTGACCACAATATATTCGCACGGCGCTTCGTTGCAGCACACGTCGTGCGCGTCGCCCGCCTGAATGACCGTCAGTCCGCCCGCCTCCAGAACCGAGGTGCTGTTTCCGATAAAGACCCGCGCCGAGCCGCACAGTCCGAACAGCAATTCGGTATAGTCGTGAAAATGCAGGTTTCCGCTGTTCCGCGGTTTGCCGTTCTGCCGCAGTTGCAGGCATTCGATCGGCAGAACCTCGCCGTCCCGCCTGACCCTTCCCTCATCGTATGCCATAGAATCCCCTCTGAAAAAAATTGATATTTTGAGATAAAAATATTATAGCATATTTTTATGAATTGTGCTATACTTTTCTTGAAAATAATCCGCATAGCGGAAAAAATCATAACAAGGAGAGCAAAAAAATGATACGGGTACTGGTCTGGAATGAATTTCAGCACGAAAAGAGCAGTGAAACGGTCAAAAAAATTTATCCGAACGGCATTCACAACGCGATTGCCGATTTCCTGCGGTGCGATGACATCGCCGTGGAGACCGCAACGCTGGACGATGAGAACTGCGGCATCACCAAGGAGCGTCTGGAGAACACCGACGTTCTGATCTGGTGGGGACACATGGCGCACAGCAAAGTGCCGGACGAGGTGGCAAAGTTGGTTCGCGACGCGGTTCTGGCGGGCATGGGCATGATTTTCCTGCACTCGGCGCACCACTCCAAGCCCTTCCGCATGCTGCTGGGCACGTCCTGCAACCTGACATGGCGGGAATCCGGCGACTCCGAGCGCCTGTGGGTCATCGAGCCGTCGCACCCCATTACGCGCGGCATTGACCGCACCTTTACGCTCGAGCATGAGGAGACCTACGGCGAGCCGTTCGTGATTCCCACGCCCGACAAGCTTCTGCTCATCGGCACTTACACGGGCGGCGAGGTGTTCCGTTCGGGTTGCCTCTGGGAGCGCGGCAACGGCAAGATTTTCTATCTCCAGCCGGGTCATGAGTCCTTCCCGACCTTCTACGTGCCCGAGATTCAGACGATTATCCGCAACGCGGTGCGTTTCGTTGCGCCGACCTATCGCGAGTACATCACCTGCCCGCACGTTCGGTTCATCACCGACGCGGAGCCTTATGTCATCGGTTAAAAACCGAAACCCGAAAGGAGAAAAAACATGGCGAAACTGATTAAGATCGGTATTATCGGATGCGGCGGCATTGCAAACGGCAAGCACATGCCCGCACTGGCAAAGGTTGCGGACGCGGAGATGGTTGCGTTCTGCGACATCATTCCCGAGCGCGCGGAGAAGGCGGCGAAGGAATTCGGCACGTCCGACGCGAAGGTTTACACCGACTACAAGGAACTTCTGAAAGACCCGACGATTGACGTGGTACACGTCTGCACGCCGAACCGTTCGCACAGCTTCATCACGGTGGACGCTCTGGAAGCAGGCAAGCACGTCATGTGCGAGAAGCCGATGGCAATCAATTCCGCCGAGGCGCAGAAGATGATTGACGCGGCGAAGCGGACGGGCAAGAAGCTGTCCATCGGCTATCAGAACCGTTTCCGCGACGATTCTCTCTACATGAAGAAGGAAGCTGAGGACGGAACGTTTGGCGAGGTTTACTACGCAAAGGCGACCGCAATCCGCCGCCGCGCAGTTCCGACGTGGGGCGTGTTCCTGAACGAGTACGAGCAGGGCGGCGGTCCGCTGATCGACATCGGAACGCACGCGCTTGACCTGACCCTGTGGATGATGAACAACTACAAGCCGAAGTACTGCGTGGGAACGGTTTACCACAAGCTGAACAACGACGCGGATCAGGCGAACATGTGGGGCAACTGGGACCCGGCGAAGTTCACGGTTGAGGATTCGGCGTTCGGATTTGTTGTGATGGAAAACGGCGCGACGATCGTTCTGGAGTCCTCTTGGGCGCTGAACTCTCTGGATGTGCGCGAGGCGGTTACAACGCTGTGTGGCACGAAGGGCGGCGGAGACATGGTGGACGGCGTTCGGATCAACGGCGTTCGCAACGGTCGGCAGTATGTTCTGACCCCGAACTTCAAGGCGGGCGGCGTTGCCTTCAACGAGGGCAGCAAGAGTGAAGGTCCTGCGGATCGCGAAGAGCGTCTCTGGATTGAGGCTGTCCGGAACGACACCGACCCGATCACGCTTCCCGAGCAGGCGTTCTGCGTAACCCGCATTCTCGAGGGCATTTACACCTCCGCCAAGACCGGAGAGATTTACAGATTCTGAGTGGGGGAGGGAAGGAAGAAAGACCTTGGAGGCGCAGGGAGACCCCTTTCGGAGGGGCCTCCCTACCCTCCAAGCCTCCCTGACCCACCCCGAACTTCCCCCCAATACCCCGCCATTGCGTGAACGAAAATTTTATTTCGCTTTACGTGGTGGCGGGGTATTGGGGGGAAGTTTTTTGTGCTTGGGGAGGTGGAGATCTTTTGCAGTGTGCGGCTATCGCGCTCTTTTTGTGGGTGGGAAGCGTGAGGCTTTGTAAGCGTTGCGTGGGTGCAGATTTATCCCCCCTCATCAGTCGCTAACGCGCCAGCTTCCCCCCCGAGGGGAAGCCTTTTTGCAAGACTTCCCTTGCGCTACATAACAAAACGACCGGACGAAAATACGAAGTATTATTTGCTACATATCTATCCGCTATATATTCACTGTTTAAGGTCGTATTTGCTATGTATGCACAGCGTAAAGAAGGCTTCCCCTCGGGGGGAAGCTGGCGCGTTAGCGACTGATGAGGGGGGATAAATCTCCACTTACCATAGGAATATTACTTGCAGAATG
>CAVGEJ010000209.1:0-3522 GCA_963628215.1 Eubacterium sp. CAG:180
TACGTAAACCATTGGAAATGAAATGTTGTAGGGAACGACCCATGTGTCGTTCCGTGACGGGGGAAAGATACCTGTTGACTTATTCATATGGAAAGCGGAGATTTATCCCCCCTCATCAGTCGCTAAACGCGACAGCTTCCCCCCAAGGGGAAGCCTTCCGTAGGTTCTGCAAACTGTATAAAGAGTGCTTCAAACTTTAACAACTCTTATTTTCAACGGGGTACGCACTTTACAGGGGCGCAATCCGTAGGGAGCGCCCCGCATAGCAACCCGCCTGCCGTCCATTCACTAACCTAACCATTTCTATCCGGTAGCGGGAGAGAGGCGACAGCCGCCAAAATCCCGCTTGACGGGATTTTGCTCGGGAGCAGCCGGAATTCGTAGCACGGCAAACGGCTACACAAAATCCACACAACAAAAAGCAAGAGGCAAAAATCCCCTTGCTTAAAGTTCTTGAAAGTCTTGAAAACTTCTTTCAAGAAGTTTTCAAGCAGGGTTCGGGACAGAGTCCCGAGGTTTTCAACGCCCCGAGGTCTTTCTCACTCACCCTTAATCATCTGTAAATAAGGGAGCGAGCGGTAGCCCATGCGGCGGTAGAGCTTTTGGGCGCGCTCGTTGTCGGGCTCTACCTCGAGACGGTAGCGCGCCGCAGGGTGAGTCGACTCCAGAAACGCAAAGAAAGCACTGCCCGCACCGAGACCGCGATAGGCGGGGCGGAGATAGAGTTCGTCTAACCAGATGTTGATACCGCCCGCCTCGCGGCTGTAGGTCTTGACCAGAAGCGCGTAACCAACGGCGGCATCGCCCGATTCCATCAGATAGCATTCCAGATAGGCGTCGGAGCGCATCAACTCGTCGAACGCCCGCTCGTGGAATTCGGAGGGGACGGGGTGCAGAACCGCGTCGGAGGCGTAGAATTCCTCGCTCATCGCAAGAAATTCCGCGCGGTCGCGCGGCTCGAGACGGCGGAATGTAATCGCTGATTCGTTCATAATTGTTCCTTTCGTTTGTACGCTGTATTCCTGTATCCATTATACCGAGCCGTACACAAAACGTCAAGGGAATTCGATTGTTTTTCACCTTTTGTTTACAAAAACGATCTTTTTAAAACAAAAATCAGCGGTTTGAGCGGATTTAAGTGGTATTTTTTCGTCTCTGCGCTTGACAAAACCGAAAAAAAGTGCTATACTGTTGTTAATGCAGGCGACCGAGCCGTCGGCGACCTGTAAAATTTTATGGAGGTTTTTCAAATGAAGAGAAAGACTTTGCACACATGGCTTTCCTGCGTGGCACTTCTGCTCGCATGCCTGATGGTGATGACCGTTCTGGCAGGCTGCAAGAACCCCTCGGAAAACCCGACCGACACAAGCGCGGACAACGGTACATCGACCGAAGAAGGTCCTGAGTTCCCCGAGGCTTGCGACAACCACAAGGGCAACTTTATCTGCGAGAACTGCGGCAAGCGCATGACTCCGAACGGCTTCTTCACCTCGATGAAGACGACCGAAGCGGACGAAGCAATCAACGTTCTGGTTGATAACCTGAGCGTGACCGCAAAGGGCGACCTTATCAAGATCGAAAAGGCGGAACTGACCCTGAAGCTCGAGAACAACGATCTGGTTGGAACCGGATACGCAAAGGGCTCTGTTACCTTGGAAGGCGAAACCGAAGCTGTCCCGTTTGAAGACGCTTTGACCCTGAAGAACGGCAAGGTTTCCGTTACGGCAACCGCTACCGTTTCCGGCAAGACCGAAAACGCCGAGGCTTATGTAACTCTGGAAAGCGTGATGGGCGAACTCCCCGATGCTATCGGCACGGTGATCGGCGAGATTCTGCCGAAGATGCCCGCATTTATCAACGGTCAGCTGATTCCCGCCCTCAAGGCGATCGTGGAAGCACATCCCGAACTCGAGGATATCTGCGCGAGAATCGCGGATCTCTTCCTGACGGTTACCAAGACCGATAACGGTTACACCGTTGCGCTGTCGTTTGACAGACTGCTGGCGCTGAACGAGAAGTTCAAGACCGTAAAGGTCAGCGAGTTCTATGACTCCATTCTCGGCGAGGGCGCGTTCGCTGAACTGAAGGCTTACGCAAACGGCATCTTCGAAAAGAAGGTTTCCGATGTGTTGGCAGACCTCAAGGCTGAGGGCATCGACGTTGTGGCACTGATGAAGATGGTTGACACCATCCTGCCTGTGGATGAGAATGGCAAAACGCCCCTGAGCATGACGCTTGCATCGTTGGAGGATGAGAAATTCCTCGCTACCACCATGGGTCAGCTGATTGCAAGTTCCGACACCGCGCTGACTGCCGACCAGATCAAGGCTCTGCAGGATCAGATTGCGCCCGTGTTCAATGCAATGGAAACCATGACCGTTTGGGAAGGCATCGAGGAACTGATGTCGAAGGGCGACGACAATGAACCGAGCAATCCGGACGACTATGCTGCTCCCGAGACCGACGCTGACGCAGAGATCCCGAGCATGGCTGATATGGTCAAGTCGGTTCTGGAAACCTACAAGGATCAGATCAAGATTTCCTATACCACCGACGCTTACGGCAAGGTTCTCTCCGCAAACATTGAGCTTGCGTTGCAGGTTAAGGATGAATCGGGCGACGAGCCTGTTGTGATGGTTGCAGTTTTGGGTAAGGTTCAGCTTGTGAACAAGTACACCTCTGAAATTGACTACTCCAAGACCGAGGAGAAGGTCAAAGCCGATCTGGATTCTCTGAACGCAAAGATGGAGCAGATTGCAAACCTTATCAAGGCGGATCTGGAAGAGTACGAGACCGACGCTGTTGTGACCTTTGATAAGACGACCGGCATTCTGAATGCAAAATATGTTGAGGTGAGAAGCTACACATCGTACATTTATGAAGCTGACGGCAGCGCCAAAGCGGTTAATGTTACGGAAGCAAATCAGGTTGAATTGGATATTAACCTGAAGTCGGTTCTGCTCGTGTCGTTCTCGGACGGTTGCAAGGATCTGAGATATGTCCAAGCCACTTACGCAATGACCGCCAAGAATAATCTGACGGTTACCGCAACATGGGCAAACGATAATACGCCTCTGACCGATGCGCAATTGGAGAAGTATTACGACGAAATCGTGGATGAGTGCACGGTTGAGAACGATAAAGATTACAGCGTTTACGTGTTGCTTGATACCACAACCGGTAATTTCGAAAAACAGCGTAGCACCCATGATTACGACACCGAGCATCCGGTCAAGACCTGCGAGCCGGATGAGGATGGTTATATTCTGGAATACTACAAGTGCACGAAGTGCGGACATATCACATCTTGGATGCACAAAGCAGAAAACTGATGAAGCAATAAAGCAAGCCCGCCCGACTTTCGTCGGGCGGGCGACTTTTTGTTTTGCCCGCTCCTGCAGGGAGGGGAGCGGGGGGTGTTTCTGATGCTTCAAATAAAACTTGCACAGGACGATATATAAAGTGCTTATCCGCCCTCATCCGTCGCCTGCGGCGACACCTTCCCCCTCGAAGGGGAAGGCT
>CAVGEJ010000210.1:0-3479 GCA_963628215.1 Eubacterium sp. CAG:180
TTCCCCTCGGGGGGAAGCTGTCGCGATAGCGACTGATGAGGGGGGATAAATCTCCGCCCGCGCAACGTTTACAGCCCATTACTCTCCCACCCGCCAAAAGAGCGCGATAGCCGCACGCTTCAAAAAACTCCGCCTCCCAAGCCAACAAAAACTTCCCCACAAGACCCCGCCACTAAACGAAAGCAAAAGGAATTTTCGCTTCGTAAATGGCGGGGTCTTGTGGGGAAGTTCTCGGTGAGAGAGGGAGGTTTGGAGGGAGAGAGCCCCCTCTTTCAAGAGGGGGCTCTCTCCCTCCAAGGTCTTTCCCCCTCCCCATCAGAAAGCAATCTTCTTCTCAATGTAGTCTTTGAGGGAAGCGATCGGGATGCGAACCTGCTCCATCGTGTCGCGGTCGCGAACCGTTACGCAGTGGTCGGCAGGGCGGGTCTCGTCGCCAACTGTGTCGAAGTCCACCGTAATGCAGAGCGGCGTGCCGATCTCGTCCTCGCGACGGTAGCGCTTGCCGATAGAGCCGGTTTCGTCGTAGTCCACCATGAAGTGCTTCGACAGCTCCTCGTAAATCTCGGTCGCCTTGTCGCCAAGCTTCTTCGAGAGCGGCAGAACCGCCGCCTTGAAGGGTGCGAGCGCGGGATGCAGACGGAGAACCGTCCGCACGTCGTTCTTCTCCGCGTCGATCACCTCTTCGTCGTATGCGTCGCAAAGCACCGACAGAACCGTCCGCTCCACGCCGAGCGACGGCTCGATGACATACGGAATGTAGTGCTCGTTCGTCTCCTGATCGAAATACGTCAGATCCTTGCCCGACGTGTTCTGGTGCTGCGTCAGGTCATAGTCCGTGCGATCCGCAACGCCCCACAACTCGCCCCATCCGAACGGGAAGAGGAATTCGAAGTCGGTTGTTGCCTTCGAGTAGAAGCAAAGCTCCTCAGGGTCGTGATCACGCAGGCGCAGATTCTCGTCCTTCAGACCGATGGAAAGCAGCCAGTTGTGGCAGAACGTCCGCCAGTAGTTGAACCATTCGAGGTCCGTTCCCGGCTTGCAGAAGAACTCCAGTTCCATCTGCTCAAACTCGCGCACACGGAAAATGAAGTTGCCGGGCGTGATTTCGTTGCGGAACGACTTGCCGATCTGCCCGATACCGAACGGCAGCTTCTTGCGCGCCGCGCGCTGAACGTTCGGGAAGTTGACGAAAATGCCCTGCGCCGTCTCGGGGCGGAGGTAAACCGTGTTCTTCGCGTCCTCGGTGACCCCTTGGAAGGTTTTGAACATCAGGTTGAACTGGCGGATATCGGTAAAGTTGTGCTTGCCGCAGGTCGGGCAGGGAATGTTGTTGTCCTCAATGAACGCCTTCATTTCCGTCTGCGTAAAGGCATCGATCGGCTTCTCGAGCGCATGCCCCGTTTCGGCGCACCAGTCCTCAATCAGCTTGTCCGCGCGGAAACGCTCGTGGCACTCGCGGCAGTCCATCAGCGGATCGGAGAAACCCGCAAGGTGACCCGAAGCGACCCACGTCTGCGGGTTCATCAGAATCGCCGCGTCCAGACCCACGTTGTACTTGTTCTCCTGCACGAACTTCTTCCACCATGCGCGCTTGACGTTGTTCTTCAGTTCCACGCCGAGCGGTCCGTAGTCCCACGTGTTGGCAAGTCCGCCGTAAATCTCACTGCCCGCGAAGATGAAGCCTCTGCCCTTGCAGAGCGCAACGATTTTGTCCATGGTCTTTTCTGTGTTCTTCATTTCTTTATCTCCTGTCTGTTGATGCGGATCTTGTCCACATTGTCATTCTTTTTCAGCGTAAAGACCGCTTTTCCGCCTGTGGTCAGGTTTTTGAAAAACGGAATCGGTTTACTGCTCTGCTCGCCGTAAAGCTTGGGGTTGAAGTCGTTTTCCTTGCGGTAGATTTCGTTCATGAACGCCGAGAAGTGCATCCAGCCGTCCACGTCCGCGCCCTCGCGCACGATTTCGGTTGCAATGCGGATCAGGCGCTCGCGCTTCTTGTCGGGTTGCGGCGTTGCCTGCTTGGGGCTTTTCTCGGGCGGGGCTTTCTTCTTTTCCTTCTGCGCCTGTCCGGTTTTGAGCAGGGCGTCGATTGCGATGAAGATATCGCATGCGCGGCGGAAGGAGAGCGGCGTTTTCTGCTCGCCCGCGCCGATCACCGCGATGTTGTCGTTGCGGAAGCGCATGGCGAGGTTGGTAAAGTCGCTATCGCTGGTTGCCAAGCAGAAGCAATCGACCTTGCCCTGATAGAGGATATCCATTGCGTCGATAATCATTTTGGAGTCGGTTGCATTCTTGCCCGTTGTGAAGGCGACCTGCTGAATCTGCTCGATGGAATATTCCAACAGCGCGTTTTTCCATCCGTTCGCGCGCGGGTTGGTGAAGTCGCCGTAAAGGCGGCGGTAGGTCACCTTTCCGTACTGGCTCAACTCGTCAAGGAGGATGGAGAAATAGTCGCTTGAAACGTTATCCGAGTCGATCAGAAGCGCGATGGTGCGATCCTTGATTTCCATATGCTACCCTCCGCCGCTCACTTTTGCGGGTCGAGGTATTTCCAATAGCCCGCGATATACTTAATGCCCGAAAGGAGCGTGAAGAACGCCATGATAACGGTCAGGGCAACCGAAACGGGCAGGTACTTGCCGAGGTGCGTCAGTGCGCTGACGTTGCGATAGACAATCGGTTCGACGATGCAGACGATCACGCACAGGATCTGCGAGACGGTCTTGATCTTTCCGAGCATATTTGCGGCGATGACGATGCCGCTCGAGCCGGAGACGACCAGTCGCATTGAGGTGACTGCCAATTCACGGAAAAAGACGATGAGCAGACCCCAGAAGAACACATTGCAGAACAGCTTGCTCGGTTCGGCTCTCGACATGGACTTATAGAGGATAACGAGCATAGCGCCGATGACCATAAATTTATCGGCGAGGGGGTCGAGGAACTTTCCAAAGTCGGTGACAAGTCCGCGCTTCCGTGCGATCTTACCGTCGAGGTGGTCGGTATACGCCGCCACGCAGAACAGCGCCAGTCCCGTGATCTCCGCCCACAGGGTGTCGGAGACCATCATCACGACAACGAAGATCGGCACCAGAATCAGGCGCAGGACAGTCAGTCGGTTCGGCAGGTTCATTTTCATTTGCGTTTTCTCCTTTATTAAGACCTCGGGGCGTTGCCCCGAACCCTACTCAGAAAACTTTTGAAAAAGTTTTCTGAGAACTTTCAAAACTTTAACCAAGGGGATTTTTTCCGCTTGCTTTTTGTGGTACAGATTTTGGTGCAGCCGTTTGCCGTGCTACGAATTCGGCTGCTCCCGCTACCGGGTAGAAATGGTAGGAACGTTACATTCGAATGGAACGGAACGACCCGTGTGTCGTTCCGCTTCGGGTGAAAGATGCTTGCTGACTTATTCATATGTGGGCGGAGATTTATCCCCCCTCATCAGTCGCTAACGCGACAGCTTCCACCCCAAGGGGAAG
>CAVGEJ010000211.1:0-3437 GCA_963628215.1 Eubacterium sp. CAG:180
ATTTTCTTTTTCCATGCCTTTATTATACCACTTTTTTGTTACGAAAACAAGTTCTTATTCCACTCGGTGTTGAACACGCCGTCTGCGGTCGGTTTGCCGTCGCTGTCGCGTTGCGTAATCCGGATGCCCGAGGAAAGCAGGAAGCCGTCGATTGTGGTCGCGTCGTTCCGCACGGTCAAGCCCCAGATGCTGCCGTCCGGATTCTCGGGATCGCCGTCGCCCACCTGCCGGAGCATGGTCAGGAAGGTGGTCAGATCCCATTTCCCGTCATAAACCATCTGACGGAAATCATACGCGTTTCCGTCGCCGTCCTTCAGCAACTCGTTCGCCAGTGTCAGGTTGACCAGCATCACGGTCATGCGGTTGTAGACCGAGATGTTCGCCTCGCTGACCGCAAAGTAGAGTTTGCCGTTCAGTTCAGCCTGTTCCTTCACCGAACTGTTCCACCAGACCTTATCGAAGTCCATATAATTGGTACGGTTGGAATTGAGCGTATAGAGGTCATAGAGGATGTTGGTATCCTCCGCCATCAGCGGCGGCAGGAAATAGATCATACCCGAAACGATCCACGGCTCGGTAACGCCCGAGGAATTGATGTTCCGCATCCGCTGTTGGAAGCCCGCCTTATCCGCGTTGGTCGCCGCTCCGTTTTCGTACTGGTAGTCGAACTCCACGTTCAGCTTTTCCATGATGTACTCCTGCCGCGAGTAGATCGCCGACTGAACCCGGGTGGGATTTTCGAGATCTTTCTGCACCTCCATCTCGTTCGTAACGCCCGCCTGATCCTTTCTCTGGAGGATGTGCACCCTTTGCGGATTCCCGTCCTCATCGTCGGGGAATCTCAGGTCGGACGGTACGTCGTAGCGCTCGGAAGGATCGATCGGTTCTTCTGTTGCGGCGCTGTCCACGGTCGGCAGTTCTGAGTGCTTTTCATCGGTCACGGTTGTCGGAGTGCCCGACGGAGTCCCTTTTCCGCACGCCGCAAGGCACGGGAGCAGGAGCGCAAGACAGATTGCAAGCAAAAGCAGACTTCGTTTTTTCATTGATTTCTCTCCTTTTGTTTATTTTGATTCACTTTCCGTGAATCCGTACCATTATTATAGCAAAATCAACCGAAGCGTACAATTGAAAAACAGCATGAAAAAAGACCGAAATACTCACTTTTCGGTCTTTTTTATGCGCGCCTGCGCCCGATTTCATTTGTTTTTCGCTTTTTCGCTTCCAACGGGATGCTTATCCCCGCTTTCGTACTGCCGGGCATACTCCCTCGGGGTCATGCCAACGCTTTTCTTAAAGAATGTATAAAAGTAGATTTCATTTTCGAATCCGCACTGTTCGGTAATCAGGCGCGTGGAGCATTGCCCCGATTGCAGCAGTTGCTTTGCCTTATTGAGCCGCAGGGCGATGATGAATTTCCGCACACTGGTCTGCATATAGGCGAAAAAATCCTTGTTCAGCTTATCGCGGCTGACGAAAAACGCCTGCGCAATGTCGTTTGTCCGCAGATTCTCGGACAGGTGCTGCAGGATGTACAGCGGCACATCCGCGATATAGCCGCACGACTCGCGCATGGAAACGGTTCGCGTTCCCTCTTCGGTCAACTCCCGCAACTGTTCCAACAGAATGCCCGTTGCAAGGCGCGGGATCATACCGGGGTGGCGGTTTCGCACCTTCTCGCGGGTTTCCATGTCCACGATCATGCCAAGCGTCTGCAGAAAGCGATCCTCCTTTCCGCGCAGATCATAGATCTGCATCCGCGCGCCGTCCGAAAGAACTTCGGGCGAGGTCACCTCCCCCGACACGGTTCGGTTGAACACATCTCCGACATACAGCACAACCCGTCTCGTCCGCGCAGGGTTCATGATCGCGGTAAAATAGGCAAAGTGCATGCAGAACGGCGCGAAGATCACAATTGCGGGATAGTCTACCTCACAGACTTCGTTCCCCGCCATGACCGTTGTTCTAAGCCCCGACGGCAGATAGATCAGCTCATAGGAGGAATGCATATGCATAACGTTATCCGACGGCAGGACGTCAAAAATCGTAGTTGCTTCCACCTCAAGATCCTTTGTGAAATCAATATAGGTCTCCATGCCGCACCTCCGATCCGGTTCGCTCCGCATTCATGATTTCTATTATAACATACCGCCCGCCCAAAATCAAGAGCGCGGCGGAAAAAGTAAATGCTGTTGCCCTGCACCAACCGTGCGCGAAGCCACACTCTGCAACAAGTTCGCACCTCCCAAAACGACAAAAACTTCCCCCAAGAGCACCCGCCCTTAAACTAAGCGAAACAAATTTTCACCATGCAAGGGCGGGTGCTCTTGGGGGAAGTTCGGGGAGAGTAGGAGGGGCTTGGGGAGGGAGGGGACCCCTCCGGAAGGGGGTCTCCTCTCTCCCCAAGGTCTTAACTGATAAACGTTTCGCCGACAGAGAAGAAGGACTCTACGCGGCGGCGGAGAAGGGGGTGAGAGCGTAACTCGGGGTCGGCGGAAATGAGAGAGCGCGCGTCGTCCGAGGCGGCAAGCATGATTTCCGAGTCCTCGCGCGCGTCGGCAAGACGAAAACGGAGTTCGCCGCTCTGCCGCAGAGAACCGTCGTTCCCGTGGCGTAGAAAGTCTCCCGGACCGCGCTGTGCCAAATCCTCTTCGGCGATTGCGTAGCCGTCGTAGACCGTCCGCATGACCTCAAGGCGCGCCCGCGACGTTTCCGCGAGACGATCCTTTGCCGTCCCCGTTACCAGAATGCAGTAGGACTTCCGCGTTCCTCTGCCCACGCGCCCGCGCAACTGGTGTAACTGGGAAAGCCCGAACCGCTCGGCGTTCTCCACAATCATCAGACACGCATTCGGAACGTTGACCCCGACCTCAATCACCGTTGTGGAGACCAGAATCTGAATCTCGCCCGCCGCAAAGCGGCGCATGATCTCGTCCTTTTCGCGGCTCTTCTGCCTGCCGTGCAGGAACGCGACCGTAAAGTCGGGAAACTCTTTGGACAGCACTTCCGCATACTCCACCGCCGCCCGCAGGGGGGGCTTTTCCTCTTTTTCGCCGCCCGAAACGATGGTTGCGAGATCCACTTCCTCCGGCTCTTCCTCTTCCTGCTCTTCCACCGCAGGGCAGACCACGTAGACCTGCCCGCCCTCCGCGATCTGCTTGGCAATGAAGCCGTTCAGCCGCGCGCGGTAGCTTTCGTCCACCACAAAGGTGTCCACCCGTTGCCGCCCTGCGGGCATCTCGTCAATGCGCGAGAGGTCAAGGTCACCGTAAAGCGCCAGAGCGAGCGAGCGCGGAATCGGCGTGGCGCTCATGACCAACAGGTGCGCATGCGCGTTCTTTTCCGCCAGAATCGCGCGCTGAACCGCGCCGAAGCGGTGCTGTTCGTCGGTCACGATCAGCCCGGGGGCGGCAAACTGCACGTCCTCGGTCAGGAGCGCG
>CAVGEJ010000212.1:0-3429 GCA_963628215.1 Eubacterium sp. CAG:180
TATCTGCAATATATTCACTGTTTAAGGTCGTATTTGCTATGTATGCACGGCGTAAGAAAGGCTTCCCCTTGGGGGGAAGCTGTCGCGCAAGCGACTGATGAGGGGGGATATATCTGCACCCACGCAACGCTTACAAAGCCTCACGCATCCCATCCACAAAACGAGTGCGAAGCCGCACTCTGCAAAAAATCCCTACCTCCCCAAACACAAAAAACTTCCCCCATGACCCCGCCGCTTCCAAGAAAACGAAACAAATCTTCGCTTCGGAAGCGGCGGGGTCATGGGGGAAGTTCTCGGTGAGAGAGGGAGGCTTGGAGGGAGAGAGCCCCCTCTCCGAAAGAGGGGGCTCTCTCCCTCCAAGGTCTTCCCACCCCATCAAAAGTTCAGCGCCGCGCCGATGACAGTGCCGAATTGGGAGTTTTCGGGAATCAGGAAGCGAACGCCGAAACCGCCGGACGCGGTCATCGCCTCGAAAACGCGACGGATGGGCGCAATCGTCGTCAGATTGCCCGTGAGAACAATGTCGCGCAGATTGTAGGAGCGCGCCGCAAAAACCGACAGCATTGCAATCGTCTCCGCCACCAGATTTGCCACGCCAAGCGCCAGATCGTCCTGCGTTGCAAGATCCGATACCTTGCCGAAATTCGCCGCAGTCAGATTCTCGTTGATGCCGTGGTAAAGATGATTCTGCGAAATGTCCTTAATGCGCAAATCCACATTGTCCAGATTCCCCCCCTCGGCAAGCTGCTCGATGTGCTCTACCGTGTCAACCCCGATCAGCCGACGGCAAAGCCCGACCAACGTCCCGCCGCCAACGCCCGTGCCGCCGAGATACTCCACCTCGTCGTGCCCGTTTGCGCGCTTCGCGTGAATCAGCGCCGTGCCCGTCCCCATGCTCACCACAATCGCCTCGTCCAGACCCGAGAGGTACAGCCCCCCGATGCCGATGCTCGAAAACTCGGGCACGGGCTGACAGTTCAGACCGTAAATCGGCTTGGTGATGAACGAAGACCCCGCCCCCGTCATCAGAATGCGGTCAATGTCCGCAAGTTCCAACCCGTTCTGCACCGTGAACCGCCCGAACGCACCGTAAACCGAGGTCAGCGGGTCGGTCGCACGCACAAACTGCGGCGCAATCAACTCCGGCTTTCCGTCCGCCCCGCGGCGAAACCCCACAATTTTCGTCGTCGTTCCGCCAACATCAATTCCGATTACAACACGCTCCATCCGTCCGTCCTCCGTCCGAATCAATTTTTCTCTGCTTATATTATAACACCCTCTTGCCAAAATTGCAACAGTATGCTATAATATTCTCAGCAAAACCCGAAAGGTGGTATCCAAAATGGCTTTTGACGCAGGAATGCTCGCCTGCTGTATCCATGAAATTGCAACCCTTTCCCTCGACGCGCGCGTGGAAAAGGTCTTTCAGCCCGAAAAAGACGAAATCGTGCTCCAGATGCGAAGCCGCGAGGGTGGAAAACGCCTGCTCATCAACGCAGGCTCTGCCGCGCCGCGCATCTGCTTTACCGACGCGCAGAAGGAGAATCCCACCGTCCCGCCGATGCTCTGCATGCTCCTGCGCAAGCACCTGCAGGGCGCAAAGCTGACCGACATCCGTCAGGCGGGCTTTGAGCGCGTTGCAATCCTCTCCTTCGAGGGACGGGACGAAATGGGCTTCTCCTGCACCCGCCGGCTGATTGCCGAAATCATGGGCAAATACAGCAACCTGATCTTCACGGACGGGGGCGGAAAGATTCTCTCGGTTCTCTACCCCATCGATTTTTCGACCTCTGCCCGCCGTCAACTGCTCCCGGGGATGGTCTACGAACTGCCGCCGAGCCAGAATAAGCGCAATCCGCTTGAAGAAACCGCCGACGGCTTTCTGGCGGCGGCTGCCGCCTCCGACCCCTCCCGCCCTGCCGACCGTTTTCTGACCGCAACCTACTGCGGCATTGCGCCCGCCGTTGCGCGCGAACTTGCCTACCGTGCGGGCGGTGCGGTCGACGCGCCGATCGGGGACTGCGCCGCGGCACTCTGCGAGCGCTTTCTTGCGGTCATGGCGGACATCCGCGCGGGGCGGTTCTCCCCCTGCATGGTCAGCGAAAACGGCGTGCCGACCGAGTACGCCTACCTGCGGCTCGAGCAGTACGGCGCGGGCATGGAAATTACGGAATTTGACCGCCCGGGCGCGCTTCTGGACGCGTTTTTCGCCGCGCGCGACCGCGACCGTCACATCCGCCAGCGGGCGCAGGACATCCTGCACATTCTGACGAATGCCGACGCGCGCATCCGCAAGAAACTTGACCTGCAACGCGCGGAACTTGCCGAGTGCGAGCGCGGCGCGGAGTGGAAGAAGCAGGCGGATCTCATCACGTCGAACCTCCACGCGATCCCGCGCGGGGCGGAGTCGGTGGAACTGACCGACTACGAGGACTGGCACGAGGACGGGCATTACGGGACGGTGACGGTCTCGCTCGACCCGCGCTTGACCCCTGCGGCAAACGCGCAGCGGCTTTACAAGCGGTACAACAAATCGAAGAACGCGCGGGTGGAACTGTCGCGGCAGATCTCGCTCGGCGAGGCGGAACTGGTCTATCTGGACAGCGTTTTCGACGCGCTGACGCACGCGGAGACGGCGGCGGATCTGACCGAGATTCGCGAGGAGTTATACCGTTCGGGGTACGCTTCGCGGATGAAGCAATACAAGGTCACGCTGTCGCGAAAAAAGGCGCATCCCGAGGTACTGTGGTTTCGGACGACGAACGGCTTCCGCGTTGCCTGCGGCAAGAACAACACGCAGAACGAGTATGTAACGCACGTTCTGGCAGGCAAGACCGACTACTGGTTTCACGCAAAGGGCACTGCGGGGTCTCACGCGGTGCTGTTCTGCGAGGGGCGCGAACCGGGCGTCCGGGATTTCACGGACGCGGCGGAGATTGCGGCGTACTATTCAAAGGCTTCCTCCTCTTCTGCGGGCACGTCGAATGCGGAGGTGGACTACACGCTCGCGAAAAACGTGAAAAAGCCTGCGGGGGCGAAGCCCGGCTTTGTCATCTACCACACGAACTGGTCCTGCGTTGTCTCCCCCTCCGCCGCTCGTGTGGAAGAGTTGCGGGAGAGGTAGGAAGACCTTGGAGGGAGAGAGCCCCCTCTTGAAAGAGGGGGCTCTCTCCCTCCAAACCTCCCTCTCTCACCGAGAACTTCCCCCATGTCCCCGCCATTTTGGAAGCGGAAATTTGTTTCGCTTTCTTGGAAGCGGCGGGGTCATGGGGGAAGTTTTTTGTGTTTGGGGAGGTATGAATTTGTTGCAGAGTGCGGCTATCGCGCTCGTTTTGTGGGTGGGATGCGTGAGGTTTTGTAACGTTGCGTGGGGGGAGATTTATCCCCCCTCATCAGTCGCTAACGCGACAGCTTCCCCCCGAGGGGAAG
>CAVGEJ010000213.1:0-3425 GCA_963628215.1 Eubacterium sp. CAG:180
CCCCCTTCCCCAGCGGGGAAGGGGGCTGGGGGGATGGGGGCAAAAGGTTTATGCGAACGCAGGTCGGGCCGGGTACACCGGGGACAGGCACCAAAAAAGAAACCGGGTAACGCGGAAGCAAATCGTCACCCGGTGCCGCAAGCCCAAAAAAATTTCAAAAACCCCGGTTTTCCCCCTTGCCAAGAAGCCGAAAATGGTGTATAATAGAGTGTAATTGCAAATTGCGTTGCCCGGCGGCGAGCCCGGGATGCAAAAATCTGGAGGTATGAAACAATGGTAGTAGCAGGCGATTTCAGAAACGGTCTGACGTTCGATATGGACGGTGACGTGTATCAGGTCATCGAGTTCCAGCACGTCAAACCCGGAAAGGGCGCGGCTTTCGTCCGTACCAAGATGAAGAACATCATGACGGGCGCCGTGACCGAGCGCACCTTTAACCCCACCGATAAGTTCGAGAATGCGTACATCGAGCGCAAGGATATGCAGTATTCCTACGACGACGGCGACCTGTATCACTTCATGGACACCGAGACATGGGAAGAGACGCTGATTCCCCACAGCCAGGTCGAGGATAACTTCAAGTTCGTCAAGGAAGAGATGATGTGCAAGATCAGCTCCTACAAGGGACGCATTCTGGGCGTGGAACCCCCCACATTCGTCGAGCTGGAGATTACCTCCACCGAGCCCGGCTTCGCCGGCAATACCGCGACCAACACCCTGAAGCCCGCGACGCTGGAGACCGGCGCTGTCATTAAGGTGCCGCTGTTCATCAACGAGGGCGAGCGCATCAAGATCGATACCCGCACCGGCGAGTACCTGTCCCGCGCCTGAGCAACCAATCCGGAACTGTCCGCGCTCAGCGGGCACGGCAAGACCGCACCTCTGCTGCGGAGAAAGGAAGGCAAACCATGGAACTTACCAACAAAGCAATGTATATCAAGGGACTGGCTGACGGGCTGGGGCTTGATGCCGCTTCCAAGGAGGGCAAGGTAATTGCCGCTCTGCTGGAACTTGTCAACGACATGGCGGGAACCATTGAGGAGATGCAGTCCAAGATGAGCGATCTGGAGGACTACGTTGAGGAACTGGACGAGGATCTCGGCGATGTCGAGGAGGTTCTGGTCGGCGACAGTGACGGGGACGAGGATGAGGACAGCGATGAAGAGGACGGCGACTTCTGCAACGGCGACTGCGCAGAATGCGACGAGAACTGCGACTTCGACGAGGATGACGACGACGATGAGGATGACGATGAATACTTTGAGGTCGTGTGTCCCTCGTGCGGCGACGTCATCAATTTCGATTCCTCCATTGACCCGGAGAATCTCCGCTGCCCCAACTGCGGACAGAAATTCGAGTGCATCGTGGACGAGGACGACCTCCGTGCGCTGGACGGAGACGACAGCGACAAGGAGTAATCCTGTCCGACATAATCCGTCATAATCAGACAGGCGGCTGCCCGGCCTTGGGCAGCCGCCTGTCTTTGCACCGTGGTACCGTCCGGTACGCGGCGCGACCAATACAGAGGCAGACCGAAGCCTCATACGCCGCGGAGCGTTGCAAAGCATCCTGCGCGTGTGGGGCTTTTTGCGCGGGCATTTTGTTACCGCAACGCCCCCTTGCGCTTTCCTCCGATATGTGCTGTAATATCGGTCAACTCGTTATTAAGGAATGGAAAAATCCATCTTTGGAATACTGATGCGTATCGGAATTTGCTTTTGTTTACAGCCTGCCATAGGTTGTGCATCCCCTGACAGTCGCGTGACAACGGGTGAGAAAAAGCAAAAAGCCTTGAAAGCTCAGTGTTTTCAAGGCTTTTTGCTGGTGCGGGCAAGAGGACTTGAACCTTCACCGAGGAACCCCGACTGAAACCTGATGGAAAAGACATCTCGGTGACAAGTCAATCTGTCCATACAGGGCAGGCGCGTTCAGTTCTTTTGGTCACATGCCCGCGTTTTCGCTACCCATTCATGCCAACGGGGGTCCGCATATATTTCAGACTTTACGTTTGAAGCCTCGGGTACGCACCACCATGGCCAGTCTTCGACAAGACTTGCGTACGATATAGGTGGGCGGGAATCATCAATTGTCGCATCCGGTTGAATCAGGCGTACCAGAGGCGCGGTATAGCAGCGCGCGCCTTTCGCGCAGAATTCCTCAAAATATCTGAACTGCGTAAGAGCACAATCCAGCGCCTCAAACGCATCGTCTTTTTTGCCGTCCAACCATAGATACACCGAAAGCAACGTATAGATTCTTGCAATGTAAGAATGGTATATTCCGTAGTTTCCGTCAGTGCAGACATTGCCGAAAATCGCAATGGCTCCGCGCAGGCTTTGTGCCTTATCGGCAGGAGACATATTCTGTCCGGAAGCAGTGACGCCGCTTACCATATGCTCGGAACATAGCATGACTGTTTTCAGCAGAGCCTCTCCATATGCTTTTGCGCGCTCTTTTCCGTCTGTTGCCTTTGCTTTCAGGATTTCTCTTGAACCGTAAATATTCGGAGCGGTCTCAATCACGGCAATTGCCTTTGCCTGTTCTCCGATATTCAGATACAACTGTGTAAGTTCGCGGATTACGCGGTGACGCGGCTCTCCGTCCTCCATGGTTTTCAACAATTTCTCATAAAGCGATATTGCCTCCTTCCACTCCGAATAAGTCCGATGCCTTTCGGTATCCAGAATATCGTATCCTTCGCTGTCGGATATATGATGTTCTCCATAGCGAACATATCCTGCATTGTATAGTACCGAGGCGAGGCAGAGCATGATTTTTTCGTTTCCCGGGAATTCGATCAAGGCGTTCCTTGCAAATGAAATACATTCGCCGATGTTAATATCCACTCCGTTATTTTGAAAATTCATATTTTCGATTTTCTCAACCAACATGTTGATTTTTTGTGAACGCTCATTGTTGTAACCGAAGAGTTCGTCTATCGAAACGCCGAAATAATGAGCAATGGACGGAATCATTTCCATATCGGGATATCCGCCGTTTGCTTCCCAGCGCGAAACCGCCTGTGACGTCACACCGATTGCCTCTGCAAGTGTTTCCTGTGTGCGCCCGTCCCGCTGGCGAAGCTCGCGTATTTTCTGTCCCAGATTAAGTTGCATAAAAGCACCTCCAAATTTTATTTCACCGGTGTGATTATAGAATAGCACAAATTTTTCAAAAAAACAATTATCAATTCATTGTTTCAAATCCAAGTAATCATTGGATTGAGCATGATATTGCCTGATAGCGTATAAAAGCGAACTGAAAATCGGCAGACGCACCGCCATAGGTAGTGCATCCCATAACCGCTGTGTGACAACGGAAAAAGAAAAGCAAAAAGCCTTGAAAGCTCAGTGTTTTCAAGGCTTTTTGCTGGTGCAGCGAGTGCAGACAAACCCGAACCTTTTTGTGCGGTTTCGATTTCCGCA
>CAVGEJ010000214.1:0-3392 GCA_963628215.1 Eubacterium sp. CAG:180
ACGGGATTTTGCGCGGGAGCAGCCGGAATTCGTAGCACGGAATATGGCTACACCCCAAATTAGCACCATATAAAGATAGAAATAATAATCCAATTGCAGTGAAGGTCTTGAAGGTTCTTAGGGGACTTCTCCTTAAGAAGTCCCCTAAGCAGGGTTCGGGACAGAGTCCCGAGGTCTTCCCGCCGAGGATTTCAGCGCTTTTCATGGGAGAATCACGCAGTGTTCAAAAAAGGGAGGTATAATAAAAAAGAATGATACCAAAAGGAGGATTGCAAATTGCTTTCTCTTAAGAACATTACGAAAGAGTACCCGACAGGCGATACCAAAGTGCAGGCACTGCGGGGCATCTCACTGGACTTTCGGGAGAACGAGTTCGTCTCGATTTTAGGACCTTCGGGATGCGGAAAAACCACACTGCTGAATATCATCGGCGGACTGGATCAGTATACCTCGGGAGACCTCATCATCAACGGCGTGTCTACCCGCCGCTATAGCGACGCAGACTGGGATACCTACCGAAACCATTCCATCGGCTTCGTGTTCCAGAGCTATAACCTCATCCCGCACCAGACCGTGCTTGCAAACGTCGAACTGGCGCTGACGCTCTCGGGAGTTTCCAAGCGCGAAAGACGGCGGCGCGCGATCGACGCGCTTAAACAGGTCGGACTCGCCGCGCAAATTCATAAAAAGCCCAACCAGATGTCGGGCGGACAAATGCAACGCGTCGCTATCGCGCGGGCACTGGTCAACGACCCCGATATCCTGCTTGCGGACGAGCCGACGGGCGCGCTCGATACGCAGACAAGCATCCAGATCATGGATATCCTGCGGAGCATCTCCCAGAAGAAGCTTATTATCATGGTCACCCATAACCCCGAGTTGGCGCGGCGCTATTCAAGCCGCATCATCAAAGTTCTGGACGGTCGGGTCGTCGACGACAGCCGCCCCTACCGCGCAGAGGAAAAAGCCGCACCCGTTGCGACCGCGGGACTGTTCCGCAGGAAAAAGCGTTCTCCCCTTGCCATTGACGCAAAAGAGGCACAGCGCGCGCAGTTCGGCGGTCTGGGCGGCAAAAAGCGCTCCGCCACGGGCAAGAAGAAGCGCTCCATGTCCTTCTTCACCGCCCTGTCGCTCTCGCTGAATAACCTCATGACCAAAAAGGGGCGCACTTTCATGACCTCCTTTGCGGGCTCGATCGGCATCATCGGCATTGCGCTGATCCTCTCGGTGTCCTCGGGCGTGAACGCCTATATCGAATCGGTTCAGCGCGACACACTGGCAAGCTACCCGATCGAGTTGCACGCCGAGTCGGTTGACCTGACCGCACTGGTCAATACGCTGATGAATTCGAACGGCGACGACACGCACGACCACGACCGCAATAAAGTCTACGAAAGCATCGTGCTGGCACAGCTGATGAACGCGCTCGGCTCTACGGGAACAGAATCGAACGACCTGACCGCTTTCAAAAAGCATCTGGAAAGTTCGGAGGAGTTCGCCAAGTACCTTTCCGCCATCCGCTATCAGTATGACTTCAACTGGAGCATTCTGGTTCGCGAGGGCAACGAGATCGGCTCGGACGAGGGAAAAGTCGTCAAATCCGACGTTGCCGCGTGGCTCTCGGGCATGAGCGGCTCGACCGGTTCGGGCAGTTCCTCGCAGTCCCCCTACGGCAGTATGATGGGCTCGTCGATGGGCGGTTTTGACGTCTGGTCCGAAATGCTCGCCCCGCTTGACAAGAACGACACCAATCTGGTCTCTTCGCTCGTGCGCGAAAAGTACGAGTTGATCGACGAGGGCGGCAGATGGCCGGAAGCGGCGAACGAAGTGGTTCTGATTGTGGACGAGCACAACGAAATCAGCGACCTTGCGCTCTTTGCCCTCGGTTTGCGGACAGAAGAAGAAATGAACAAGGTCATGCTTGCCGCCATGAAGGGCGAGCCGGTGGATCTCTCCAACCGCAAGTCGTGGTCTTACGAGGAAATCAAGCAGATGCGCTTCCGTCTCCTGCTTGCCTCGGAATGCTACGAAAAGAACGCCGACGGAACATACACCGACCTCTCGGCAAGCGACAGCGGGTTGGAATCGCTCTACAGCGACGCGGATCGCGGCTTCACCCTGCGGGTTGTCGGCATTGTCCGTCCGACCGACGACGCGACCTCGGCGTTCATGTCGGGAAGCATCGGCTACACCTCCGCGCTTGCCGACGAAGCGATGGCGCGGACGCAGAAACTCGGGATGCTCGACGAGCAGAAGAACTCCCCCGACATCGACATCATCACGGGTCAGCCCTTCAAGAGCGACAAAGTGATTACCGAGGAGCAGAAGCGGACCGCGATTCACAACTACCTCGCTTCCCTCTCCGAGGCGGAAGCCAAGCAGTTCCTCTGCCGCGTTCTGGCGCCCGAGCCGTCCGAGGAGCAGGTTGCCGCAAAGGTTGCGGAGATCAACGCCTACCCCGAGGCGGCTCTGCGGCAGATGCTATCCTCTGTTCTGGAATCGTTTGGTCAGGATGGACTCACGGTGGACATGGTAATGGCGAATCCGGAGTGGAAAGCAATGGCAATTCAGCTGATTGCGCAGGCGATGGTGCAGGACGAGTTGAATCAGGCGGCGTTCGGTGACAAGACGGTTGCCGAGATGGAAGCGATGCTGTCCGTCGCGCAGGTGGACACGCTCTACGAAGAGGACGAGATTCCGCACGACTACTCCAAGTCGACCTACCAGAAGAATCTCGCACTGTTGGGTGATGTGAATTCCGACTCGCCTTCCGCGATTTACCTTTACGCCGCGACCTTTGAGGACAAGGACGAGATCAGCGCGCTGATTGATGCCTACAACGGGACGGTTGAGGAATCCAAGAAGATTTCCTACACCGACTATGTGGGGCTTCTGATGTCCTCGGTGACGACGATTGTAAACGCGATTTCCTATGTTCTGATTGCGTTTGTTGCGATTTCTCTGGTGGTTTCGTCGATCATGATCGGCATCATCACCTACATTTCGGTTCTGGAGCGCACCAAGGAGATCGGGATTCTGCGCGCGATTGGCGCGTCGAAGAAGGATGTCGGGCGCGTGTTCAACGCGGAGACGTTAATCGTTGGCTTTGTGGCGGGCGTCATCGGCATTGTCATCACGCTCCTGCTCAACCAAGTTGTCAACGTGATTCTCTTCCACTTCACGGGCATTGCGGGGCTTCGCGCGGTGTTGCCTGTTGGTGCAGCGGTCATTCTGGTTGCCATCAGCATGTTCCTGACCTTCATTGCGGGTTTGATTCCCTCGGGCTTTGCCGCGAAGAAGAACCCTGTTGAGGCTTTACGGAGCGAGTGACGGAAGAAAGACCTTGGGACTCTGTCCCAAGCCCTGCTTAGGGGACTTCTTAAGGAGAAGTC
>CAVGEJ010000215.1:0-3375 GCA_963628215.1 Eubacterium sp. CAG:180
TTCTATCCGGTAGCGGGAGCGAGGCGTAAGCCGACAAAATCCCGCTCGACGGGATTTTGCGCGGGAGCAGCCGGAAATAGTAGCACGGAATACGGCTACATCAAAATCTGCACAAACAAAAAGAAATGGGTAAAAAACCCCTTAGTTGAAGGTCTTGAAGGTTCTTAGGGGTGGCGGTTGCAAAGCAACCGCCAGTAGCGAAGCGTTACTTCTTCCTTAAGAAGTCCCCTAAGCAGGGCTTGGGACAGAGGCCCAAGGTCTTATGTCTTAATAAAGGAGGAAATAAAAATGGATTGCTTGTTCTGCTCAATTGTCAAGGGGGAGATTCCCTCGAAAAAGGTCTACGAGGACGACATGGTCTATGCGTTCCGCGACATTCACCCGATGGCGCCTACCCATGTCCTCGTCGTGCCGAAATGCCATATCGCGTCCGCCGACGAGGTCACGGAGGAAAACAGCCGGTACGTCGCACATATCTTTGAGAGCATCCCCAAAATTGCAAAAGCCGAGGGGCTGACCAACGGCTACCGCGTTATCACCAATTGCGGCGAGGACGGCTGCCAGTCGGTCAAACACCTCCATTTCCACCTGCTCGGCGGCAAAAAACTCCCCGAAAGCATGGCGTGATGACCCTCTGGGAAGAACTTCTCGAGAGCGGCGATGACCTGCTCTGGGAAAAACTCCGCCGAACCGAAAAGAAGATCGTCCTCTACGGCATGGGCAACGGCGCGGATAAAATTCTCGACGTCTGCGCGGAAAGGGACATCCCCGTCCGCGGCGTGTTCGCCAGCGACGGCTTCCGCACGGGTAAACAGTTTCGCGGCATGACCGTGGAAAGCCGCCGCGATATCCTCGACCGCTTCGGCAGGGAGAATACGATCGTCCTCCTCGCCTTTGCTTCTTCCCGCCCCGAGGTGCTGAACCTGATCCGCGACGTGGCGGCGGAAACCGAACTGTACGTCCCCGACGTCCCCGTTGCGGGCAACGCCCTCTTTGACGCGGACTTCGCCCGCGCGCACCGCGATGACCTGCTCCGCGCCCGCGACCTCTTCTGCGACGAAGAGTCCCGCCGCATCTTTGACCTGACCGTCACCGCCAAGCTGACAGGGCGCGCCGAATTCCTCTTCCGGGCGGTCAGCGACCCCGCAGAAACCATGCGCGAATTGGTTCGCCCCGAGGAAATCCGCACCGCGCTTGACCTCGGCGCGTACACGGGCGATACCGTGCGGGAACTCCTGAACGCGGGCGCAGAACCCGAAACCGTTTACGCAGTCGAGCCGGACGGGAGAACCTTTCGGAAACTCGCCGCCTATGCGGAGCAGGAAACGCGGACAACCGTCGTCCCGCTCCACGCGGCGGCATGGAATCGGCGGGAAACGCTCACCTTCGGCGCGGCGGGAAACCGCGGTTCTGCGGTCGGCGAGGCGGTCGGAAAAACGCGCCCCGTCGACGGAATCCCGATGGACGAAGTGCTCGGCGGCGCGCGGGTCGACTATGTCAAATTCGACGTGGAGGGCGCGGAACGGGAGGCAATCGAGGGGCTTTCCATGCACCTTACGCGCGATCTGCCAACGCTTCTGGTGTCGGTCTATCACCGCAGTGAGGATCTTTTCGCCCTCCCCCTCTTCCTGCACGAGCGCTTCGGCGGCTACGGGCGCTTTTTCCTGCGCCGCTTTTCGGGTCTGCCCGCGTGGGATCTGAATCTGTATGTCAGGAGGTAACGGCATGAGCCTGCAAACCACACTTTGCTATCTGGAGGACGGCGACCGCTACCTGCTCCTGCACCGAACCAAGAAGGAAAACGACGAGAATCACGACAAGTGGATCGGCGTTGGCGGGAAATTCGAGGACGGCGAAAGCCCCGAGGACTGCCTTTTGCGCGAGGTTCGCGAGGAAACGGGGCTGACCCTCACGCGCTACCGCTATCGCGGCATTGTGACCTTTGTCTCCGACCGCTACCCCTGCGAATATATGCACCTGTTCACCGCCGACCGTTGGGAAGGCACGGAAACGGTCTGCGACGAGGGCGACCTGCAATGGATGCGCAAATGCGACTTCCGCTCGCTCCCGATGTGGGAGGGCGACCGCATTTTCCTCGCCCTTCTCGATTCTGGCGCGCCGTTTTTCTCGCTTAAACTGGTCTACCGTGGCGAGACATTGACCGGCGCATGGCTGAACGGTGAAAAAATCCAAAAATATTCGTGAAAGCCATTGACAATCGTGCAATTGTGTGACATAATCCAATTACAAAATCAAAAAGAAATCTAAAGGAGGAACAATATTATGCCCGGACCCGGTGGTGGAGGACATGGCGGCGGATTTGGCGGAGGCTTCGGCGGAGGCGGAGGTTTTCGCGGCGGAGGTTTCGGAGGCGGACACAGACCGCCGCGGCGCGGATTCTTTTTCATGCCGTTCTGGGGCGGCGGATGCTTCGGCGCACTCTTTGCCCCGATTATTTGCATGGTGCTTGCAATCGTCCTGATGATCGGAATCATCGGCGGCGGACTGACAACGCTGTTCCGCGGCGGAAACGTTGTGTACAGCGAGGAAAAATTTAATGAATATGCTAACCGTCAATACGCTACGATCTACGACCCAAGCAGTGCGACGTATGAGGACAATGTTCTGATTGTATTCCTGATTTATAATGAAGGTGAAGAATATAATAACTACAAAGCAATTGGATGGGTTGGTAACAATCTAAAAACCGAAGTTAATGTTTTGTTCGGAGGAGACGGCTCTGCACTTGCTTATGCAATGCGTTCATCAGTTAACACAAACAGTTACCGTTATTCACTCGGCTCAAATCTTACGCAAATGACCGAAACGATGCAAGCCGGGATCAGTAGTATGAATCTCGAAACAGCTTATCGTACTCAAAAAGCAGAAAAACATGAAGCGGGTAAAATTTACAATCGAAGCAACTCAGACATTCAATTCAACGAAGAGACAGTTAATGACGCACTAAAAAATTTCACAGATGCCACTGATATTTCCATGTCGATTGTAGTAGCAGATTTTAGCGATGTTTTCGGAAGATCATTGGATGCACCTGCAATTATTGCCTTGATTCTCTGCATTGCCCTGATCATTTACGCGGTCGTTGCAATCGTCCGCTACGTCAAGCGCCGTAAGGGAAATGCTGACAATTGGAGGTAAGGGGAAGACCTTGGAGGCGCAGGGAGACCCCTTTCGTAGGGGTCTCCCTGCCCTCCAAACCTCCCTGACCCTCCCCGAACTTCCCCCATGTCCCCGCCATTTTGGAAGCGAAGATTTGTTTCGCTTTCTGAAAATGGCGGGGACATGGGGGAAGTTTTTGGTTGGATTGGGAGGTGCGTATTTCTTGAATGGTGCGGCTTCGCGCCCGATTTGTGG
>CAVGEJ010000216.1:0-3363 GCA_963628215.1 Eubacterium sp. CAG:180
CGCCTCACGACGGACGCCCTTGCCCTCTGCTAACAGTTCCTACTGCCATGCCTGTAGTGGACTTTCACCACCATGTTGTATCGCATGCTGAGCGCACTAACAACAGGACGCGAGCCTCGGCTCGCGTCCTGTTGGTTTACAACGTCAGATGTCCCATTGGTATTGTTTCAGGTCGACATGGCAATCGTCCTTGAGGAAAACGCCTTCCCGCCGCAACAGGTCCGCCTGCTCCCACCATCCGGGAGCGAGTCTGCCCGCATGATTCACCACACGGTGGCAGGGGTAGTCCCCGTAATACGCAGAACGGCTGAGAACCGTTCCCACCAACCGCGCGTTTTTGTCCCGCCCGATCAGCCGTGCGATCTGACCGTAGGTTGCCACACGCCCCTCGGGAATCTCTTCCACCACGGAGAGAATTTCATAAATCAAAGATTCGTCCAATATCCGCCCCATCGCCCTCTCCCCCTTTTTCATCCGTGCCTCGCCCGCACCGTCCTGTCATGTTTTCGAATTTTATTATATCGGAAAGAGAGCCCCCATTCAAGCGCTTTTTCGGTTCGGAACGTAAAATTTTATCTTTCCGCGCCCCCTCGGCGGCGGTTGGCTGTAAAAAGAACGCTTCCTTGGAAAAAGGGTTGAAAAAACACGGCGTTTGTGGTATAATAAAGTATCGATAAATCGGATTTTGATGGAGGAGGTGTATGATTCGTGAATAATTTTGATACTCATTCCAGAATGTCGAAAGCGTATACCATTTTACATCATATAACAACTATTTTTGCCATATTATGTCCAATAACAATGACATGCTCAGCAATCGTTATAACATTGCGCGAAGGGGATTGGTGGTTCAATCTTTTTGCCGCCTATCTTGCCGGAATCTTAATGATTTTTGGCACACTCTATTTATCTCTGCTAACACTTATGAAAGAGACAACTCGGTATATTGGAAATAAAGTTAAAAGAGATTTTTCGGACGCACCCATTACAAAGTGGACTCATCGTTTGCTTATAGGAGCATCTATTGCAGGAGTGATTTCCTATATTCCCATCTTTTTAATTCTTTACGATGTGTTAAATGGAGGCTTTGCCATTATCCATTTTATCTGCGGTGGCGCTATCGTTGTATTGTATTTTACACTTGGAATAAATGTGGTGATACATCGTAAAAAACATTTAGAAAATTAACAAATTCCTGTTTGTCGGACTGACATCCGAATCACCGCCCCAACAGAAACAGAAAATTAAAAACAGAGGAATCCGAACATGATTTACACATCAGAATATCCGTCCCCGCTCGGCGGGATTCTCCTTGCGGCGGACGAGGTCGGACTGAGGGGACTGTGGTTTGACGGGCAGAAATACTTTGCGCGCGATCTGCCGGACGAACGCGCGGAGGCGGAAACCCCTGCCCTATCGGAAGCCAAGCGTTGGCTTGACCTTTATTTTGGCGGACAAGAGCCGGATTTTCTGCCGCCGCTTCACCCCGTCGGTACGCCGTTCCGGCAAGCGGTATGGGATATCCTTTTGCAGATTCCTTACGGCAAAACCGTCACATACGGCGAGATTTCCAAGCAGCTTGCGGAAAAGATGGGACTGGAAAGGATGTCCGCGCAGGCGGTCGGCGGTGCGGTCGGGCATAATGAGATTTCAATCATCATCCCGTGCCACCGTGTTGTCGGTTCGAACGGCAGTCTGACGGGATATGCGGGCGGAATCGATCGGAAAATCAAGCTTCTGGAATTGGAGCGCGCCGACATGAGCCGCTTTTTCATTCCCCGAAAGGGCACGGCGCTGTGATCGGAAGTCTCCGATTGATACCGCAAAAACGGAACACCGCACACCCGATCGTAAAAAGGTCGGGGGGCTTTTCGGTTCGGCTTTTATACGTTTCCGGCAGAAGCGGTTGAAAAACGGGAAAAGCTGTGGTATAAGATATCAGCCAATCAAAATCTGCAAGTGCGGAGGCACAGAAGGATGATCAATCAAAGGTATTATAAAAAAGCCGGTGGGTTCTCTTATCTCTTGCGGGAGCTGAAAAAGAGGCTCGGCAAGGAGCAGACCGATATTCTGGTTCGAGACGCGGTAACCCTTTGCAACGAATGGTGCGACAACTATAAGGGACTCCCCAAAAAGGAAAAGATTCACACCGAACGGATGATCTTCCCGCGCGCGGCTGTTTATCTGCAAATGCTTCGGTATATCCCGCGAGAAGAAGCCCTCGGCTTGATAGAGGAAGCCGTGAGAATCGGCGTAGAGCCTGACCGAAAACGGTTGCATATCGCAACCAAACTCCCCTTCATCCGCCCGCTTTTCTTCAGGGTTTTCCGAGGCATGGTGGGCACGATGTTCAACGGAGACGCAGGCTTCCGATTCAAGGAAAAGGAAGCCGACAACCGGCATTACAGGGTCGATGTCCTGCAATGCCCGTATGCAAAGTATTGCGAACTGCTGGGCTGTAAAGAGTTGACAAGCACCTTCTGCCTGAGCGATGACCGCGTTTACGGAAACATGTGCGGCATCACTTTCGAGCGGCAAGGTACAATCGGGCGCGGCAGTGAAAAATGTGATTTCTATTTTTACAGGAATCCGCGGCGGTGAATCCGTCGGGGACTGAAGGTATGCTTCATTTTCGGCGCGGTGTGCGAGGTTGGGGCTGACAACCGGTCATCCATCATTCAATCTCATATCGCGCTTCTCCAATGACGATTTCAATCCTGATCTGATTCTTGCAATCCTCATCGTAATGCTTATTTTGCTTTCTCAATTATTTTATCTAAAATATCCCTAACGCCAACTTCGTAGCAATCAAAGTCGTTGATGTTTTTTTCTGTTAGCCAAAGTTGACCTTCTCCAATATTTCCGCGATGCTGTCCTGCGGAATAGTATGGGCTTTTCTCGACTTCGCTACTCGATAACACCCAATATCTAATTTTATCACGCCAAACCGCTATCCAAACAAAGACGTCGCAACAAGCAGGTTTTATCTGCTGAAAATTCATATCAAACCCTGATGTTGAATCGCTTGACAATGCTTTTATAATCAAAGAATCTCCGCTTTTTCTTTTAACAGCACGCGATGCCTTAACTTCTATTCTTATTCCGTTATACCAAAAATCATATTGTCCAGAATAATTAGTATCATAGAAGCGAGATGGAATTTTTAATTCAGGCACGACTTCGTTCAAATGATGTTGCGCCCACGTTTCTCCAAATGTGCGAGGGGCGGTAATTTCAAATACATAAAGATATTTGTTACGTTCCAAATATGAATTTCGTATATCTAAATATTCTTCCAATGTAATTGTGTTAGAACTTGTTTTCGTAACAAAAAAGTGGTATAATAAGCGCATGGAAAAAGAA
>CAVGEJ010000217.1:0-3267 GCA_963628215.1 Eubacterium sp. CAG:180
TTTGGCGGCTGTCGCCTCTCTCCCGCTACCGGATAGAAATGGTTCAGGTTAGTTGGTGGACGGCGGGCGGGGTGGAATGCGGGGCGCTCCCTTCGGATTGCGCCCCTGTAGAGTGCGTAAATTGTAGGGAACGACCCGTGTGTCGTTCCGCATCGGTTGTCGGTTACATTGCCGCGAATGGATTATATCCCACAGAACGCAATACGCTCTGTGTAATTTCAAACCAAACGCCAGTGGCACTATGTTCGCACCATTCAAGTAAATGCGTTGAAAGTTTTGAGGGAGTCCAGAGGGGACTTTTCTCAAAAGTCCCCTCTGGCGCGTCCCTCCTCCGCCGCGCGGTCGCGGGCGAGGAAGTCCTCGAAAGTGCCGCTGTAGTCGCGCATCCCGTCGGGAGTGATTTCAATGATGCGGTTTGCAACGGTGTTGACCAACTCGTAGTCGTGGGAGGTGAAAATCACGTTCCCCTTGAAGGCGGCAAGCCCGTTGTTGACCGCGCTGATGGACTCCAGATCGAGGTGGTCGGTCGGCTGATCGAGAAGCAGGAAGTTAGAGCCGAAGAGCATCATGCGGGAGAACATGCAGCGCACCTTTTCGCCGCCGGAGAGAACCTTCACGGGCTTGAATACGCTGTCGCCCGAGAAGAGCATCCGCCCGAGGAAGCCGCGCAGATAGGTCTCCGTCGTCTCCTTGGAGTACTGCGCCAACCACTCGATAATGGAGAGGTCGCAATCCTTGAAATAGGGCGTGTTGTCGTGCGGGAAGTAGGACTTTGTAATGCTCACGCCCCACTTGAATTCCCCGCTGTCCGCCGTGTCCTCTTCCATCAGAATGCGGAAAAGCGCGGTGATCGACTGCTCGTTGCCCACAAGCGCGATTTTGTCGTCCTTGTTGACCGTAAAGGAAAGATTCTTGAACAACGTCACGCCGCCAACCGTTTTGGTCAGGTCGCGGACAAACAGAATGTCCTTGCCCGCCACGCGATCCATGTCAAAGCCGATAAACGGGTAACGCCGAGAGGACGCGGGCATTTCCTCCACGGTCAGCTTGTCAAGCAGCTTGCGGCGGGAGGTCGCCTGACGGGATTTGGACTTGTTCGCCGAGAAACGGGAGATAAAGGTCTGCAATTCCTTGATCTTCTCTTCGGCTTTCTTGTTCTGTTGCTTCATCATGCGCTGAATCAGCTGACTGGACTCGTACCAGAACTCGTAGTTACCAACGTACATCTTGATTCCGTTGTAGTCGATATCCACAATGTTCGTGCAAACGTCGTTCAGGAAATGGCGGTCGTGGGAAACAACCAGAACCGTGCCGAAATAATCGGAGAGGAAGTCCTCGAGCCAGAGCACCGCGTCCATGTCCAGACCGTTGGTCGGCTCGTCCAACATGATGATGTCGGGGTTGCCGAACAGCGCCTGCGCGAGCATAACCTTGACTTTTTCGCTCTCCTTGAGCGTAGACATCAGCGCTTCCAGAGATTCCACAGGCATACCCAAGCCCTGAATCAAGCGGGAAACCTCGGATTCGGCTTCCCAACCGTTCATTTCCGCAAATTCGGCTTCCAGTTCGGAGGCGCGCAGACCGTCCGCCTCGGTGAAATCCTCTTTTTCGTAAATCGCGTCCTTTTCCTTCATCACGTCCCAAAGCTTGCGGTTGCCCATCATCACCGTGTCCAACACAGTGTATTGGTCAAACGCGAAGTGATCCTGCCGCAGAACCGACATCCGCACGGTGTCGGGGATGACGACCTCTCCCGTGGACGGCTCGAGTTCGCCGCAAAGGATGCGCAGGAAGGTCGACTTGCCCGCGCCGTTCGCGCCGATGATGCCGTAACAGTTGCCGGGGGTAAATTTGAGGTCTACATTCTTGAAGAGAAGCTGACCGCCGAAATGAAAACTGAGGTTGTTGACTGTAATCATGTGTTCGCTATTCCGCCTTTTTTCGTTATCCTGTCTATTGTACCATAAAATGAAGGAAAATACAAGTCTTTTCGCAAAATCCGTTCCTTTTCCGCGCTTTTACAAAAAAACGAGGCGCTCTCCTTGGAGAACGCCCCGCTTTTTAATGTGATAATGCCAGATAATTATTCTGCCACAACCGTGTACCAGTCGCCGTTCTGAACCACTTTGTAGCCCTCGGCAACAATCACTTCGCCCTCCTGACCGAGTCTTACGGCAGACGGATCAAACTTATAGAAAGATCCGCCCTCGACCGTGATGGTAGCGTTGTTGTCGCTGTCATTGCAGTTCAGCGTCCATTCCGGGCTGACGCACTTAAAAGTACCGCCTTCAATAACGATCTTCGCGTTATCCTCTGCGTAAATCAAAGACAGTTCGGAATCGCCCGTAACAAGATTGGCAAACTCACCGCCCTTGATCGTTATCACGGAATCCTTGGAAGCGCACACCGCCATCGCATATTTACTTCCCATGACGGCATAAACCGTCTTAGCATCTACAATAATGTTAGCTGTCCCTGCACCGTGAATTGCACCGGCATCTCCGTTTGCCTGAATGTTTCCGGTCACCGTATGCTCACCGGAGGTATATTCCACACGCTTGAGAATGGTTGCCGCATTTGCATCGTAATCATTGCCAAAGCTGTCGTTCTCCACAGTCGCCTGTGTTGCGCGCACTTCAATTCCAAGTCCCAGAATCTTGGAAAGAAAACTCTTGCTCTTGGCATTTGCCTCGTTTCCTACAGATGTAGGCATATAGATGGTAAGGGCAAAGGGCTTGGATTCTTCTCCGGCTTTCAACGTAATCCATTCATCCGTAAGCATGAATCCCGCGTTCAATGTCTTTTCGGAATCTGCGATTGCAGCCCATGCCTCTTCTCTCGTAGCAAAAGCGGTCTCGGTCTCAACAACGCCGATCTTCAGATAATCGTCCACATAGTACTTCTCATTGGCAATATTCTTCCCACTGTAGCGCGTATAGTTTTTGGAAAGTCCCGCCTCATACTTGAGGGCCAGAGTGCCGGCATTCACAACCTTCAGGTAGACAGTCTGCGTATAACCGGGTTCCCACAGTGCATTGTCATCAAAGAGCTGTGTATCCTCTTTGGCTTCTTTCCAAGTCTGCATATCAGTGCTGTACATGAGTTTGACATCCAGATTGCCTGCTTGGATCTTGTTGACCCCTGCGGTCGCGGTATCGGTAAACCACGCATAGGTGGAACCGACGAGCATCGAAACGCAGAGCAGCATGGACAGCAGGCTCAGGATCAACGCTCTTTTGGTTGAAACGTGCTTTGTCATTGTTGTTT
>CAVGEJ010000218.1:0-3228 GCA_963628215.1 Eubacterium sp. CAG:180
CTGTCTGTCTGTCTGTCTGTCTGTCTGTCTGTCTGTCTGTCTGTCTGTCTGTCAAAGCATTATACACGACCTGTCCCCTCCCTGTCAAGCTTTTTTTGTAAACTTCTTTCTTTTTGCATCGGATTTTTCGGGAAATCAGTTTCCCGCATAGCCCGCAGCAACCGCGCCGCCGGATTCCCCGTTCAGGCTGTCGCTGAGCCAGAATGCGTAAAATGAGCCGTCCTGCTCCATGGAAAACCGGATCCGGAATTCGGTTCCGTTCAGAAAACTCAAATCTTTGCCGTTTTTCCATGTGATCTGCCGGCAGGTATCGTCTCCGCCGACCGCGATGCAGTCCTCCATGGAAAATCCCTCCACAACGTTGCCGTCGGCATCCAGAATTTCGGCTTTGAACGAATCGGCAGGCACATCGATGTTGACAAACAGATACTTCTTATCTTGATTGACCGTCAGTTTCTGCGTCAGGGTCGTTCCTCTCCCGTCCAGAGAAGCAAATCCGTCACGGCGGATGGTGGCAAGCCCGATTGCCTCGTTGCCGTGCGCATTTTTGTGAGTCCCGTTGTAACCGCTGAACCCGCTGTAATAGATATACAGAACATCATCGTGAACAATAATCCCGCCAATTGAGGAGAACAGATATCCTTTGTCCCAATACCCGTCCCCCGATACACCGATAAAGGGCGTGCGGTCGGGGCGATCGTAATTGTATCCGTCGCGGCTGTAGGACATCAGAATCTCATTGACTTTCGGCGAACCGGTCGTCTCGATGATATGATTTTCGGGTCCTCTCCAAACGGTAAATGAGCCGAGCATAATACTTTCATACGCAATGGCACCGAAATTATAGAGTTGCGGTGCCACTTTCGCGTTTGCATCCATGGTGTCGTTTTTGTCGCAGTGCATCCAGAAAACGGCGGTTTCACTCGTCCAGTTCAGAAGGTCCTCGAACGTGTCGCACTCGGCATACCACCGCGCGCGTCGATTTTGCCAACTTCCCTTATAATTTGTCCGCGCATACCCGCGCAGACTGTTCACCCATTTGTGCGTAAACGCGTTATAAAATGCCGTGGTCATGTCGCCTGAACCGCCCAGAGAGGTGTCTCCTTTTCGAACCCAGTGCAATCCGTCCGACGAGGTAAACAGCGTATGAACATAGGAATGCTCATCCACATTTCCGTCCAATGTTTCGTATCCGTCCAAATCGCTGACTTCGTTATCCAGACTCTGCACAAACATCTTGTATTTTTCCGAGGGATCGGCATCGTAATCGATAAACACCGAGCAGGTCCCGTTTTTCTCGGAAGCGTCCATCACAATATTCTTGCCGGTGTCGTCCACATTCACGCGCGTCCAGTTGATGCCGTCATCACTTTCGGCATATCCCAACATCGGGTTGAATCCCACGTCATACCACATTTTGTATTTCTGATCCTGCATATCATACCAGATGCCGCCCGCGCTGGTTCCGACACCCCATCCGCCGCTGAATTCCGCAACGGTAGTCGGTTTCAGAATCGGGTTGCCGCTGTACTTTTCCGCCTGATGGTAGACCGTTTCAAGTTCGGTAGACTCAATCAGAAACGAGTCCACAAACAGTTGCCTGCCAACGGTAATGTCCACGGTATCGGGGTGCGTGCCGCCCTCCTCTTCGGAAATCAGATACGACGGCGTTACAACCGCATCGGACGTCGGATCGGCAGCCTTGATTTCCGGTAAACGGATTCCGTTGTAAAGCAATCCGTCCCCTGCGTTGTAGTCAATTCTGCCGTAATTTTCAATCTGTTGCGGATCCCGTTTATTCGGGTTCGGTTCATCGGTGGAAACGGGTTCCGTTGCATCGGCGGAGGCAACGGAAGAACCTTGCCCCGCAGTTGTTTCCTCCGACGGGCTGACAATCCGGTCCCCGCAGGCAACCGAAAGCAACATCGCCGCAAGCAGGAAAGCAAGCGTCACCCTTTTCAAAAATCGCTTCATAAGTAAACATACCCCCATTTTGTTGTGTATAATTTACGAAATTCCGTTGATTTGCGAAAAAAGCGTTGACATTTCAATTTGAATGTTCTATAATTAAGGCAACACCACGCAAAGGAGAGTTGCCTATGCCAACCGAACCGTCCGATACCCGAGTGTTCAATACAAGCGAACCGATATCGGTTCAGGAATCCACTGTCAGTACAACCCCCTACCACAGCCACAGTTTTCTGGAGTTTTCCTATGTGGTACGCGGGAGCGCCATTCATTATTTTCAGAATCAATCCGTTGTGGTGCAAAAGGGCGACTATTTCATGGTCAACTACAACGAGGTGCACAAGTTTTCCACCAATCGGAATGACGATTTCAAGGTCATCAACATTCTGTTCAAGCCGGAGTTTATCGATGCCTCACTCAAGGACTGTCAGGGGTTTCAGGACCTCATTGTCATTACCAACATCAACTGCAACTATTTCAATCTGGAAGTGGTTCCCACCAGTGTCATCTATCACGACAAAAAAGGGGATGTGCTGACACTGTTTGAAAAAATGCTGGTTGAGTATTCCGACAAAAAAATGAAATACCGTGAGTTGTTGCGCTGTTATCTGACCGAACTGATCCTTGTCACGCTCCGCGAAATTCACCGCACAAGCAGCGACACCAAATATGTCGACCATACAGTCAATAAAATTCTGAATTACATCAATGAAAATTTCGCTTCGAATATCAAACTGAAAGAACTGGGCGAGCAGTTGGGATATAATCCCTCGTATTTATCGTCCCTCTTTTCAGACAAATTGGGAATTCCGTTCAATAAGTATCTCCAGAACATCCGCCTGACCAACGCCTGCGACCTGCTTGCCAACACAACCAAAAGCATAGAAGATATTTCCGTTGCCTGCGGCTATAATGACTCCAAATTCTTTCGTACCCTGTTCAAAAGCAAGTTGAAAATGTCCCCCTCGGCATACCGCTCCAAGGTGTTGAAGAATACGACCCTGTAGCACCGACAGATAAGCAGTTTCATCCGATGCGAAACCGGATATTCCTCTTCGTACTTATTCTATCATTTTTCACCCGCAAATGCAACCACTAATTATCACCCATTTCAGGGGCAATCATTAGATTTGATTCGTCAATTTGATCGTATTTCAGCCTTTTCATGCGATATTTTCATGAAATTTAGAACTTGTTTTCGTAACAAAAAAAGTGGTATAATAAGCGCATGGAAAAAGAAAATGAGAGATGCGCGGCATA
>CAVGEJ010000219.1:0-3213 GCA_963628215.1 Eubacterium sp. CAG:180
AGCCGACCCGAAACGCGTCACGGAGCAGGTCGACCGACTCCGCATCCGGCAAAGAACCGACCTCGGCGGGAAGCGGCAAAAGCCCCGTTTCGCAGACCTCCAGATTGATGTATGCCGTCTCCAATTCGTACCGTTCGGATTCTGTCATAGCGTTGCACCGAATGCGTGAAGTGCGGCGGTGAGCCTGTCCGCAGTAACAGGATCACCGGAACGAATGGCGGCAATCTTGGCTTTCAGCTTTGCGGCAGTTGCCTGAACCGCATCAAACAGTTCCTTGAATGCCGCAATCTCGGGGCTTGCCGTTTTGAGTTTGGCACGGGCTTCCGCGAGTGCTTCCTCCGCCTTGTGCGCTTGCAAAAGCGCTTCCTCTTTTGCGCGTTCGGCATCCTCCGCCTGTTTTCTGGCGGCATCCAACGCAGAGCGGTCGGTCTTTTCCATTGCCGCGCGCAGCTCTGCCTCCATGTCCGACTTCAGCTTTTTCAGCTTCTCGGGCGGCAGGGTGGGATTGGAAACAGCGGCTTCCAGTTTTTTCTTTGCCGTTTTTGCCTTGCGGTTGGCACTCTCCAATTCTGCCTGTAGCGTTTCAACCGTTTTGCGGAGGGTGTCCGCCTCGGCGGAGCGTTCCTCTGCGGCATGACGGGCAATCTCGGCAGACGAACAAGCCTGCTCCAACTCCTTTTGACGGGCAATCGCTTCGTTTTTTTCACGGATTGCGTTCTGCAACTCCCGAACAGACAGATTTTCCACATCGTTTTCCTGTGCAAAATCTTCCCGTTCCTCTGCGGGAAGCGCTAAAAGCTGAAGCGCTTTGGAATACGGCAAATCCGCAAACGTTTGCGAATTTGATACCGCGCCGAAGATAGAAATCTGTTCAGAGCCGTATTCCTCAAACAGCTTCATGAAATTGTTTGCGCTCCGCTCGGAAAATTCGACCTCGTTTTTGAGCCAGTCCCCCCATGCACCGTGGGGAAGGACGCTCTTTGCTTCCACCAACCGACGCCCGATCTCCACGGCGTACATCAGCGCCATGCGCTTTGCCTGACCGCACAGCTCGCGGATTTCGGCGGTTACCGTTCCGATGTCACGCGCGGGCGCGGCAGTCGGTGTTTTTGCTACAATTGCGTTTTCCATGCTTTTCTTTCTCCTTTACCTTTTCGATATACTCCAACCATTCCGCTTCAAACGCGGAGATCTCCGGTGTACGGGAACAGTTTTTATAGCCACGGTTCTGCACAACACGACCATTGCAATATTCCAATGTAAAAAACGGTATCTGCGGCGTGTCCGTGTGACGGATGAAAAAGATAGAAGTCTCCCCGCGTGCAACCGCTTTTGCATAGGATGCCACACAGTGGCAAAGCGCCTTGCCTTCTTCGACCAAGTCGGATTGCGACCGTGCGGGAAAAATCATCAGCCCCAAGCGGTCATCCCGAAAGCAAAGCGATTCCCGCAGGACAACCTGTGCCGCAATCATTTCGTTCAGCCTCCGATCCTCCGCAACCTTGATCTGCGCGGCAAAACGATCGTGGGAAGCAATCAGATCGCGCGGATACAGGACAGCAGATTCCATGCGACCATAGATTCCGACCACCATGCGCCAATAGTCGCAGATGTAACGCACGTTGCAAAGGGCTTGCAGTTCCGGATGCAGTTTTCTTTGCCGGAGCAGATAGGTCAGCAATCGGATCAGAGGGACGCGGTAGCCGTGAAAGCCGTTCTTCACCGGATCACGGAAGGATTGCACACCGAGCGCATCCAACAAGCGGAGCTGTTCAGGCTTCATCCGTAAGCCCTGCTCCCGCACGAACAGCAGAGTCTCGGGCTTACATTCCCGTGCCATCCAGAGATCTTCCTTCGTCAGTCCCAACAGGCGGGCGGGCTTAACCTCGCGCCAGTTCAGGTAGCGGTCGACAAGGTTCATGCAAAGGGAAGGGCACGAATGCCAATAAGAGCCGCCTGTCACAGTCGAATCTGCGAAAACACCGGAAAGATACCGTCCGAACCCCTGCACGGCAAGGTTCTCGACCTGCGGGTGCTTCTGCCACAGGAGCAGATAGGACACGGGATAAATTTTCCCTTGTGTCCTGCAATACGCGTAGAAGCCGCTTCGGTCGCAGTCGCTTGCTTCCACCGTTTCAGGGGAAAACGGCGCAATCACCGAGCCGTCAACCCCGCCGATATGATCCTCAAAACGGACGCGGGACTGCCAACGCTCAAAATACACGGTATTCAATCCGTACTGATAGCCCGTGACCCGAAAGGCTCTGCGGTCAATGAACAGCACCCCGTCCATGCGCGCAGAAGCACGCGATACATGACCGTCACAATAAACCCGTTTGGAAAAGCGCCAACCAAGCAGGGCAAGGTGTCCCCGAACGCAGGAAACACTGATGCGGTCGGCGTATTGAACGCACGTCCATGATTTGAAGCTGCTACTGTGCAATGCCGTGCAGACCTTTCCGCAGGCGGGACACTCCAGCCTATCCCCGTGATAAACGCGGCGGGCAGGATTACCGACTGTAAAGCCTGTCACGGTTTGACCGCAAAGTTGGATTGCCGGAAGCGATGGGAAGAAGGACTTGGCACTGCAAGCCGTACAGATGCCGACAGCCATGCGCACACGGCGTTTTTCACCTTCAGGCAACACCCATTCGAGCCGATAAACCATCCGCTCGTCCTCCAATTTGACCGAATCCGTGATTGTCTGCTCCGGTTCAAGCGGCAGGGACTCCACAGTGGCGGCAAGCTCGCGCTGTAATTCCTCTTTTGTCAGTTGATATTTCATAAAAGCACCTCACAGGAAGGACGAAAGATCCAGAAAATCCGATTCCGATTCCAACGTGGAAGGCGGAGTCTCGACAGGATCGGGGAGACCGTAAAACTTGCGCAGAAGTCCTTCGGCGGTCTGCGGCGTGATACAGACACAGCGCAGATGCTTCGGCTTGGCGATTTTGTCCGCATGGCTCTGCAACATAGCGGCGGCATCCGACAGCTTCATTCCGTCCCGCTTCAAGTCTTGAAGCAACAGTTCGGCAGACCTCGGCTCACGGTCGGCAATCTCCAACAGTTGCATTCCGACCATGTATAACGGCTCGTTTTCATGCCCTGCCTGTTGCTTTTCAATCAGGGCGTGCAATGCCTCATTTCTCATATCGTTCCCTCCAACGGCAGGACATAGCACCACGATTGCGGCGGACGGGTCAAACCTTCACG
>CAVGEJ010000220.1:0-3203 GCA_963628215.1 Eubacterium sp. CAG:180
CTACGAATTCCGGCTGCTCCCGCGCAAAATCCCGTCGAGCGGGATTTTGGCGGCTGTCGCCTCTCTCTCGCTACCGGATAGAAATGGTTCAGGTTAGTGTTTGACTACTGTTTGCGTTGGTTTATACGTATATTATACAACTTTTTGCGCTCTTTGTCGATAGGAAATCGAAAAAATCTTCGCAAACCGGCATTCCCCGAAAATAGGGAACGCATCTGTCCCACCAATCGGGTGCGAAGCCGCACTCTTTCACGCTTTCGCACCTCCCAATCCAGCAAAAACTTCCCCACAAGACCCCGCCACCATAAAAAGCAAATCGAATTTCCGCCCACGTAATGGCGGGATCTTGTGGGGAAGTTCTCGGGAGGTCAGGGAGGTTTGGAGGGTAGGAATCCCTCTCCGAAAGAGGGGTTCCTGCGCCTCCAAGGTCTTTCTTATTTCTCTCAAAAAACAGTTGCAAAGAGAGGGGAGGTGTGATATAATAGTAGGGAGAGAAAAAAGAGAAAGAGAAAGAAAAAGGAGAGGGGGGAGTAAGGTGGAACGCATGTATAAGCTGTATTCGTCGCTGCCCGAACTGGAACAGCGGAAAACGTGGGCGGAGATCGACCTTGACGCCCTGCGTAGAAATTACAGATTGCTGCGGGAAATGGCAACGGCGGAGAACCCGTCGGTTCGCATGATCGCGGTTGTCAAAGCGGAAGCCTACGGGCACGGCGCACCCGCCTGCGTTGCCACGCTGTTGGACGAAGGGGGCGACTTTTTCGCTGTCTCCTGCATCGACGAAGCGGTTGCCGTCCGCGCGGTCTGCGACGAGAACCACCGCGAGGCGGATATTCTGATTCTCGGCTATACCCCGCCCGAACTGGCGCTCCAATTGGGGCGCTACGCCATCACCCAAACGCTCCTGTCCGAGGACTACGCCGCAAGACTGGAGCGCGAAGCCGCGGCGGCGGGCGTGACCGTCCGTACCCATGTCGCGCTCGATACCGGCATGAACCGCATCGGTTTCCCCGCCCATAGCGATATGGAAATCACCGCAACCGTGGCGGCAATCGCGCGGGTCGCGGGATTCGCACACCTGTCGGTGGAGGGCATGTTCACCCACTTCGCGCGCGCGGACGAACAAACGGGCGGGGCGGGCGACGCGCTTACAAATTTGCAGTCCGAGCGGTATCGCGCGGTTCGCGAGAATCTGGAGCGGCAGGGCGTGGTCATCCCGTTCCATCACGTCTGCAACAGCGCGGCAACCGTGCGGCGCGCGGCGGACAGAATGAACGGCGTCAGACTCGGAATCCTGCTCTACGGCGCGCGCCCCTCCGACTGCATCGAACTGCCGCTGAAACCCGTTATGAAACTGCGGACGGTCATCTCCCACCTGCATAAGCTGTTGCCGGGCGAGACGGTCAGCTACGGCGGAACTTTTTCGGGGCGCACCGAGCGGCTGATCGCAACCATGCCCATCGGCTACGCGGACGGCTTTCTGCGCGCGTACAGCGGAAGTTTTGTCACGGTGGAAACGGCGTCAGGTCCAAAGCCCGCGCCGATTGTCGGGCGCATCTGCATGGATCAGACCATGATTGACGTCACCGATACGGGCGCGGCGGTTGGCGATGTGGTTACGCTGTTCGGAAACGACCCGAAGGAACTGTACGCGTATGCGGATCGCGCGGGGACGATTGATTACGAGTGCCTGTGTCTGGTGTCGTCGCGGGTGATCCGCGTGTATCGTAACAGTTGACGGCTGACAGCTGACAGACACCGCGCAATGCGGAATTTTTGCGGACGGGAGGCGACGGAATGTCTCTGAATGTCAGGTACGAAAAAAAGGATAAGGATATTTACTACGGGATCAGCGGACCGCGCAACCGTCTCCAGTGCTCCGCGCACCTGCACCGCGAGTTGGAACTGGTGCTCTACCGCTCGGGCGAAACGGTTGCCTCGGCGGACTCTCGTCGCTACGATCTGAAGGCGGGGGATCTGTTTCTGACCTTCCCGAACCAGATTCACAGCTACGAGACGGCGGTGAAGGAGGATTACTCGATTATGATCCTCAAGCCCGACCTGATTCCGGAGTTGTCGGACGAACTGGAACTGTCTGTGCCCGAATCGGCGGTGGTTGCGGGCGGGGCGTTTGACCCGCGCATCAACGCGCTGTTTGACGCGATTGTGGCGATCTGCCGTCAGCCCGAGGAAGCTGTGCCGTATCGGACGGAGAAGCTGCACGGGTATCTGCTCGCGCTGTTTGCGGAGATTCTGTCGGGGATGAAGCTGATCGGCGTTCCGCAGGACGATTCGGGGGCGTTGCGGTCGATTATTTTCTACTGCACGCGGCACTACACGGGCGATCTGTCGCTCTCGGTTCTGTCGGACAAGCTTGGACTGAACCGCTACTACATCTCGCATCTGTTCAGTCAGAAACTGGGGATGCGGTTTAACGATTATGTGAACTCATTACGGATTTCCGAGGCTTGCCGGATGCTTCTGAACTCGGACGACTCGGTAACGGACATTTGTTTCCACGTCGGGTTCGGGACGCTCCGAACCTTCAACCGCGCTTTCATCAAGCACACGGGGCGAACGCCTTCCGACTACCGCAAAAGCGCGCTCCCCGCTGTTGCCGTCCCCACGCACGAGGAAAAGCGGTGATGGGGGGAAGGGAAAGACCTTGGAGGGAGAAGGAACCCCCTTTCGGAGGGTGTTCCTTCTCCCTCCAAGCCTCCCTCATTCTCCCCGAACTTCCCCACAAGACCCCCACCATTACACGGGCGAAGATTTGTTTCGCCTTTTTGATGGTGGGGGTCTTGTGGGGAAGTTTTTGGTTTGGGCGGGAGGCGATTTTTTCAGAGTGCGGCTATCGCACCCGATTGGTAAGCGGAATGTGATTCGTTGTGAGGTCTTATGCGGAATCTCCAAACATCAAGGGCGCAAAGCCATTCTGCAAGTAATATTCCTATGGTAAGTGGAGATTTATCCCCCCTCATCAGTCGCTAACGCGACAGCTTCCCCCCAAGGGGAAGCCTTCTTTATGCTGTGTATACATAGCAAATACGACCTTAAACAGTGAATATATAGCGGATAGATATGTAGCAAATAATACTTCGTATTTTCGTCCGGTCGTTTTGTTATGTAGCGCAAGGGGAGTCTTGCAAAAAAAGGCTTCCCCTCGGGGGGAAGCTGTCGCGTTAGCGACTGATGAGGGGGGA
>CAVGEJ010000221.1:0-3187 GCA_963628215.1 Eubacterium sp. CAG:180
TCCGCCCTCATCCGTCGCCTGCGGCGACAAACTGCTTGCAGTTTTCTTCCCCCTCGAAGGGGAAGGCTTCCGTTGGTTCTGCAAACTATATAGAGAGTGCTTCAGACTTTAATCCATCAAAAAATATTCTTCAAAAGGCAAGTCTACTCTTCAAAAAGGTAAGTCCAAACGAAAAAGTCACGCACCATAGCCTTCCCCTTCGAGGGGGAAGGTGTCGCCGCAGGCGACGGATGAGGGCGGACAATATTGCTCCCGCTCATTGTCTTGTCATGTAGTGCGAAAGGACTCTTGTAAAAAGGCTTCCCCTTGGGGGGGAAGCTGTCGCGTAAGCGACTGATGTGGGGGGATAAATTTGAACTCCCCATAGGAATGTATCTTTCACCCGAAGCGGAACGACCCGCGTGTCGTTCCGCCCCAATCATCAACTAACTTCCTACCATTTCTATCCGGTAGCGGAGATGAGGCTCGGAGCAATCGGAATTCGTAGCACGTCAAACGGCTACACCAAATCTGCACAATAAAAAAACAGGGGTAAAAATCCCCTTAGTTAAAGTTCTTGAAAGTCTTGAAAACTTCTTCCAAGAAGTTTTCAAGCAGGGTTTGGGACAGAGTCCCAAGGTCTTAAGAAAGGAGGAACACCGAATGGGACGACAGGTCGGAATCGATTTGGGAACATCGAATACAACGGTGTTTCTCCGCGACCGCATCGTCATGCGCGCACCGACCGTGGTCAGCATCGACCGCGCAACGCACGAAGTGATCGTGTCGGGGTCGGGCGCGAAAAAAATGCTCGGAAAAACGCCGCGCGAGATATTGGCACTGCGACCGCTCAAGGACGGCGTGATTACCGACCTTGAGGTCACATCCATCATGTTGCGCGACTTTTTGCGCAAACTGGATCTGATTTCGGTGTTCAACCGCCCGCAGGTGCTCGTCTCGATTCCCTACGGCGTGACCGAAGTCGAGCGCCGCGCGGTCAAGGACGCAACCTACGAAGCGGGCGCAAAGGACGTGAAGCTGATCGACCAACCGATCGCGGCGGCGGTCGGGGCGGGCATCCCCGTCTCCAAAGCGAGAGGGGCAATGCTCGTGGATCTCGGCGGCGGAGTCTCGGAAGCGTCGGTCATCAGCCTTGGCGGCATCGTGCAGGCGGGCGCGCTCCGCATCGCGGGGGACGAATTGGATGTCGCAATTGTGGACTACCTCAAGCGGACGCGCGAAATTTTGATCGGAGAAATCACGGCGGAGCGGCTGAAAAAACGGATCGGCTCTGCGCTCCCGACCATCGACCGCGGAAGCCTGACCGTCTGCGGGCGTGACCTGCGGAACGGCTTGGCAACGACCGCCGAAATTACATCCTCCGAGGTTCGCGAGGCAATCCGCGAGCCGCTGACCGAGATCGTGCGGATGGTCAAACAAACGCTCGAGGAAACGCCCCCCGAACTGTCCGCCGATATCTTCGACCACGGCATTGTCATGACGGGCGGCATGGCGCTCCTCCCCGGTTTTGACCAACTCCTGCGAACCGGAACGGGTGTGCGGGTCACAATCGCAAAACAGCCCGGCAACTGCACCTGCCTCGGCATGGGCAGGATGCTCAAAAGCGCCAACGGCGATTTTTCCAAGTTCGTTAAGTAAGGGGACGCGAGGGGACGCGGGGGATGCGATGGGGAAACTTCTTGAAAGAAGTTTCCCCAAACCCCTTCAAGAACTTTCAACGCATTTATGGGGAGCGTGCGAACATAGTGCCACTGACTGTCGGATTTTTCATCTGGGTTACGCACTCTACAGGGGCGCAATCCGAAGGGAGCGCCCCGCAAACCAACCCGCTTTCCGTTATTAACTAACCTGAACCATTTCTATCCGGTAGCGGGAGCAAGGCGTAAGCCGACAAAATCCCGCTGGACGGGATTTTGTGCGGGAGCAGCCGGAATTCGTAGCACGGAATACGGCTACACCAAAATCTGTACAACGGAAAAAGGGGAGCAAAAATCCCCTTGGTTAAAGTTCTTGAAAGTCTTGAAAACTTCTTTCAAGAAGTTTTCAAGTAGGGTTCGGGGCAACGCCCCGAGGTCTTAACCAGACGAAAGGAGAGCCACTATATGACATACCAGTTCCATTGGACGCCGACACCACCGGTCGAGACGGGCGCGGAGAAACGACGTGTTGCAATCTTCGCACTGGGGGTCGGCGTTGTTTTTGTCGGGTCGGTACTGGCGCAGGTCGTTTTGTCGCTGATCGGCTCGATCCTGTTCCCGACCTTGCTCGGAAAAACGTGGTTTCAACTCCTCGCTTCCACCGCCTGCCTCTACGCGTGCGGTATGCTTCCCGCATGGCTGATTCTGCGCAGAATCGCACCCGAGCCGATCGACAACCGCAGAATGCGCGGGCTGTCCCTCGCGGCGGTGGTGTCGGTTGCCGTGACCTTCCTCATAATCGGCAGCTACGCAGGGAATCTGGTTAACGTCATCATCTCCGTTATCACGGGGAAACCCGCCGAGAACCCTGTCCAGACCATCGCGGACAGCGTTCCGCTCGGCGTGATGGCGCTTTGCACCGTCCTGCTCGCGCCGATTGCCGAGGAACTGTTCTTCCGCAAGGTTCTTATCGACCGCCTGCGCAAGTACGGCGACATGCCCGCAATTCTGGTGTCGGCGGCGATCTTCGGGCTGTCGCACGGGAATTTCAGCCAGTTTTTCTACGCCTTCCTGCTCGGTCTGGTGTTCGGCGCGGTCTACTGCTCCACGGGGCGCTTGCGCTACGGGATCGGGTTGCACATGGGCATCAACTTTTTCGGCTCGGTCTATTCGACCCTGCTCATGCGGTGGGTCGGGGATGCGGAGCTGACGCCCACGGTTCTGTTTTCCGACCCCGTTGCGGGTTTGATGTACCTCGGCAACCTCGCGGTTTACGGGCTTGCGATTCTTGCGTTTGTTCCGTCCCTGGTCTATCTTATCCGCCGTTTCCATCCCCGCCGTTGGCAGAGCCCCTACACGTCCGCCGACTGGTTGAACATCCTTCTTCTGAACCCCGCCGTCTGGCTCGCCCTCTTTATCTTTGCGGGGTTATTTATTCTGTGAGGGGGAGGAAGGAAAGACCTTGGAGGCGCAGGGAGACCCCTTTCGTAGGGGTCTCCCTACCCTCCAAGCCTCCCTGACCCTCCCCGAACTTCCCTGCACGGCAACCG
>CAVGEJ010000222.1:0-3086 GCA_963628215.1 Eubacterium sp. CAG:180
CTGGACGGGATTTTGCTCGGGAGCAGCCGGAAATAGTAGCACGGAATATGGCTACGTCAGAATCTGCACAACGAAAAGGGATAGAGATAAAATCCCCTTAGTTAAAGTTCTTGAAAGTCTTGAAAACTTCTTTCAAGAAGTTTTCAAGCAGGGCTTGGGACAGAGTCCCAAGGTCTTGACCTTGCCCTCAAATCACCTCGTACAGCGCCGCCGCGTCAGCCTTTGCCGTGTACTCCTTGACGCCCAGAACGCGAACCTTCAGAACGCGCTCGCCGAAGGTGATTTCGAGAATGTCACCCTCTTTTACATCGTAGGAAGCCTTCGCAGGGCGACCGTTTACCGTCACGTGAGCGGCGTCGCAAGCGTCGTTTGCAACCGTCCGCCGCTTGATAATCCGCGATACCTTTAAGTATTTGTCCAATCGCATCATGAATCTCCTTTGCCTGTGGCGCTCCGTATGATTCATTCTATCACAGGATTGCCCGAAAAGCAAGACTTTTTTCAAATATTCACAGAGTTTTCGTTTTTTTCAGCCGCTTCGATCACCCGCTCAACCTCCGCGCTCAGCGCCTCTTCCGCATCCGCGCCGCAAAGCGCCGCCAAACGGCAAAGATCGAACAGAATCCGCCCCAGAGCCGAGCAGTCCCCACTTGCAAGCGACGGAAGCGCGGCGGAAATCCCGCCCGCCAACGCCGCAGGACTTGTCCCGTCAACCAACCCCGCCTTCGCAATCTTCTGCGCCCGCATCAGCGCGGGAAGGATCGCGGGAACTGCGCGCAGACGGGAGGAGAGCGTTACCCGCCCCTTCTCCGCAACCTTCCGCGCTTCCCAACGCGCCAAAGCTTCGTCCGCGTCGGTCGGTTCTTCGTTGCCGAATACCTGCGGGTGACGGTCGATCATCTTCCGCGCGTTGCCGTCCACTACATCGCCAATGGTGAAACCGCCACGCTCCGCTTCCAACTGCGCGTGAAAGACCGCCTGAAACAACAGGTCTCCCAATTCCTCGCAAAGCAGAACGGGATCGTTTTTGTCGATCGCCTCCGCAACCTCGTAGGCTTCCTCAATCGCACAACTCCGAATGCTCGCGTGGGTCTGCGCGCGATCCCAGGGACAGCCGCCCTCCCCGCGCAGAACCCGCACAATGGCGCACAGGTCGTCAAAATCATACCGTTCTTTCGCCGACAGTTCCTTTGCCTGTTCGTTCATGTTCTTCGTTTTCCTCCTTTTTCTCTTCTTCCCGCCGCGGCAGAAGCCGGCAGAAGGTCAACACGCGGCACAGCTTCTCCCCGCCGGGCAGAAGCATCACATCCTCCCGCCCGATGCCGCCGCAAAGACAGCCGAATACGGGATACAATACAAGACACCCGATCAGCGCGCCGAGCGTCAGAAGCGCGCTCTCCCCCACAGCCCGCGCGAGAAGCCGATAGCAAACGCCGCACAGCCCGACCGACAGCACCGAAGCAATCAGCGGCTTTGCAAACGTTCCGCCGAGTTTCTCCACCCTGCACAGGCGGGCGGCAAATGAAAGATTCAGCCCCACAACCACCGCGTTGCAAAGAAACGTGCTGATCGGCGCGCCCGGAAGCCCCACCGCAGGCGAGCCGATGAGGAAATAGGCAATGGTCAGCTTTACCGCCGCACCCGCCAGAAGCGAGAGAATCGGCTTTGTAACCGCACGGTAGGCATGAAGCACCGAGTTGGTCGCGCCGATCATGCAGGAGAGAAAGACCGACGGTCCGAGAAGCGCCAGAAGCGGAGCAGCCTGCGCAACCGCCTCCGGCTCTCTGCCGAACAGAAGCGACAGAATCGGATGCGCGAACATCGCAAGCCCGAGCGAAGCGGGAAGCGAGATGATCGCCGTCAGGCGGTAGGAAGCGCGGATCAGCGAAGCCTGCCGCCCGCGATCCCCCGCCGCAATGGCAGAGGAAAGAAGCGGCACGAGCGGAAGCGCGACCGAGGACAGAAGCGTAGGAACAAGCGCGTAAACCGACAGCGCAAGCGTTGTGTAGCTCCCGTATGCCGCGTTCGCCGCAATCTCGCTGTAGCCCACGCTCCGCAGACGGCGCAGAATCATCGCCATGTCGATCAGCTTGGTCAGACTGACCGCCGAAGCGCCAACCGTCATCGGGAACGCCAACCGCCAGAGTTGCCGCAGCGTTCCGCTCCCGCGCGGCGCGGAAGCCCTTCTCTCCGCGCGCGGGCGGAGACGGAAAAACTCGGCAACGAGATAGAGCGTGGAGAGCAGCGTTCCGAGCGTCAGCCCAACGCCCGCCATGGCGGCGATTGCGGGAACGCCCCAACCGCGCTCGGCGGCAACGTCCGCCAGAACCAGACCGAACGCCAGTTTTCCGATCGCCTCAATCAGTTGGGAAACAGCGGTTGGCGCCATTTTCTGGTGTCCCTGAAACCACCCGCGAACGGCGGAGGACCCGCAGATGAGCAGCACCGTTGGGCTGATTGCCAGAATGCACCCGTAGGCGTTTTCGCTCCGGATCAGGCGGCAGAACAGCGGCGCAAGCATTGCCATCACACCGCTGCCGAGGATGCCGATGCCGAGGAATACGCCGAGCGAGGTGCGGAACACCCGCGCCGCCCCGCGTTCGTCCCCCTCCGCAAGTGCCGCCGAAACCAGAACCGACAGCGCCACGGGAAGCCCCGCCGTGCTGATTACACAGAAGAGCGCGTAAATTTCATACGCCGAATGGAAGTATCCCATGCCCTCCGCGCCGAGATAGGAGAGCATGGGAATTTTGTAAAGGAAGCCCACCGCCTTGGCAAGAACGGTTGACAGCGCGAGGACAAACACGCCCGATAAAAAGGTCTTTTCCGCTCTGTTCCGATTCTCCGCCATGACAGTTCACTCCCCTTTTCGGCAAACGCATGGCAGTACAGGCAGACAGGAGACACCCTCGCTCGGCTTTCGTCGTGGAGGGAAAGTTTTCGCCCGCCTTTTCTAAAAGGCGGCACGAGTCCAGCGCCGTGGAGCGCTGGTCGCCGCCCGCAGGCGGCGAAATCCCCCATACGGCGCTTTCTTTTTGCAAAGCTTTTTCTTTGCGCCTACATGGTCAAAGAAAAAGCGTGAAAGA
>CAVGEJ010000223.1:0-3058 GCA_963628215.1 Eubacterium sp. CAG:180
ATCGCCAGTACCGCCGCAATCAGCGAGAGCCACATATTCGTTCTTTTCATTCTTCTTGTCTCCTTTCAAAAGAGCGGGGCGGAAATCCGCCCCGCCGTAGCGTGTTACCTTGTATGGACTTCTTCACTTCGTGTAGAAGCTACCCGCAGTCGCGCCCGCAACGAGGACAGGGGACAGGGTCGTGTTGAAGGTTCGCACATCGTTGTAGATGTAGAACCCGATTACAACGGTCGATTCCTGCGCGAGTTTGAAAGTCCCGTCAATGTCGCCGCGGACTTCGTTCCCGTTAACCAGTGCATAAACGCCGAGCGTGTTTGCGCCCGCCTTCTCGTAGCCCGAGAGCGTATACTCGCCCGCCTTCAGAGTCACGGCGGCAAACGGCACGGTCTGGTACTTCTCGCCGTTTGAACCCTCATAGTTCTTGTTCGTACCCGTCAGCACCACGCGCCCGTCATCCTTGACCTTGTAGTCGATGCCGTAGCGGGTGGAGGCTTCCATCTTGCCGTTTTTGTTCTTCTCCACCGTGTAATCCTCCACGGTCAGGAGGTTCGCGGGGTTACGGTCTCCCCGAATCTGACTGACGATATCATAGCTTCCGCCCGTCCAGCGGGCGATTGCGGTCAGCGCACCGACCGACAGCGCGACGCAAAGAAGTATCACGCCAACGCGCCGCCAAAATCCTTTTCCGATTCTCAAAAACATATTTTTTGCTTCTCCTCTCTGTTTCTGTTTTTATGCCTTCTGTTCTGCGGGATGTTCTGTCGGCTCCCGCGCCCGTGTCGCAACAATCAAAGGACACCACCTCTCTTGCAAAAAAAGTAAGAGCCGAACACCGTGTAAGGTATTCGGCTCAAAGGCTCTATGTTGTAAACGCAGTAATCGCGATTGTCTGTTCCGTCCGGCACCGCTTACAGAACATCGTCAGCGTTCCGCGCGTGTCCGGCGAGACGAACAGCAACCGCTTGCCGCATCTGGGACAGCAGACCGCTACAGTGGCGATCATGCGCGCAGAATGATCGGGGGCTCGTTCGGCAGAATCTCGACCCGTTCCACTCTGGAACTCCGAAATGCGGTAGTTACATCTACCATCGTATCAACGGGCAGTACGGATGCGCAAAGCGACTTATCGAAAAATGATTTCTCAATCACCAAATCACCATATCCGTCAACATACAGAAAATTGACGAAGTACCCGTTATACGGCTTTCCGCTTGTCTTTCCAACGCCCTGTCTTCCTTCCATCTTCAAAATCTGTGCCTTCATTTTCTTTTCTCCTTTTCATGTTTGTATGTATTGGTTGAGGCTTGTATATATCATAGCATATTTTTTCGCGCTTGGTTCTACGCCGTGTAGAATCCGACCATTTTATTATGAACAATCTGTAAATCTTGCAGGGAAAGACGCCCTTGCCGACCTTTTGTCACTTCCAACCACTTCTATCCGGTAGCGGAGAGAGCGTCAGCCTTAGCAGCCGGAATCGTAGCACATAACAGGCTACAAAGAACCCGAACCACAGAACCGGCTACACCATAACCCCCTTTGGGAAAGTTCTTGCGGTCAAGGGCTTCTTTCAAGAAGCACCTTGTGGGTTCGGGCAAAGCCCGAGGTCTTCCGTTTCCTCCGCCTTCGGCTTGATGACCCCTCGGTACTGCCGCGCCTTCCGCCGCCTGACGGTGTCATAGCCGTGCGAGGACAGCACCGCAGGCGCGCCGCTTTCGCTTGTTGCGAAGCCGTAGAAATCGTTGTCGTTGAGCGAGCAGAGAACGTCGCTCACGTCCTCGGCGAAGGAGCGGGAATCCAACGACTGCCGCGAAATGATGCTGTACCGCGCAATCGCCGACTGCAGCAGGGAGCGCGACCGTATGATATCGGTCTTGCGGTCATACTCCCGCCAGAGGTCAAGCGTGACCTTGTCCGTGAACGGAATCCGGCAGGAATGAATCCGCCGCCACCAGTCGCACATGACCCGATCCTTGCCCTTGCCGTCCTCGTCGTTGCGGTCTGCCACAAAGCAGATCGTCTCGCGGGTCAGGTACTCCAGAAACTCGGGCGAGAGACTGACAAGCTTCATCAGCTTCTCCAATGCGGGATCGCCGTCATAGCGGTAAACCATTCCCTGCAGGAACTGCTCACCAACCGAGGCGTAAAACCGCCGCTTGGTCTGGAACTCGACGTTCATAATCAGCGTGACGGGCGGCAGAACCGAGGACAATTCCTTTTCCAGAAATTCGTTGTTGTCGCTGTTGACATATCCGGTTTCCAGATCCTTTTGAAACCGTTCCCGCAATTTCTCATCCTTCCCGTTCTCGATGTACCACCGCATCCGACCGACCAGAAGCCCCGTGCGGTAGGAGTGCAGTTCATACGCGCACCGATACACATACGCGTCATACTGCGAGATCAGACCGTTCTCGAGCCACCGCTCGATGAAGAACGGCTTATAATTCTTTTCCACCACCTCCTGCGACTTGTTGTAGCACCGAAAGAAGATCGCATTGGACTTCTTCTGCCCGAGCGCGAAGTAGTCCAGACGGATGTCCTTCCCGAACCGAAAGACCTTTTGCCCGATTCCGAAATTCGTCCGCAGGTGGCGGAGCAATCGGTCATCGGCAAAGAAGCGGTACGGGTTTTGAATGAGGTTCGTATGGTAAGCGTAATCGATACGGTTTTCCCGCACCTCGCCGACCGTCAAGCCGAAGGTGTCGAAAATCACCCGCACCGCCGCATAGGAGCGCAGGATCGCGCCGCTGACGCCGTCCAGAACCAGAGACCGCGACCGCAACTGCACCACCACGCGCGGGGTGGACGGGTTCGGCAGATACCGCCCGATGAAGATATCGAAGGTCTCGTTCAGCCGCAGTTGAAACTCGTAAATGGAGAAGCCTGTCGGCATGACCTCCAGATCGCAGAACACCACATTTTCCGCAGGGTTGGTCATCTTCTGCTTTTTCAGGCGGGACAACTCGGAAATCAATTCCTTCAGCCCCTGTGAATCGTTCTCGTTGCTGTCCCCCGAAATCGACACCGTGTAATACAGCGTGTCAATGTGCGGGAGGAC
>CAVGEJ010000224.1:0-3056 GCA_963628215.1 Eubacterium sp. CAG:180
GGTGACGGATTTTGCTTGCAAAATCCGTCAATAGCGGCTTTGCCGCGTTGAGACCACCTCCGAAAGGGGTCTCCCTGCGCCTCCAAGGTCTTCCTCCACTTTCTGCAATTTCTTCCTGCAAATCTTGCAAAAATCAGAAGTTTTCGTTGTTCCAGCCCCATGTTTCGGAGAAGGAATAGTTGATGTAAACGTGATCGGGCTGAATGGAAAGTTCCTCGGAAAGGATGCGGCAGATTTCGGCGGTCATCTTCTCGGTGACGGCAGCCTCGGCAGAGCCGAAGAGCTGAACCTGTACCATCGCAATGGGGAACGAATTGTAGCCGCGAAACCACATCCGGCAGTTGTCCTCAAAACGGAGCATCAGCCAGTATTCGCTCTTCCCGGGGAATAATGAGATGGCTTTGCCCAATTTTTCCTTGATATTTGCCTCTTTTTCGGGGGTGAGACGAATATTCAGCTTTGTTTCAATAAACGGCATAACGGGTAACCTCCTGTAGCGACGCCGACAGGGGATCGGCGCTTGATTTACAGCTTCATTATAACACAGAAAACGGCAATTGTCAAGCGAAAAAACGATGGGAAATCCGACTTCACCGGGGAGCGGAAGCGGCGGAATCCGACCGCATTTTTTCTCGACGCGCAAAATATCAGCGAAATTGTAGAATTCTGCAATCGGAGAAGAACAGTCATTCAAAAAAAGGCTGTTTTTTTAAGAGAAATTTATAAAAGGGTCTTGACAAAGCTTTTTATACATGGTAAAATATAGATACAATCAATCTTTTTTCTGGAGGGGGAAAATATGAACAAAATTGACACCGCGGCGTCCAAAGGATTCCGCATCGCTTCCCGTCTCATCGGCTACATTGGTCTGGGACTCTGCCTCGCGCTTTTCATCTGCGGTTACGCTCTGCCGAACGGCTTCTGGCTGAAGAACATGACCCATTACCGCATTGAATTTCTGGGCGAATGGGGACTGTTGAACGAGCCGCGCAACGAAAACAAGCTGATGACACTTGCAATCGTCGCAGGCGCAATCCTTGTGGTTGCCATCCTGTTCCGCATTATCAGCGCGTGCTGCAAGACCACGGTTGAGGACGCGGTCGAGGACGCGGTTGACGAAACGGTTGACGAAGCGTGCGAAGCGGCTGCGGACGTTGCGCAGGGCGCCGGAAACGCCGACAAGAAGCACGGCAAGAACGCAACCAAGGTACGCAAGTATCTCGGCGAAAAAGCAAAGAAAGTTGTTCCCGAGGACAAAATGCCCTACGTCGAAAAGGCGGGCGATTTCCTCGAGAAGTATTCGGCGGTTATCCTTGCAAGCGCCGCAACCCTGACGGCGGTTGTGGTGATCGCAAACGCAAAGGAGCAGCGCCGCCGCAGAGCGGAGCGCCGCAGATTCCTGCGTTCGCTGATGTGATAAGACAGCCGCATGATTCCGAAGGTGCAATTGCACCGACCGTGAATTGCGCGCGTTGCCTCGATCCCCTTCAAAAAAACCTGCGGCTTCCGCAGGTTTTTTTGATTTTCCTATTGACAGAAGGCAAAAAAAATGGTATGATATATACAGATGATACTTTGAACGACCAAGGGGCGCACCCGAAGGTCGGTATCAGGATTTTTTCAGAAGAGGGGTAAGAAAGATGGAAAAAACCAAGTCCGCAAAACTTCGCACAGCGTCCCGCCTCGTCGGGTACATCGGAATCGGAGCATGCCTGCTCGGCGCGTTCGCGTATCTGCTTCTCCATGAGATTGCAAACGACACGCTGGAAAAGCTACTCGGAAAATTTGATGTCAAATCGCTGATTTACGTCGGCATTGCCGCGGCGGCATTCTTCGTGGTTGCGGTTATCCTGCGCATCGCAAGCGCGTCGGCAAAGCGGAACGAAGCTTACGAGGCGGAAGCCGAGGAAACCGAAGCGCCTGCCGAAGAACCCGTTGAAGAGACTGCGGTTGAGGAAGCGCCTGCCGAAGAGCCCGTTGAGACCGTGAGCGAAGAGGACGAAGAGGCTGCCCGCAAGGCGGCGGAGAAGGCGGCTGCTATGGAAGGCGGCAAGACCTTTGTTGCATACATCGGCAGAAACATTCCCGAGAAACAGCGTGAAGCAATGGCGAAGGTCGGCGAGTTCACGAAGAAGAACGCAAAGGTTATCGTGGCGGTTGCGGCTACGCTCGTGGTTACCAACATGATCTCCAAGCGCAAGGCTGAAAAAGAGACGACCCGTCGTCGTCAGAGTTTCTTCCGTTCGCTCGGTTGCTGAATTGAGAAGAGAAAAAGAGGATCTCTGCGGAGATCCTCTTTTCTGTTGACCGGAGGGGGAGGAATGGCGCTCCGTCGCAACCGGCACATATCAAAAGAACCCGACCGGAAACGGTCGGGTTCTTTTTTTCGTGTGGTTATTTGGATTTCTTTTTTGTTCCGTCCCAGATGAATATTACGCCGTCGACGATTAGCAGAATGCCGATAACGATGCACATAACATCCAAAGCAAGACCGCTAAACATCAGAAGCAAGCCAAGCAGAATGGTCAAAATCGGGCTGATGTAAAGCAGAATCGTGGAGATTGCACTGCTTCCTTTAAGATGTACTCTTAGTTTCAGATACATCTCATAGATTCCCCAAATCAAGACAACCGCACCGAGCGCAATCGTTGCAATCTCGATCAAAGATCCGCCGAATACGATCAATACGATACCCAATACGGCTTTGACAATTGCAGGGAATGCTTTGTGGTCAAGAGCATCTAACACGGCAAGCACGATCATAAGTGCGCCCAAGACGAACGCGGCAACGCGAATTACGCCGCCTTTCATAACCACAAACAATATGCCGAGCACGAGTGTAACCAAGCCCTCAATCAGTTTGTTGTCTCCCAACGAGACTTTTTTCTTAGCCATCTTTCTTTCCTCCTTGTTGTATTAGAGCGGTTAATCTGCTCCACTCCATATTATACACCAAACCGTGAGAAAATGGAAGCCTTTTTCGCAAATTTACAAATCATCGCATGTTGTGTTACAATAGGTATGTCACTACAACCGCGATTTTGGGTTGCAGGACG
>CAVGEJ010000225.1:0-3031 GCA_963628215.1 Eubacterium sp. CAG:180
TTAGTTGAAGGTCTTGAAGGTTCTTAGGGGACTTCTCCTTAAGAAGTCCCCTAAGTGGGGCTTGGGGCAAAGCCCCAAGGTCTTCCCTCCCCGATCGGTTAAACGGTAAACTCCCCTCGCTCCTGCCGCAGAAATCGGGCAAACCCGCCTCAAAATATGCCTCGGAGGACTTCGGGTTCGGCGGGAGAACGGCAGGGTCAACGCGGTAAACGTATTGCGCGTCGGTCACCGTTATTTGAATCGGGAAATGGCGCTCTACACGAATCAGAGCGACGCGGCGCGCATCCTCGGGAATGTCCGCGCCGTGCAGAACCCCGCCGTCCTCCCCCGCAACCGCACAAAGAACGTGACGGTCGCAAGGCTCTGATGGCTCAGTCCCCAGAACAAACCACCCGCCCGCCATGCGACTGCCGCGCGGGTCGCAAAGACAGCTGTCCATGCAAGCCTTGCCAGAATCGCGACAGTAGGTCAGCCGTACCACATCGGCGGGAATCTCAAATTCGGTTCGTCCCCCCGTCACCGCAAGAATCCGCCGCATCACGCTGTTCCATGTCCCCGTGCAGAGATTGCGCCCCTCCACAGGCTCGGGGTACTCGTAACCGCACCAGACCCCGCAAACCAGATCGGGCGTGTAGCCCACAAACAGGCGGTCGCGGTCGTCCTGCGTTGTTCCCGTTTTCCCCGCGCATTCGGTCAGCCGACCGAGCGTGATCGCCGATGAAGTCCCGTCCCGCACAACGCCTTCGAGCAGCTTGGTCATCACCGCCGCGTTTCCCGCCGACAGTACCCGCTCGCCCGAATCGGGGCAGGACAGCAGTACCGTCCCGTCCGCGTCGATCACGCGGTAATAGGAGCGCGGACGGTGGTAAACGCCCGCGTCGGCAAAGACCGTGTAGGCAGCGGTCAGTTCCCGCAGAGTCACACCATAGTGCAATTGTCCCAGACCGAGCGCCGCCACGTCGCAGTCGCTCTCCCCCGCGCGGTCGATCAGGCTTTCAAGATGGAATTTCTCCTTTGCCCAGTTGTAGGAATCCCGCAGACCTACGTCCTCCAACACCCGCAGGGCAACCGTGTTGGTCGAGTGCGCAACGGCGTAGGGAATGTCGGTCAGCCCGCGATAGAAATTCGTCGCGTTCTTCGGCCACGGCGTTTCGCCGTCCTTGCCGAAGTTCACGGGCACGTCGTCATAGACCGAACTCCACGTGATCTTCCCCTCCGCCAACGCGGGCGCGTAAACCGAAAGCGGCTTGATTGCCGAGCCCGGCGGGCGGCGGGTCTGCGTTGCGAAATTCTGAATGCGGTTGGCAGTCTTTTCCCCTACCGCGCCCGCAACCGCAAGGATGTCCCCCGTCCGCGCGTCGATCACAATCAGCGCCGACTGCGCGCGTGTGCCATCCTTATTCTGCGGCGTGCGAACCTCACTGCGGTAGTAATCCTCCACAATCTTCTGCACGTCCGGGTTCATCGCGGTCTCAATGCGCACCCCGCCGCCGAGAATCTTTGCCGACGCCGCCGCGCGGCTGATGCCCTCCTTGGCGGCAAGATCGGCGATTACGTCCTCCAACACCATATCGGTATACCACGAATAAACCGTGCCCGTGCCCTTCTCTTCCCGATCCGCAAGCCCGAGCGGCTCTGCCTGCGCGGCGGCGCAGTCCGCCTCCGAAAGGTAGCCCTGCGCGCACATTTCGGAAAGGATCAGATTCCGCCGCGCGAGCGTATGCTCGGGGTACGTCAGGGGATTATAGTAGGTGGGATTGTTTGTGATGGCGGCAATCGCCGCGCACTCGGCAGCGGTCAGTTCGGCGGGCTTTTTGCGATAGTAAAGTTCCGCCGCCTGCCCGACCCCCGTACAGCTGTTTGCGAACGGGATGATGTTGACATACAGCTCCATAATCTCGCTCTTATCCAGTTTCCGCTCCATATCCCGCGCGTACAGGATCTCCTGCAGTTTGCGGCGCAGGGTCACCTCGCTGTCCCCCGTCAGGTTCTTTACGGTCTGTTGGGTAATGGTGGACGCGCCGAAGCCGTTCTTTCCGCCCTTCAGATAGGACAGGCACGCCGCCGCAGTGCGAATCCAGTCCACGCCGCGGTGTTCGTCAAACCGCTTGTCCTCAATCGCGACGAACGCATGGATCAGCGCATCGGGCAGGTCGGCATACGGAACATAGCCGCCTTCCCGCGCCTGCGGAACGCCCTCGGTAAGAACCTCCGCCGTTCCCGTGCGGTTGGTGCGGTCGGTAAAGCGGTAGGCGGTCAGCACGGGCGGTGCGCCGACCGTTGGCATTTCCAACAGTGCGGCGGGCAGTGTCAGGTCAAAATTGGCGTGCACGAACACTCCGCCCGCGATGACTGCGACGGTCAAAAGAAGCAAAAAAGCCGTACAAAAGCGCAGGAGGATCTGTCCTACGCGCCGTTTCGGTCTTTTTCCGTTTTTGTGCTTCATTCCGCATCACCTCCGCTTTTATTGTTTCCGCTTTCGGTGAATATATCACACCTTGTGCGGAAATGCTATGATTACCACATTTTCGGAGGAAAAAGGAAAATGAATCGTGCAAGGATCATTTTAATACTTTGCGTTTCTCTGCTTTGCGTTTGTCTGGTGTTTGCGATCACGGCTCTGACCGCTTTACGCAACGCGGTTGCGGAGACGGGGCAGGTTCGCCGCGAGGCGCAGTCGATGCTCTCGGAACTTGACGTTGCGCTCCGCGAAGCGCAGGATGCGGCGGCAGGCACGGAGAAGCCCGATGACGCGCAGCAGGTTGGCGTTCTTTACGACCGCTTCTGTGTATGCGAGAGCGGCGGGCAGGTGGCGATCTACACCGAGTCGGGCGAGTTGGTTCGTCTGACCGGCATTTCGGTTGCCGCTCTCCCGAAGTCCGACCGCGACGCACTCCGCGACGGCATTCGCTTCACCTCGTGGAAAGAGGTTCTGGCGCTTTTACAGGACTGGGGGGAGTAAGGGAAGACCTTGGGCCTCTGTCCCAAGCCCTGCTTAGGGGACTTCTTAAGGAGAAGTCCCCTAAGAACC
>CAVGEJ010000226.1:0-3019 GCA_963628215.1 Eubacterium sp. CAG:180
TTCCGGCTGCTCCCGCGCCCAATCCCGTCCAGCGGGATTGGGACGGCTTACGCCTCGCTCCCGCTACCGGATAAAAATGGTACAAGTTAGTTGCTGACGGACAGCCCGCATCTGTCGCCTTGGGGCGACAATCTGCGGGCGGGGGAGTTGCTATGAAAATGGGGGCGCGATACGCCCTCATCCGTCGCCTTTGGCGACACCTTCCCCCTTGAAGGGGAAGGCTTTCAAAGGTTCTGCAAATTTCCCAAAGGGTGCTTCAAACGTTTGGATATCGATATTTCAAAGCGAAAGCCGATATTTCAAAGCAAAAGCGAAAGAGCCCTGCACAATAGCCTTCCCCTTCGAGGGGGAAGGTGTCACCGAAGGTGACGGATGAGGGCGGATAGGCTTATAATTCAGGGGAGAAAGGAACGGGAAAACCATGAATTCAGCGTCCGTTCAGCGGCATCCGATTGCGCCGGTGTTTGACGGCGGAAGCCGCGTTTTGATTCTGGGGAGTTTTCCGTCGGTGAAGTCGCGGGAAGAGATGTTCTTTTATGCGCACCCGCAGAACCGTTTCTGGCGGGTTCTTGCGGGGGTCGTACAGGATGCAGTTCCGTGCACGGTCGAGGGGAAAAAGCAATTTCTGCTGTCTCACGGGATTGCGCTTTGGGATGTGATTGCTTCCTGCAAAATCCGCGGGTCATCGGACAGCAGTGTGACCGATGTGATCCCGAACGATCTTGCGCCGTTTTTCGCCGCCTCTCCGGGGCTTCCCGTAGCGGTGAACGGCAGGACCGCCGAGCGTTTCTACCGTCGGTTTGATCTGCCGCAGGGTTACCCCGAGCCGATTGTTCTGCCGTCCACCAGTCCCGCCAATGCCGCATGGTCTCTCGACCGTTTAACGGAAGCATGGCGAACCGCTCTTGCGCCGTTTCTGGAGGGAAATCAGCGATAGGCGGACAATCCGTTGCAACGAAGTAAAAAAAGACAGAACCCCGCACAGATGTTTGTGCGGGGTATTCCGTTATTCCATAAACCGTTCTGCTTTATAACGCGACTCAACAAGCGTGGTTTCGAATTCTTCAACCCTTGCGCCAAGTTCCTGATAAGATCCGACGGGGGAGGTGCAGTACGCGGCGTAGTCGACCAGATCGAAATAGTAGCTTCTGATGGCGGTATAGCCCGCGAACTCGGAAGAGAGTATTTTCAACGCCTCTGTCGCCCGGTCGAGCTGTTGTTCCATATCGCCGTAGATTCCCTGCGCCTTCAGCGCTTGGCGGACGATTGCAACCGAGGCGTTTCCGTCCCGCAACAGGGCGGAGAGGGATTTATCCTCCAACTTCAACGTTTCCCGCACGGCGGCTGCCGCTTCGGTGACCTCCTGCTGATTCAGACCCGTAACCGGGCAGAACGCGGTCAGGCACTCCGTTTCGTTATCGTAATTCGCCGCTTCGTTTTTGGAAAAGCTATAGGCGTTTACAAGCTTTGCCGCAACATCCGAGCAGAATGTGTGGGTCTGAAGCAATGCCGAATAGGCGGTTTGCCTGGCATCCTGCTGTTCTTTTTCGAGTTGCGCCAATTCTTCGGCGGATTTGGTTTCCCGCGGGATGGCGGTAGTCCCGCCGTTTTTGCACCCTGCAAGGGCGATGATCATCATGAAAAGCGCCGGGATGACGGCGGAAAATCTGCGGATTCCCATGCTTGTGCTCCTTCCGGAAAATAAAAAAAGGTGCTCCAATCAAGATTGGCGCACCGAAAAACGCAAATCCCGATCGTCGCCAAACAAATCGAACAGATAGAGATGAAAAATTTTGGTTTTTCAGTTGCTCATACTCTGTGGAATTTGCATTTTTACCAAATTCGTACATAGTATGAGTATACCAAAAAAGGGGAGGAGGTATTCAACCGAAAAACGCATCCTTCACACACCGATTCGATTTGTTTGGCATATACAGTATACCACAGCGTGCAAAATTTGTCAATACTTTTCGGAAATTTTGTTTTCATGAAAAACGACCGCCTTCGCAGGCGGTCGTTTTTTGGTTTTTACTCTTCTTCGTGGGGATCGGAGTCGTCGACGATGTAGTCCTTAATCAGGCGGTAAATTTCGTTCTCGGATTCGCAGAACACCTGCTTCCACTCCATGGTGTACATAGCGCCCAGCAGGGACTTGCCGTTGACCGTGAAGTTTTCCCCGTCGGTCAGGGTGATTTTTCCGGGATTCTTACTTGCCATCTTGACAAAGTTGTTGACGTCGCTCATGGTGTCGAGTCTGATTCTGTATCTCATTTTTTTCATCCTTTCTTGCGGGGATTCCGACCGTTCAGGTTCGGTTTGCGATTCCCGACTTTGTTTTTTTCTTTGTTGAAAACAGTTTTCGGAGCAGTGGCGCGAGAATTTTCGGCGCTCTCCATACGATCATTTTCACCTGCCGCACCTCCCTTTTCGCAGTTACCTTCTGCTAAAGGATATGCCGCGCGGTGATTTTTTGTGCGCAGAACGCGCAATGCGGCGTGCAGGACGCGTCTGTCGTTTTCATGCGTCAGGGCTTTTTCCGCCTCGCCGAGCGGAATCCACTCGACCTCTGCAATCTCACCTTCGCGCGGGTGAATTTCGGTCTGTTTGGTTTCCGTGAGGAAATAAACGACCTCTTTTTTGACCCCCGGCATGGGGCAATAGTGGACGGTTCTTCTGAATCCGCCCTCGGGGGAGAGATGAATCCGCACTGCCGTTTCCTCCATGACTTCGCGCATGGCGGTCATGGTTTCCGTTTCTCCCTTTTCCATGTGTCCTTTCGGAAAGGAGCGGTGTCCGCCTGCTTTATGACGGATCATCAGAATATACGGTTTTCCGTCTTTCGGGTCGCGCCGTATGACCAGCGCCCCGCAGGATTTTTCATGCTTCATGACACGTTCCTTTGGTGGGATGTTGGGGGGAGGGAGGAAGGGAAAGACCTTGGAGGCGCAGGGAGACCCCTTTCGTAGGGGTCTCCCTACCCTCCAAACCTCCCTGACTCTCCCCGAACTTCCCTGCACGG
>CAVGEJ010000227.1:0-3006 GCA_963628215.1 Eubacterium sp. CAG:180
TGGTGGACAAGCCGGACGGGAAGCTGCGGGCGATCCTGAGCATGAATTTGCCGGGCGGGTTCGCGGTGCATGGCATCAAGATTTACGAGAATGACGGTGGGCTGTTCGTTTCCATGCCGCAGTCGTCCTACACGGCAGCGGACGGAACGATTAAGTACCGCGACATTTTCCATCCCGTGACCGCGAATGCACGGCAGAAGCTCATCGGCGCGACCGTCTCGGCGTATCACGACGCGTTGCAACAGCAGGAGCAAACGAAGGCGCAGAAAGTGGCGCAATCCGAAAGCCCGAATGCCACCCCGCGCGATGCCCCGATTATGCAGATGTATGATGACAAGGCTACTCCGGCTTTCAATTGGTCGCTGACGAACTGCGCGAACTACGGAAACGTTACGGGCGTTGGAAATGTTGCGGGATTTCTTTCAACCATCAACGTGGCAAAAATAACTTCAGGGGGAACTCTGGCGCTTGACCATTGCATCAACTACGGCGCGGTTACCGGCTCGCAGGGAAAAGTTGCGGGGCTGATCGGAAATTATTCGGCAGTGTCCGCTACTCTGAAGCTGACGGATTGCGGAAACTACGGGGCGATTAACGCAAACGGAAGCGACAGCGGCGCAATGCTTGGAGGCGCATATCCGAACGGCGGATCGATTACCGTTGAAAACAGCTTCAACGCGGGCAGTCTGACCGGAAACGGCAATAACAAAGCGGGCGTGATCGGCTCGGCTAACCCCTCCAATTCTGCTGAAACGACCGTTACGAATTTCCTGAATACGGGAAGCATTTCTTCCGGCTCTCGTGCGGCGGCTGTTACGGCATGGTTTCCGGATAATTACAAAATCACGGTTACAGGCTGCATTTCTCTGGGCACGATCTCCGGTAAAAACGAATCGGGCGGAATTCTTGCCCGCACGTCCGGAAGCGATACGGTTGTAAAGAATTGTCTCGCGGCGGCAACTGTTACCACCATGACCGGCGCTTGCGGCGTGTTGTTGGGCGGAAACGCAGACAAAGCCACCACCTCGGGCAACTACTACATGAAGTCCGGCTCTGCCAACACAACGGGCGGCGAAACCGAACTGACCGACTGGGCGAACGTTGCAAAGGTTCTCAATGAGAAGTACAGCGACCTTTGGGGCAAATTCATGCTGAACACCGACGAAAACGGCGTTGTTCCCGCAACCCCGAAGCTTGCGGGCGTGCAGGACGGCAAGGCGGCGGACGGCAGCCTCAGCGTGCGCTTCATCGCAACCCTGCAGAACACCCTCCGCTATGAGCGCGTGGGCTTTAAGATCACGGTCAACGATGGCACGGAAAAGAGTATCTCCTGCCAATATGTCTATCTGAAGCTGACCGCAACCGAAAACGGCGCGCAGACCGAGGTTTCCGCCGCACAGCTTGGCGGAAGTTACCTCTACGCGCTGACGGTTAACGAAATTCCCGCAACGGGAACGGTTACCTTCACCGTGATTCCATTTGCCGACGATATGGAAGGCGTGGAAAAACCGCAGACCTATCTCGGAGCGGGTTATACCGTGACCTACGTAGACGGCGTGTATGTCGGCGCGACCCCGATCGCCGCGGAATAAGGAGGATGTGAAGATGAAGCAATATATGACCCCGAGAATGAATTGCCTCGCGATTCTTGAGGAAGATATCCTGACTGCGTCCTTCCAGAATGCAGACGAAGGAATGGGAGATTCCATCAACTTTTGCGATCTGCTCTGATTAAAACAACAAAGGGAGTCTCTGCGGAGACTCCCTTTGTTGTCCTTCAACCCGCCGAAAACCCGATAAATCAAGAATGAAAACTGTTCTTATTATAAAATCAGACAAACGCTTTCCAGGTTTCCAGCCTGCGCATATCGTCGACCGCGTCGTAAAGCAGGGCAATCGCGGCGCGATAACCGTAAAGATCACCGCATACCGCCGCCGCATGGAGAAGCGCGACCTGCTCCGAAACGCGGTCGAAAACGGGAAAGCTGACCGAAAGGCTGACCCATCCGACCTCCCTTTCCCATGCCCGCACAATTCCGGCGGTCTGCTCCTCGCACCCCGGTTCTCCGAGGTCGGGAAGCGAGTCCAGACGGGTCTCGATTTCCGAAACTACATTATTTATATATATAGAATTAAAAATAATACCGCTGAGCATCAGACCGAGCAGGATCAAAGCCACCAGAGAGCTTTTCATGCCGTGCCTCCCGTTGCCTCGCGGGCGCGCTTGTCCGCGTTCGGAATCAGAAGAAGCTGCCCTTTTTCATTGGCGGTCACGCAGAAAAGGCTGTCGCGGGCATATCCCCGGCGCGCCAGTTGCGCGTCCAACCACGCGCGGTCGTAGCCGATGAGCCGAAGCCCTGCGTCGTTGTAGACCCCGCCCGACAGTACCACGTGCATCAGCGGATCTTCGGGAACTTTGATCCCGAGCTGTCCCAGATTCGGCGGCGCAAACTGCGGCTTGGGCATCACGGTCAGCTTGCCGTTCTTCTCCAGAATCGCGTCGGAAATCATGGAAAGGTCGGAGTATCCCTGTTGACGGATCTCGCTCATCAACTCTTCCACCGATACCCTAAGATCCGAAAGCGCACGCTGACACAGCACCCCGTGGCGGATAATCACGGTCGGTTTCGCCGAAACAAGCCCTTTGAGACGGGGAAAGCGGATCAGAATCACGGAAAAGAAGATTTCAAGAATCAGAAGCGTGACAATCGGAATCAGCGCATAGGAAACCGGAATATCCTGATTGGTGATGGGCAGGGAAGCGATCTCGGAGATCAGAAGCGTTGTAGCCAGATCGGTGACCTCCAGTTCGCCGATCTGCCGCTTGCCCATAACCCGAAGCGTGAGAAGCAAGGACCCGTAAATCAATAAGGTACGAACAAATATGGTGAGCATAGACAACGGAACCCCCTTTTTGACAGTAGATTTTGCCGAAACACAAAAAACTATGCAAAAACCCAAAGAAAATTGCGAAAAGGGGTTGACAAGGAGAGAAAAAAGTGGTAT
>CAVGEJ010000228.1:0-2980 GCA_963628215.1 Eubacterium sp. CAG:180
CAGGGCTTTTTTGCTATGCCTTTATTCGGACGAGGTAAACATTACTTTCACGCTACCTACCGTCCCGCAGAGGCGGGCGAAGAGATCGGCAAGGCAATCTGGAGCGTGGAACTGTTCACCATCGGGGGCGGCTATCTGATTGCGCCGACCGAGGTGTCGATTCTGGAAGGCGAGACTGCGGCGGAACAGCTGTTGCGCCTGCTCGCGAAAAACGGTTTTGTCGGCTACTACGGCGGGAGCGTGAAGGAATCCTTCTATCTTGCCTACATTGCGGACGGCACGGCGGCGGGGGAGACCTACAACAACTACTGCCGCAGCGACCCGCCCGCAGACCCGCGCGGGGTGGGGCTGACCCCCGAAATTCCCGACCTCCTGAAGCCGTATCTGAAAGAGAACATGACCTATTTTGACCCCGACGACTACGCGAAGAACAGCGAGGGCTACCTCGGGGAATTCGCGTTTACCAACGGCTCGGGGTGGATGTACGCGGTCAACAATGTCTTTCCGAATGTCGGCTTTGCGGATTGCTATCTTTCCGACGGCGACGTGGTGCGCGTGCAGTTCACGTTGGGCTACGGCGCGGACATCGGCGGCGCGGCGGCGCTCGGAACAGAAGCGGACGGGAGCGGCTACTATGCCGTTGCGAACAAAGACGCGCTGACGCGGGAAATCTGCAACGCAAAAAAGGCAGACATGCTTGTATACGGAAACGTTTCCGACGCCTATGACGCGGCGCTTGCGGTCATGGCAACCCTCAACGCAACGCAGGAGGCGGTGGATTCCGCCGCAAACGCGTTGGCGAAAGCCATGAAGCATCCCATTGCAACCATGCTCCCGGATAGTGAAGGGGAGTCGCACCCAACGCCCGAACAGCCCGGATCGTCCGGACAGCCCGCCTCTCCCGAGCGTGAAAGCGGTTGCTTTGCTTCGGTCACGCCGTGGGCGGCTGTGTGGATTTTGCCTGCGGCGGGCTTGGCACTTGCGCTTGCGCACAGGAGAAAACGGACATGAAAAAGCGGGTCGTTTGCGCGTTTCTCGGTTTGTTGCTTCTTCTTTCCGCAATCCGGCTTCCGGTTGCGGCGGACTCTGCCGGGGACGCGGTTCTGACCGTTGCGACAGGCATCATCGCGTGGAAGAAGGCGGACAACGGCGCCGCGCCGGACGGGTATCTCCTGAACGACAGCTATCTCGCGCTTGCGGGAACTACCCCGGGAGACTGGTATCCCATCGGGCTTGGCAGACTTGGGATTGCGGACAACAACGCCGCTTATCTTGCGGTCATCCGCGACAAGGTGGAGGCGCGCTACCGTCAGCCGGGGAAACTCAGTTCGGCAAAGGCGACCGAATGGCACAGAATCGCGCTTGCCGTGCTTGCCATGGGCGGCGACCCGACGGCGCTCGGAATCGACGCGGACGGAAATCCCATCAACCTGATTGCGGACGGAACGTATGACCGCGGCAGGACAACGTCGCTCGGCAGACAGGGGCTGAACGGTTGGATCTGGGGTCTGATCGCGCTTGACAGCCTGCGTTACGAAATTCCGGACGGCGCGTTTTACTCCCGCGATGAGATTCTGCTCGAGATTCTGCTCAGGCAGCTTCCCGACGGCGGCTTTGCGCTGAGCGGAAGCACTGCAGACCCGGACATGACCGCTATGGCGCTTCAGGCGCTCGCGCCGTACTACAACAGCGAAAAAACTTACGTTTATGTGCAGAAGGCGCGCGGTGAAACCGTTACGAAAACCGTGCGGCAGGTTGCGGACGAGGCAATCGACTGCCTCTCGGCGCTGCAACTGGACACGGGGGACTTTGCCAGTTGGGGAACGGAGAACGTGGAGAGCACCGATCAGGTTACCTTGGCGCTCTGCTCGCTCGGCATCGCCCCGCTGACCGATCCGCGCTTCATCAAGAACGGAAACACGCTTCTGGACGGCATTCTGCGCTATCGGATGGCGGACGGCGGCTTTGTGCATTCCTACACCTACGACCCCGATAACCCCACCTCGCATCCCGACCGCTCCAACAGCATGGCGGGGGAGCAAACGCTTTACACCATGGCGGCGCTGTGGCGGCAGAAAAACGGAATGCGAACGCTGTATGATTTCCGCCCCGAGCAGAGCGCGGAATTGCGGGCGCGGATCGCGGAGTTGGAAGCGGGGATTGCGGCAATCGGGGACGGCACGTCTGCGGAAACCCTGACCCGCCTTCTGACCGCCTTTTACGCCCTGCCCGAGACCGAGCGGTGCTATGTAACCGGCTATTGGGCGCTTTCGGAAGCGGCGCGCGCGGCAGGCGTGGACGTGGACGGGATCGCGGATACCACGCAGGTGGTCGAAAGTCCGGACGATACGCCCGACGACCGCCCGCTCCTGTCCTTCACACTCTCCGACCGCGCGGCGGTGGACGCGCTGCCCGAGCGGCTTACGACCGAGCAGTATGTAACGGTTACAACGCTGTTGGATAAACTGCGGCAGTGCGAGGAATTCGACGGGATGGATCGCTATCTTGCCAGATTAACTGCGGCAAAGCAGGAAATTGCGGCAATTCAGGCGGAGATCGACAGCATCAACGCCGAGGTCAAAGAAAAACTCTATCCCTTCGACGGCATCACGCTGAAGGACAGGAAAACCGTGAACGGCATTGTGGCGCGTTACAATGCGCTGAGCGAATACGACCGCACGCAGATCGATCGCTGGGAGGATGTTGTCAAGACCAAGACCAAGTTGGATAATATTCTGCGCGGCATTGTTATCGGCGTTGCGCTGTCGGTGATTGCGGCGGTTGTGGCAGTCTTTCTCGTGCGGCGCATCCGCAGACGGCGGCATCGCAAGGAGCGGGAAATGGAAGAGCTTGCCGCCCGGTATCGGGACGAACTCTAAAGAAAGACCAGCTATAAAAAGTCAATAGGAAAATGGAAAAAAGATTAAAAAAATTTTCATTCCCGCAGGAGAAGAAAAATCACAGAGAAAAAGCTCTTGTC
>CAVGEJ010000229.1:0-2968 GCA_963628215.1 Eubacterium sp. CAG:180
ATTCCGTGCTACGAATTCCGGCTGCTCCCGCACCCAATCCCGTCGAGCGGGATTGGGACGGCTTACGCCTTGCTCCCGCTACCGGATAGAAATGGTTCAAGTTAGTTGCTGACTGATGTGGAACGATATGCGGGGCGCTCCCTGCGGATTGCGCCCCTGCAAAGTGCGGAATCCGCCGAAGGTTAGTGGTTGTAGGGAACGACCCATGTGTCGTTCCGTTTCGGTCAAAATCACATTGTTTTCAGGATGGTTTCGATTTCCTCGGGGGTATGTGCAATACGGGTTGCGCCGTGGGCGCGGAGGAAGGGTTCGTCGCGGTAGCCCCAACTGACTCCGATATGCGCCATGCCTGCGTTCTTAGCGGTCGCGATATCCACGTCGCTGTCCCCGACCATCACGCACTCGGAAAGCGGGGTATCGAGGGCTTTTGCAAGTTCGGTTGGCATAAGCGGATCGGGTTTGGTCGGTTCTCCGGGGCGGACGCCTCTTGCAGCGTCGTAGCTATGCGGCAACAGAACCTGTTCCGAGAGTTTTTTCACGAACTCGTCCTGTTTATTGGAGAGCACGCCGATGCGATAGCCCGCGCGGTGGAGGCGGTCGAGCAATTCCGCCATGCCCGCATAGGCTTCGCGGGTATGGTCATAGACCTTTCCGTATTCGGTGTTATAGTCTGCAAGCACGCGGTCGATCTGCTCCGCGCTTCTCGCGCTTTCGGGGATTGCTTGGCGGATCAGTTCGCGCGGACCGTGGTTGATGAACACCAACACGTCCTCGTCGGAGTGAGTCGGATAGCCGTAGCGGAGCATGGTATTGTTCACGCCCTCGCGGATGGCGGGAATGGTATTTGCAATCGTTCCGTCAAAATCAAACAGGATAGCTTTCATGGTTTTCCCTCGGTTCTGTTTCTCATAGCGATTGATGGACTGTCGGCAAAATGGAGTAAAAGTTTTCGCCCGCCTTTTCTAAAAGGCGGCACGAGTCCAGCGCCGTGGAGCGCTGGTCGCCGCCCGCAGGCGGCGAAATCCCTTCACGGCGCTTTCTTTTTGCAGCTTTGCGTAGCAAAGTGTGCTTTTCTCTTTGCGCCTACATGGTCAAAGAAAAAGCGTGAAAGAAATTTGTGCTTTTTGGGGAATAAGCCTTTTGGTCGCACAGTCTATCTGCATCTCTACGAACAGTATACCACAAAATCGCGGGCTTGTCAAGGTCGGCGCGCGTCGCGGACAAGAAAAAACGCCCGAACGCTTGACGAACGCCTTTTTTTGTGGTACAATATAGGGTACAGGTACAGAAGTACCAAACCAAAAGAAAGGATAAAATCGATGACACTTTACGAGGACCTGAAATGGCGGGGTCTGATACAGGATATCTCCAGCCCCGATCTGATTGATAAGCTCAACGCGGGAGGTATGACGTTCTATATCGGCACCGACCCGACAGCGGACAGTCTGCATCTCGGGCATTATTCCTCTTTCCTCATTACCCGCAGGCTTGCGGCGGCGGGACACACGCCCCTGCTTCTGGTCGGCATGGCAACGGGACTGATCGGCGACCCGCGCGGCACGGTGGAGCGCAAGCTTTCCGACCGCGAAACGGTTATGAAAAACTTTGACGCGCTCAAGGCGCAGCTTCAGAAAATCTTCCCCTACGAAGTGGTCAACAACTACGACTGGGTGAAGGACATCACCATTATTGATTTCTTCCGCGATTACGGCAAGCACATCAACGTCGGCTACATGCTCAGCAAGGATCATGTGAAGCGGCAGATGGAAAGCGGCATTTCCTATGCGGAATTCTCCTATATGCTGATTCAGGGCTTGGATTTCAAGTACCTGCACGAGCACCGCGGGGTCGACCTGCAGGTTGCGGGTTCGGATCAGTGGGGCAACATCACCACGGGCATTGAGCTGATCCGCAAGACGACGGGCGACGAAGTTTACGCGCTGACCATGCCGCTTGTCACCGATTCGCACGGCAACAAATTCGGCAAGAGCGAGGGCAACGCGGTCTGGCTCGACAAGAACAAGACCAGTTCCTACGAACTTTACCAGTTCCTCATCAACTCCGAGGACAGCAAGGTGATTGACTACCTCAAGCGCCTGACCTTCCTCTCGCGCGAAGAGATTGAGGACATCGAGGCGCGCCACAATGCCGAGCCGGAAAAGCGGATTGCGCAAAAGGCTTTGGCGCAGGCGATTCTGACCGATCTGCACGGCGCGGGCGCATACGAGGAAGCCGTGAAGATCAGCGAGCATCTCTTTGCGGGCGAAATCAAGGACATTCCGCCGCACGATCTGCTTGCGGGTTTGAAGAATGTTCCGCACTTTGAAACAGCCGGCGGCGCTCTGGTTGACGTTCTGGTCACCTCGGGCATCTGCACTTCCAAGCGCGAGGCGCGCGAGTTCCTCTCGAACGGTGCGCTTTCCCTCAACGGTGACGTTGTAAAAGATCCCGCCCTCGAAATCACTCCCTCCCTCTGCATTGACGGTCGCTATCTCGTGATCCGCCGCGGCAAGAAGAAGTACTATGTGGGAGAGTTGAAAGAGTAAAGAAAGACCTTGGAGGCTCAGGGAGACCCCTTTCGGAGGGGTCTCCCTACCCTCCAAGCCTCCCTGACCCTCCCCGAACTTCCCCCAAGAGCACCCGCCCTTACATGGCGAAAATTGTTTCGCTTTGTTTGGTGCGGGTGCTCTTGGGGGAAGTTTTTTTGTCGTTGGGGAGGGAGAGATTTTTTGCAGAGTGCGGCTATCGCGCTCTTTTGGCGGGCGAGATGCGTAGGGAGCGTGTATGCCTTTCGTAAGTGCAGATTTATCCCCCCTCATCAGTCGCTTACGCGACAGCTTCCCCCCAAGGGGAAGCCTTCCTTCCGCCGTGCAAACATGGCAAATATGATTTTGAATCGTGGGTTGCCTTCACGGTTCGCCCTCATCCGTCGCCTTCGGCGCCACCTTCCCCCTCGAAGGGGAAGGCT
>CAVGEJ010000230.1:0-2956 GCA_963628215.1 Eubacterium sp. CAG:180
GAATCGGTCAGATCCGTCGGATATGCCGCGCATCTCTCATTTTCTTTTTCCATGCCCTTATTATACCACTTTTTTGTTACGAAAACAAGTTCTTAGTGACCGGTTTGCGGATGCTCAAAATTACGAAGCCGATGGAATACGGGAGGTGACGGAATGATTTGGATGATGGTTGGCTTTTGTGCCATCTTTGCGGCAACCGGAATCGGTTTCCTGCTTGCCGAGCGCCTGAAGCTCCCGAGCCGTGCTGCCTCCCGCGCCATGCACAGCATGGGGAGAAACCGGAAGGACAAGCCGAATCCGTTGACGCTTCTCATGCGGGAGTTGTCCGGACGGCTTGCGGGAAAACTCCGTTTGAACGACTACCGCCGCGCGCAACTGGAGGCAGACCTGCGGACGGGAGACATGACACAAACACCGGAGCAGTTTGTCGCGGAAAACATCGTCCGCGCAGGAATAGTTGCGGTGTTGGCAGTTCCGGTCGCGTTTTTATCAAAATTCCTTGCCGTTTTGCTGTTGGTTACGGCAATTCTGCTCTACCGCCTCGGTAGTCTAACCCTGCGGAAGAAGATTGGAGCAAGGCGGGCGCGGATTGAATTGGAACTGCCGCGATTCGTGGCGAACATTGAAAAGACGTTGCCGCACAGTCGGGATGTTCTCGCCATGCTCGAAAGCTACCGAACCGGTGCAGGGGAGGAATTCGGGCGGGAACTGGACATCACGGTTGCAGATATGCGAAGCGGCAACGATGAAGCGGCACTGACGAGACTGGAGGCGCGGGTCGGTTCTTCAGCGCTGTCTGACGTCGTGCGCGGCTTGATTGGTATCCTTCACGGCGAGGACAACAGCGTGTATTGGGCGAACCTCTCGCTGAAGTTCTCGGAGGCGGGACGGCAGAATTTGCGCGAACAGGCAGGGAAGATTCCGAAGCGTGTGCGGCGGCTGTCGCTGGTTTTGCTCGGTTGCTTTTTCCTCATTTACATTGTGGTTATCGGCGAGGTTCTGCTGAACTCGCTCGGAGGGCTGTTCTTATGAAGCGCTTGAACAATCGCGGCGAAGGATATGTCGAGGTCGCTATCAGCGTTCTGCTGATTGCGTTCGTGCTGGTCTTCGCCGTCAGCCTCGCGTCCTTTGTGGCGCTGAATCAGAACCTGAAAACGCTTGCGGACGGCATCACCGATTACGCGGCGGCAGAGGGGAGCATCGCGCTGGAGGACTACATCGCCAATCTGCGCCGTCAGACCGGCATCGACTTCTCTTGCACCTTTGACGGAACGAATGCAGATGCGGACGGTTTTGTGCAGCTTGGAGAGATGATCCAATGCAAGCTGACCTGTCCCGCACGGTTGCGCGGCTTTGGTGACTTCCTGCTCCCCATGACGCTCCAAGCTGAATCCCGCGCGCGGTCGCGGGTGTACCGAAAGTGAGGGACAATGCGGATTCTGAAAACGAAAAACGGCGAGGGCTACGTTTGGCTTGCCGTCCTTGTCCTGTTCCTGTCGCTTCTGACATCGGTGTTGCTCCTGTATTTGGGGCTGTGCGGGCAGGTGCTGAACGAACGGCGGGAGAGAAAACAGGCGTTGGACTCCTATCTCGCGGAGTTTGCGAAAGTGTCTTACGATGCCATCCGGCAGGGGGACGGGTACGCCGATGCCATCGACTACGGCAGACTGACCGATAACTGTCAATCGGCGCTTGGTTTGCCTGATGATACAGAAGTCACACTGGAGCGCGGAAACGGCTTCGGGCTGACCGTGTCGTATACGTTGAAAATCCCCGTATTATGGAATGGACAAACCTTCGGCACACTGTCTGTTCCGATGCGGGTATCGTCTTTTTATGAAGAAAAGGAGAGATGAAATGAGAAGAAAACCAAAAATCGCCGCCGTGGCGCTATGCGTTGCGACGGTTGCGGTGTTGGTGATTGGCATTGCGGTTTGTTTACCCAAGCCCACATCCAACCGTCCGAGCCGAACGGGAGAACCGTCCGACATTACGGCTCCCAATATCCCAAAGATTGAACCGATTGATCTGCCACCGCTTGATGCGGAGGATGACGGTCTGACCTTCGACATTGAACAGCAGACGCGGGAAAGCGGCGCAAAAGTTTTGCCGGACGAGGGGAGGGGAAATAGATGAAACGGGTTCTCTTTTTGCTGTTCTTTGCGACATTGGCGGTGTTCCTGACCGTCGGTGTCGGTGCTGAAACCTACGAAGCGGACGGTGGGAGTGCCACCGTGTATGCATTCCCGTCCGAGGACTGCAACCGGACGATTGTCGTGCGGTGCGTGGATGAAAGCGGAATTTTGCTCAAGACCGTTACCTGCTATACCAAACGTGGCGAAAGCACGTTTTTGTATTTTGGCATTTACGGCTACGACACCGTGGGCTTTCAAAGCGACGCGGGCGTGCTGACTACCTGCAAATTGGGCAACCTCAGTCAGGGGCAACATTGCTATGGCGCGGTGGATGTGACCTATCATTTCCGAACCGCGATGAGCCAAAATCAGGTGAATGCAACCGTTACCATGCGCAGGTTTGAGGACGCAAAAGTGATTGTGCGACATACGAAAGAAATGCGGTATGGCTATAACTGGTCGGCTTGCTATTATGAGACGGTCGCAAGCTATGAGTACACCCTCAACACTGGAACGCCGTTCCGGTCGCGCGCAATGACCGTGCCGGGACACCGTTTGGCAAGCGGTTGGGAAAGCGAAATCAGCGGGAACTTTACCTACGCGTGGCTCGGAAAGTATCCCAACTGTCAGCGCTTGCAGGATTATATGCAATACGATGTGCTCGATCCGACCATCGAGGACAATCTGCCGAGTTTTTCAAGCTATGACGAGGCGAAGGACGGCAGACTGCGGCGTATCACCAACCGCGTCATTACGATTGAGTACCGCTATCCAAATACTTTGACACCCTGTGCCATGAGCTGCTTATGAATATGCTCCGA
>CAVGEJ010000231.1:0-2927 GCA_963628215.1 Eubacterium sp. CAG:180
TCGCAAAACGAAAAGGACGAACAGCCGAAACTGTTCGTCCTTCCCGCCCGATTGCTTCTGTTTCTCATAATTCATCCTTATGAGAAAGAAGCAAAGGCTTGCTTTTTTTGTTATGGGTTACAGGTCTGATTGCATCAGGATATGCGGAATTCCGTCCTCTAAGAATTCCTCGGAGATTTGGTGAAAGCCGTGCTTTTCGTAGAGGGTACGGTCATAGAGTTGTGCTTCGATGGTAATCCGATCCGCGTGGAATTGTTCTTTTGCCACTTGGACGGCGGCGTCTACGATTTGCCCGCCCAGACCGCACCGCCGCTTTATCGAAATCACGCGACCGATGGAGGCAGTTGGAAAGGTCGCGCCCGGCGGCAGTGCTCTTGCGTAGGCCTGAATCCCGTTTTCGTCCTGCAGCCAGAGGTGATAGGCGACGAGGTCGGCTTGATCGATATCCTGATAGGGGCACTGCTGTTCCACGATAAAGACCGAAACGCGCAGTTTATAGATTTCATACAGTTCCTTTGCGCTCAGTTCCGAAAAATGTTTGACGATCAGTTCCATTCAGCCTTGACTTCCTCCGTATTTTGCCTTCATTTCCTCCGTATGGGCACGGAACAACGCGAGCGCCCGCGCCTGTATGCGGGAAAGGTCGGTTGCATCCGTCTTTGCAAACCCGCGCCCGATCCGTGCGGAAGCCACCGCGTGGCTGTCGTTTTCTTGGCTTTCATTGGCTTCCGACAGGAATTTTTGCAGCAGTCCCGTATCGTGGGAATAGCACAGTTCCACGAGTTTTGCCCGATACTCCAACTCTGCGGGAGCGATACCCGGAAATTGCTTCATGTCTGCGGCACGCTGCGCCTCATGCTTCAGAAGGGAGACAAGAAAGCGCTCGCTTTCAAAGTCGTAGCCCTGCTCAACGCAGTTGACCGTGCCGTCGGGAGACGTCCAACCGCCCGTGCCGTACTTGCCGAAGGTCAGGTAATTCATCCAACTCCGGAACACAAAATCCCGGAGAATGTTGACGGTATAGTCCGCCGTTCCGTCCGGCAATTCGACCCGATAGACGGTTGGAATCGTCTCCCGCCAGATATACGGACCGTAATACCCCTGCGTTCGACCGAAAAGCGCATGAAAGCCCGCCGCTTCAAACGTCTCCCGAAGCCGCTCGCCGAGGGACTCCTCCCCCGCGCCCGGCAGATGCAGAAGCGCCTGCAACTGCGCCTTCAGCCTGTCTGCGGCATCCGTTTCCGACATCCCGCAATAAAAGACATCGCGGAAATAAACCTGATACAACCGCAGGATATCGTTGAGACGGCTCGGCACTTCATAAGTGCGGTATTCGCAACGTTCAAAAATTGCGACATATGCGGGGAGAACATTCTTGAATTCCGCGTGCTCACGCATATATGCGATAGCGCCCTTGATATCCCCGTTTATAAAAAATTGACTGATCTGCATTTTCGCTGACTTGAATCCTTAAAAATGGTCGTTGATATAGCCTGTAATCCTGTCGGTCACGCGCTTGGGGGTCACGATAGACGGCGAGGCGGAAAAGGTCACCCGATTGGCTTTTACGGAATTGCTCGTTTCACCGTCCTGCTTTTCGGTAAACTGAAATTGAGCGGTCGTTTTTCCGAGATCAAGCGACATGGAAAAGGTGGAATTCCGTGTCCATGATTCCCCCATCGCCGTTTCGGTCTCTTTCTTTTTGCAGACCGCGGTAGCGGAACGGGAAGCCGGATCCGTACAATCCAACGTAAAGGTCGTTTCGATCTTGTCAGCGAGTTTGACCGTAACGCTCCCGTCGCGGAAGTTCCGCGCAAACGAGCGCTTCAGCTTAATCGTTGCCGAAACCGGCATATTGTCGCGGTATACAACATCCTTGCACTCGATTTCAACAACAATTGGAGTTGTAACGCCTGCGGAAGCATTGGAATATTCCAGATAGGAATAACTATACCATTTCCCCGCCTGATCGGTTGCGAATCTGACGGTCTGATGAACAAAACCGATCTGCGTATCCTTGACGAGGATATCAAACGTCACTTGGTTTTTCGCCGCCGAATAGACCCCGCTGCCCGTATACTTTTTCAGAAACGATGTCGTGAGCGCGTCCGAAAAACCCATTTCCCTGCAAAGCGCTTTTGCAAGCGTGTCGATGTAATCCTTGGAAAATTCGCATTCGGTTTTGTCATCGTTGACCGTCAGCATATCGGCGGTGAGCGTTTCCGCCTCGTCCTCTCCATCCGCCGCATCTGTTCCGGTATACAATGCGCTTGTATCAATCCCGAACACCGTAAAGATCGTGGAGGAATCCGAAGCGTCCGCCGAGAGCGGGAAGCAAGCGGAAACTTCGGCGCTTTGGTTATAATCCGCCGCATAAAACAGATAACCCGCCGCCTCAACGCCGTAATAGCAAAGTTCCCCCGCGTCCACAAGCGTAACGGCATTCTTCCGCTTGACCGATCGGATGCCCTCCTGCGAAGCGGTAAAACCGGTAATCTGAAAGTCCCCCGCAAAATGCGCAAACAGCTCGGTGGGGCTCTTCTGCGTTTGGCTCATCTGCACGAGATCGAGCGCTTTCTTTTTGACCCGTCCCTCTTCGGTCAGCGGAGTCTCCTGCTCCGAAGTTCCGGTAGCCGACGGCACGTCGCCCGTTCCCCCGCGGTTTTTGCACGACGGAAAAGACAGCAAGAGCGCAAGAAGCAAAACAACCGACCATCCCTTTTTCACAAGCCACTCCTTTGAATCCGTAATCTGCAGTCTGCAGTCTGTAGTCTGTAGTCTGTAGTCTGTAGTCTGTAGTCTGTAGTCTGTAGTCTGTAGTCTCATTATATCATATTTTCCAAAGAAAAGCAATGGTTTTCGGGCAGGAATCCAGGGCAACAGCATTTACTTTTTCGGTAAAAAAAGGATATCCAGCAGAACCTGTG
>CAVGEJ010000232.1:0-2876 GCA_963628215.1 Eubacterium sp. CAG:180
CGCCTCACGACGGACGCCCTTGCCCTCTGCTAACAGTTCCTACTGCCATGCCTGTAGTGGACTTTCACCACCATGTTGTATCGCATGCCGAGCGCACTAAAAAATCGGTCTCCGTTTTGACGCGGAGACCGTTTTTTTGTTATTTCTTCTTTTTCTTTTTGATATCGCGATCCGAATCGGGATACCGCACATTGAACAGCCCTGTGAATTTGATGTCCTTCAGCCCGAGGAAATAGGAAATTCCGCAGGTGGCAATGGCGGGAATCGGAAGCAGGAAATACAGCCACCAATAGGAATTCAGCGGGTTTCCGCCCACGGAATTTGCCAAAAGCCCCGTGTACATTCCCCCCACAATATGCGTGATGGTTGCCGAAACGCCGCCGAGTCCCGAGAAGAACGGGATATCGGGAAGCAGATTGCCAAGCATGATGAAAATCGCCAACAGCCAGTTGATAAAGTTCGCGCAGACGGACAGGAGAACTCCCGTCCACGGCTTTGCGGGTTTCCTGCCCGATTCCACTGCGGCGCGGTCGGCAAATCCCAGTTCCCACGTCATGGTATAGAGCAGAAACAAATAAAAAACGATGGCACATGCGCTTGTGACATTCCGTAGCGCCACGCTCCCCGCGCGCCCTGCGGCAAGCGCCAGTACCAGACCGAAAATTGCGGTTGCAAACTGATTCAAAAACATCCGCACCATTTCATAGGACCTTGTTTTGAATAATTCTTTCATATAACCTCGCAGAACGGTATCAAGATATCGCTATACTGCTATTATATCGGAAATCTTTGCACATTTCAACCCACACAAGCGATAATTTACACTTTATCAACTAAAATCTTAAAATATGGTGTATAATAAAAGTAGTTCTACACGAAAGGAGATGGGCGCTGTGCCGCAGTTGGTTTCGGTAAAGGAATTTTCCCCGCTGATCCGGGAGTATGCTTCCTACAAAATGTCCATTCAGGGCTGTTCGCAAAAGACGGTTGACGAGTACCTGCTCGATCTGCGCACCTTCTTCCGCTTTCTCATCTCCCGCGACCTCGATATCTCGCTCGAATCCGCCGAGTTCTATCAGGTGGACGTCAGCACGGTCGGTCTGGATCGCCTGCGGGAGATCACGCAGGACGATATCTACCAGTTCCTGTTCTATACGGGAACGGTACGGAACAACCACTGGTCCGCGCGGGCGCGCAAGCTTGCTTCCATCCGTTCCCTGTATAAATATCTGGTTTCCAAGCGGCACTACCTGACCGAAAACCCAACCGTTGACATCGACTCCCCGAAGGCGCAGAAACCCTTGCCGAAGGTGCTGTCTCTTGACGAGGCGCTCCGCCTGCTTGAAGCGGTGCGGAATGACACCGACTCGCCGAACCGCGTTCGCGACTACGCAATTCTGACCCTGTTTCTCAACTGCGGCATGCGTGTTTCCGAACTGTGCGGAATCAATCTGACCGATCTTGACGACGATCTGCGTTCCCTGCGGGTCACGGGTAAAGGAAGCAAAGAACGCGTGATCTACCTCAACGACGCCTGCCGCGCGGCGCTTTCCGATCATCTGAAGATCCGCACGAGCAACGCATACCGCGCCGTGACCGACAAGGCGCTGTTTCTCAGCCGCCTGAACGTGCGCATCAATGTGAAAACAGTGCAGGCAATGGTCTACCGTTACCTCAAACGCGCGGGACTGGAATCCAAGCATTACTCGGTACATAAACTGCGCCACACGGCGGCAACGCTGATGTATCAGTCGGGCAAGGTCGACGTGCGGGTGCTGAAAGATATCCTCGGGCACGAACAACTCAACACCACGCAGATCTACACCCATGTCAGCAGCCGGGAAATGGAAAATGCCATGGCGCAGAACCCGTTGGCGGAATTGGAAAACGCAAAATCGGATAAAAAATAGTGTTTTTTCGGAAGCACGCAAAAATTTCATATTTTCCTGCTTATAATAGAAACCGGACAGTTGAACTGTCCGGAATTTCTTTTTTGGGGGCTGTTTTATGACTTAGGAAGAACTTGGAAACAGACTGCTTGGGTTTCCGACGGATTTCGGCGGAAAAATGATTATCGCCCTGCTTGTGTTGATCATCGGTTTCTGGATTGTACGGTTGCTGCTCCGACTGCTCGGAAAAAGCAAGCTGATGAAGAAAGATCCGACCGTCACCAAATTTCTCTCGGGCACGATCAAAATCTCACTCAACACGCTTGTTATCGTGACGGTGATCGGCATTCTCGGCGTACCGATGTCCTCGGTAATCGCGGTGATTGCCTCGGCGGGCGTTGCCATCGGTCTTGCACTGCAAGGGGCTTTGAGCAACTTTGCGGGCGGCATCATGATTCTTATCTTCCGTCCCTTCCGCATCGGTGATTTTGTGGACGCGGGCGGCTACAGCGGAACGGTAAAGGAGATCGGCATTTTCTATACCGTTATGACGACTCCCGACAACCGCGAGGTAACCATTCCGAATGGCACAATCACCGGTTCTTCGGTTGTGAATTACTCGGTCAACGACACGCGGCGCGTGGATCTGACCGTCTCGGTTGCCTACGGAAGCGATATCAACCGCGTTCAGCACGTTCTTCTGGAGGAAGCGGCAAAGCAAACCCTTGCGCTGACCGATCCCGCCCCTTCGTCCGTCTCACCAAGCAGAACGACAGTTCGCTGGACTTCACCGTTCGGGTCTGGACGAAAAAAGAGGATTACTGGACGGTTCACTTTGACCTCCTGGAAGCAATCCAGAACCGTCTGGAAGCCGAGAAGATCGAAATTCCCTTCCCGCAACTGGATGTTCACGTCAAAAACGATACCAATGCAATCGAGTAGGAGGCTACCCATTAGGTGAGCAGCCGACCTCTCACACCACCGTGC
>CAVGEJ010000233.1:0-2842 GCA_963628215.1 Eubacterium sp. CAG:180
TAATTCTTTCGTGCCTTGCCGGACTAATCTATCGCTTATGAAAACAGTCTCTAAGGATAGTTGATCCTTATTTATCACCAAACGACATTCTTAACACTGTTGCGTTTTGCGAGAAACCGGGGATTCGTGTGTGCTGCTTGACCGATATTCATACGATTTCCCACAATAAGGATGCAAAAGCAGAAATATTAACTGATGCCATGCAAGATGCCGCATTTGACAAAAAACGGAACTCCTTACAAAAGGAACTTGAAGACGGGTTGGGACAAGAAACTGATTTGCGGCTATCATTTAGGACGGTTCATGGGAACAACGGCAGTAGGTTTCATGATCGATACTTAATTCTCAAATACCAGCTCAATAAAACTCGCGTATGGTCTCTTGGAACCTCTGTCAATTCTGTTGGAAAGAGACACCATATAGTTCAGATTGTTGAGTCCCCAATATTGATTGATAACTTCTTTGATGAGGAATGGAGCAAAACTGACACCGATAAATGCAAAATATATGAGTATTCAAATTATGCTGCTGTACCAGTTCAAGACGCGAAAGAGCCGCAAGTAGGTTTCGACAGTGCTGTGGTCAAAGGCTGAATGCTCACCAATCAGAGCACAACGAAATGAAGGAGTAACGCTATGTCGTATTTAGAAACTGTCCAAGAGCTTTTGGAGGCTAAGGAGGGCGAACACATTCAATTCAAAGAAGCCAAAAATCGGTTTGACTTTGGAGATGCGGCGAAATGTTGCTGCGCTTTGGCGAACAATGGCGGCGGTAAGCTGGTATTCGGTATTACTGACAAAAGACCCCGTAGAGTGGTCGGAAGTGCGGCTTTTGACCAACCGGAACGCACTCGTATGGGCTTGATTGAAAAGTTAAGGATCAACATTGATTTTCAACTTTTCAGCTATGAAGAAAAGCGCGTTTTGGTTTTTGACGTAAAGAGTCGTCCGATCGGTTTGCCGGTACAATATGACGGCGTTGCGTGGATTTACGAAGGCGATACGCTCAAACCTATGCCGGAGGATATGCGGCGTAGCATCTATGAGGAAACTGGCGGCGATTTTTCCGGAACAATCTGCGCCGGGGCAACCGTTGATGATTTGGATGAGACTGCTATTGAAAATTTCCGCGCCAAGTGGATTGAAAAGAGCGGTAAAAAGCAGCTTGCCACCCTTTCAAAACAGCAGCTTCTCCATGATTGCGGTGCGATTACGGATGACGGTGTAACGTATGCGGCTTTAATCCTGTTCGGAAAGAATGTGGCAATCGTCAAATATTTGCCGCAGGCAGAAATCATTTTTGAATACCGTTCCTCCGAAGCATCGGGACCTGCAAATCAGAGGGAAGAATTTAGAGTGGGCTTTTTTGCATGTTACGACCGTATTTGGGATCTTGTAAATCTGCGAAACGATAAGCAGCACTATCAGGAAGGTTTTTTTGTCTTTGATATTGCGACATTCAATGAGCGCGTCGTTAGAGAGGTAATATTGAATGCGGTGAGTCATAGAAACTACCAGTTTGGTGGCAGTATATTTGTCCGACAGTTCCGCGACAGACTGGTTGTCGAAAGCCCGGGCGGACTTCCGGTTGGCATTACACTTGATAATATCCTGGATCGTCAGCTCCCGCGCAATCGCCGTATCGCTGAGATTCTGTCTCTTTGTGGTATGGTGGAACGCTCCGGGCAAGGTATGAACCTGATGTTTGAACTGAGTGTTCAGGAGGCAAAGCCGCTTCCTGACTTTACAGGTACAGATGACTTTTTCGTTAGCGTTACGTTGAATGGATTGATTATCGATAAGGCAATGCTTTCTGTAATCAATCGTATCAGCGAAAGATGTGCAGAGTTGCTGTCTACGGAAGATTTTCTTACGATTGACGCGCTGTATCATGAGCGACCGATGAATGAAAAGATGCAATCACGGTTGAATCGGCTGATTGAGATGGGTATTGTCGAGCACATCGGTCGTAAAAAATATGTTCTTGCAAGAAGCCTCTATGCAGCAACCGGCAAGACAGGCGTGCATACAAGACACATCGGCTTGGATAGGGACACCAATAAGGAACTGCTACTAAAGCATATCCGCCAGAACAACGAAGTCGGTACTCCGTTCAAGGAATTGCAGCAGGTTTTACCGGGGCTTAATCGTAACCAGATACAGGTGTTGATGAGAGAACTGAAAGAGGACGAGAAAGTTGTCTGCGTAGGGAAAACCAATGGGGCGAAGTGGTATATTGTAAAGTAATTCGTAAAGCGATTGCTTAGAAATTAATTGCGACCTAATTGCGACTTAGTTGCAATTAGGTCGCAATCGGTCGCAATGTTGATACTTTAGAGGAATGAAACTCGTCGATGTTTGTGGCGTGGTAGAAAATTAAAACAGGCATAGACTGGAGCGTGAGTGTGCCATTTAAGCATAAATATTGTGATGATGTGCTTTCCCGACATGAGTTCACCCCCGCCATGCCGTTTTGCCGAAAATATCCGGATTGTGTGAGTGGCACATATGAAGAACATAAAATGGATATTCTTCGCAAAAACCGGGTTTTTACCCGTTTTTTTGCCCCTTTTTGGCACTTTGGCTCGGTGACAAAAAAATCACGAAACGCAGATATTTTCAGGATTTTGGTGGGGCGCGAACTCATGTCATTGGATTTTTGACCCAACAGGCAAGAAAAAAATTGAATCACAAACAGGCGAATGAGAAATTTTTTCGCGTCCAAACGGCGCGGCGGATGAAAAGCTCTCATTCGCCTTTTTTGTTTCTCAAAATAAAAAATCAGAAAGAAAGACCTGCTAATAAAAGTCAAGCTCTAAAATGAAAAAAATCAAAATAATTTT
>CAVGEJ010000234.1:0-2799 GCA_963628215.1 Eubacterium sp. CAG:180
GAGAGCCCCCTCTCCGAAAGAGGGGGCTCTCTCCCTCCAAGGTCTTCCCTACCTCACCCGACAATCTCGTCCAAGATCCCGAGATCCCACATCAGGCGAGACCCGATGTACTTGTCGCGCACATCCTTGCTGAAGAGGATCGCGTTCCGCTCCTCCTCGGGGGAGAAGCCAAGTTCCGCAAAGGAAACGGGCAGACCGATTGCCTGAAGCTTCGGAACGATTTCCGAAGGCAGCGGCAGGGAGTGAATGACCGCCTCGATCTCGTCCCAGTGCGCAATGATCCGCTCCAGACGCGCGCGGTGCAGATCCTTGTCGTACTTCTTCTCGCGCGCCTCGTTCGCAACCATCACTTCGCCGCTCTTGCCGAGCCATGCGCGCAGCTTCTCCGCCCAGTCGGCGTAGGAGAACTTCTCCACATAGGCAAGCGCCTTTTCGCGGTCGGGCTTGACCGTCCGCAGCTTCTCGTAAATGCCGAGACAGATCACCGTCGCCGCGCCGCACTGAATGCCGTGCAGGTCAAACGGCAGACCGAACTCCACCCCGCGCATGTCGCAGATGTGCGAGAGGTAGTGCTCCATGCCCGAAGCGGGGCGCGACACGCCCGCGTAGTTCGCGGCAATGCCCGACAGCACCATGCCATTCATGACCGCCGCAATCGCGGTCTTGTCGCGCTTTGCAATGCCTTCCAGATTATCCATGCACGCCTGCAGACCCTCGTTGACCAACCCCGCAACCGTCTCGCAGTAGTACTCGCCGTTGATGATGTGCGAAATGCGCCACTCGGCAATGCTGATGTACTTCGCCAGCATATCGCCCAGACCCGAAAGGATCATCCGCATCGGCGCGGCGGCGAGGATATCGAGGTCACCGATGACCGTATCCGGCACGCGGCTGTCCAACGACACCTTGAGGCTGTCGCGGATGGTGGACGACGTTGCGGAAGCGTAACCGTCCATCGACGGCGCAGTCCCGAAAATGACATACTGGCGGTTCGTCAGGTTCGCAACGATCTTGCCGACGTCGTTGACAACGCCCGAGCCGACGCCGAGAATGAGGTCGCAGGCGTAGTCAAAGTGCATTGCAACCGACCCGACCGCGTGCTCGTCCGGCTCGACCCGCTCCGTTCCGGGCAGGCAGTAGACCGTGCAGGGAATCCCCGCGTCCGAGAGGATCTTTGCCACCTGCTCACCCGCGGCTGCGTAGGTGTTATGATCCGCCAACAGAAAGATCTTTTTCGCGCCGTAGGAGCGCACAACCTCGGGAACGCGGCGGATTGCGCCCGATTCGATAATCACATGGGAAAAGCCCGCCTTGTGGGTCTTTCCGCATGCGCACCTGACCCCTTCGGGGTGATTCAGCAGTTCCTGCAATTCAGACATAAAAACTCCTTTTCTCCGCGCAACGTCTTGACGCGGCACTTGGTTTATGGTATAATCATAGCTGAAAATGCGCAAATAATCAAGCCCCGCCGAAAAAGTTGACAAATAATCACCGAACGGCGGGAAATCATCATGCGGGAGGGCGGAAATATGACCATCAGCGAGCGGCAGGAGCGGATTCTGGAGTTGTTGCGGCAAGAGCCGAAAATCAGCGTGGCGCAGATGAGCGCGATTCTGTATGTGAGCGAGCCGACGGTACGGCGGGATCTGACCGAGCTTGACGCGAAGGGGCTGATTCACAAGGTTTACGGCGGCGCGGTTCTGCCCGAGGGGGCGGAGACGCTGATTCCGTTCGTGTTCCGCGAGAACGAAAAGAGTGCGGCGAAGACGGCGATGGGGCGGCGCGCGGCGGAACTTGTGGAGGACGGCATGGTGGTGCTTCTGGACGGCTCGACGAGCGCGTTCCATCTTGTGCCGTTTCTGGCTTCGAAAAAGGATCTGACGGTGGTAACGAGCGGGGCAAAGACAGCTCTGGCGCTTGCGGAGGCGGGGCTTTGCAACTACTGCACGGGCGGGAAGATGCTGAACAACTCCTACTCCTACGTTGGTGCGCAGGCGGAGCAATTTGTCTCGGGGATCAACGCGGACATTGTTTTTTTCTCCTGTCGCGGGCTTTCCGAGGACGGTCGCGTTTCCGATCCTTCGGTTGAAGAGGTGAACCTCCGCCGCGCGATGCTGGAGCGTTCCCCTCGCTCCTATCTCCTTTGCGACAAGAGCAAGTTCGGCAAGGTTTATTTCTACAACCTCTGCTCCGTCTCCGACCTAAGCGGCGTGATTTCGGAGGGGTGAAAAGACCTTGGAGGGAGAAGGGACCCCTTTCGGAGGGTGTCCCTTCTCCCTCCAAGCCTCCCTCATCCTCCCCGAACTTCCCCCATGTCCCCGCCACTTACGAGGTGAAAATTTGTTTCGCTTTTTGTGAGTGGCGGGGACATGGGGGAAGTTTTTGGTTTGGATGGGAGGTATAGAGTTTTTACAGGGTGCGGCTGTCGCACTCTTTTTGTGGGCGGGGCGCTCCCTTCGGATTGCGCCCCTGTAGAGTACGCAACCTGTTAGAAATGAAAGATTGTAGGGAACGACCCATGTGTCGTTCCGGTTCGGGGGAAAAGATACCTTCCTTTGGGTGCAGATTTATCCCCCCTCATCAGTCGCTAACGCGACAGCTTCCCCCCAAGGGGAAGCCTTCTTTATGCTGTGTATACATAGCAAATACGACCTTAAACAGTGAATATATAGCGGATAGATATGTAGCAAATAATACTTCGTATTTTCGTCCGGTCGTTTTGTTATGTAGCGCAAGGGAAGTCTTGCAAAAAGGCTTCCCCTTGGGGGGAAGCTGTCGCGTTAGCGACTGATGAGGGGG
>CAVGEJ010000235.1:0-2728 GCA_963628215.1 Eubacterium sp. CAG:180
GATACATATTGTCGAAATAAACAGTTGCAATTTCGGAAGCACCGGCAACATCATGTTGGAAATTGCAAAAGCGGCAGAAGAGAAAAACGAATCCGTTGCAGTTTGCTATCCAAAAAGCCGAGGGAATTCCAAACGGGAACAGAAAAGCGATATTGTTATTGGAAATCGTTTTTCCCGAAATCTCCATTTGAAACTCGCAGAAATCAGCGGGTTGAATGGTTGTTTTTCTTTCTTTTCTACACTGTCTTTTCTGAAAAAATTAGATCGTTTCTCCCCGGAGATCATACATTTACATAATCTCCATAACTGTTATGTCAATCTTCCGATTCTCTTCCGCTATATCAAAAAGAACAACCTAAAAGTCGTCTGGACTCTTCACGATTGCTGGACCTTTACAGGTCATTGCCCTCATTTTGACATGATCGGTTGCGACAAATGGAAAACGGGTTGCTACCAATGTCCGCAATACCGGGAGTATCCGCAAAGTCTGATTGACAGTTCAAAACGCATGTATAAACTCAAAAAGAAATGGTTTACAGGCGTTGAAAATATGACCCTTGTCACACCGTCCGAATGGTTGGCAGGGCTTGCAAAACAATCTTTTTTGAAGGATTACCCGATTCGGGTCATCAACAACGGGATTGACCTTGAGGTCTTCAAGCCAACGCCGAGCAACTTCAGAGAGACTTACGGTTGCGGCGATAAAAAAATTGTTCTGGGCGTCGCATTCGGGTGGGGAGAGCGGAAAGGACTGGACGTATTTCTTGACCTTGCGAAAAGACTGGATTCCGAAAGATACCAAATTGTTTTGGTCGGAACGGATGAGACAGTTGATAAGCAATTACCGGATACCGTTATTTCCATCCACAGAACGCAGAATCAAACCGAACTTGCAAAAATTTATACTGCCGCCGATGTTTTTGTGAATCCGACAAGAGAAGAAAACTATCCCACGGTGAATATGGAAGCATTGGCGTGCGGGACTCCGGTTCTGACGTTTCAGACAGGAGGCAGTCCCGAAATGTTGGATGCTACTTGCGGAAGCGTTGTCCCCAAGAACGATGTCGACGCATTATATCGGGAAATTATCCTCATCTGTGAAACCGTACCTTACAGTACGGAAGCCTGTTTGAAAAAAGCAAAGCAGTTTGATAAAAACGAGAAGTTTCGGGAGTATATCGATTTGTATCGGAATTTGATGAGACAATCCGAGACCGTTCAGTGAATAGAGGAGGTCATGCCCATGAAAAACATCGTTCAATCGATGACAGCCCTGATCGCAAGCGAAGTCTGCGGCAAAGCGATTGACCCATCGCAAGATCCATTCTCGGACGAGGAACTGGCGGCGCTGTACAAACTTTCCAAGGCACATGACCTTGTGCATCTGGTCGGCGACGCATTGATAAAAAACAAACTGATTTCAAATGCGGAAATCAAGTCCAAATTTGAGAAACAGTTGATGACGGCGGTTTATCGCTACGAGCAGATCAACTATGAACTCAATTGCTTGCGGAAGGTTCTGAATGAAGCGCAGATACCGTTCCTCCCGCTCAAAGGCTCTGTCCTGCGGCAGTATTACCCCGAGCCGTGGATGCGGACCAGTTGCGACATTGACATTTTGATACACGAGCGCGATTTGGACCGTGCTGTTTCCTTGCTTGTCTCCGATTTGTCGTATCGGAAAGAATTGAAAGGTTCCCACGATGTCAGCCTGTTTTCGCAGAGCGGTGTCCATTTGGAATTGCATTACAGCCTGATTGAGGAAAAAAGCATCGGTCAGGCAGAATCGATTTTACAGACGGTTTGGGAAAACGCGTCATCGATTGATGGAACCTCCGAGTATCTTTTAAGCGATGAGATGTTCTACTATTACCATATTGCGCATATGGCAAAGCATTTTGTTTGTGGCGGTTGCGGCATCCGTCCGTTTCTGGACATTTGGGTGCTGAATCATTGCAAAAATGGTGATTTGGAGAAACGGAATGTGCTACTGGCGGCAGGTGGACTGGATTCCTTTGCGGCTTCGGCGGAGCGCCTTTTACAGGTCTGGTTCGACGGGGCAGAGCACACGGATTTAACCAAGCAAATGGAGCAATATCTGCTCAGCGGTGGGGTATACGGAACAACCGAAAACTGCGTTTCGGTGCAACAGGTGAGGAAGGGCGGAAAATTCCGCTATGCGCTTTCCCGTATCTGGCTTCCGTATGACGTGTTAAAATTCCAGTATCCTTCTTTGGAGGGGAAGCGGCTGTTGCTCCCGTTTTATGAAGTGCGCAGATGGTTCAGGCTATTATTCCGCGGCGGTGTCAAGCGCAGTGTACATGAGCTGAAGGTCAATTCCACGACAAGCAAAGACGAACAGGATGCGGCGAAGAAAATGCTGTCCGAGCTTCAACTCACCTGATGGCGCTTTTAATTCGCATAGAGGCAGAAAAATTCCTTGCCCGCAAGCAATTTGCGGGCAAGGGATTTTGTTTCTCTGTTCGGCTTGAGGAAAGCCTCGGTTACGTAGTAAGCCCCAAATACCCCCTCGTCTTAAAAAGATAAGGTATAATATTTTTCGCAAAAAGAAAAAAAGAGCAAAAAGGTAGACATGCTCAAAAAACTCTGGTAGAATGAAGTTACCACACAAACATTCGAAAGGAGATTTGAACATGTCCAACCCCATTATACGATAAGGTATAATATTTTTCGCAAATTAAAAAAAGATCGGGCAAAAGTATAGACA
>CAVGEJ010000236.1:0-2725 GCA_963628215.1 Eubacterium sp. CAG:180
AAAAAGGCTTCCCCTTGGGGGGAAGCTGTCGCGTTAGCGACTGATGAGGGGGGATAAATCTGCTCCAATTAAAACAGTGTTGACCTTCTGAATTTTCACCCATGATACAATCTCCAAAGGTCTCTCTTTTCATTTTATAAGAACGAGTTTTGTTCTCAATCTAATATTTACACAAAAAGCCGCCTTCTTTCCCTGTTTATGATAAAAAACGCAACCGAATACGATAAAGAAACGGGCGCGGGAAAGGTGTATAATAAGAAATAAAAGGTAGGATATCGGAAGGAGAGCGACATGAAGAAACAGTTCATCTGCGCCACGCGGGAATATTGCGACTTTACGCACCGCGTCCCCGCGCCTTATCTGCGGCGGGCGTTTGATTTGGATTTTACCCCCGAGTGCGCTGTGCTCTCGGTCTGCGGGCTTGGTTTTTACCGTCTGTGGGTCAACGGTCTGGAAATCACAAAGGGGTATTTCGCGCCCTACATCAGCAATCCCGACGACCGGATGTATTTTGACGATTACGACCTCACCCCCTATCTGCGCCGTGGGGAAAACGTCCTCGGCATTCTGCTCGGAAACGGATTTCAGAACGGTTTCGGCGGCGCGGTCTGGGACTTCGACCGCGCCCCGTGGCGGTCTGCCCCGAAGTTGGCGTTGGTATTTTCCGCACACGGAGAGGGAAAGTCACTGGCTTTCCGTGCGGACGGGCAATTTTTGACCCATCCCTCCCCCATTCTGTTTGACGAATACCGTCTTGGCGAGATCTACGACGCGCGGCGGGAATCGGCGGGGTGGAATCTGCCGGGCTTTGATGTCTCCGGTTGGCTTCCCGCGCTCCCGGCGGACGCGCCGAAGGGAGAACTTTGCAAGTGCCATGCAGAACCGATCCGGTGCTACGAAACGCTCACGCCCGTGTCGGTCACGCCCTGCGACGGCGGGTATCTCTACGACTTCGGCAAAAACGCGGCGGGGACTTGCCGCCTGCGCCTGACGGGCGCAACCGAGGGGCAGACGGTGGTTGTCAAATTCTGCGAGCGGCTGAAGGACGGAAAATTCGACCAATCCAACCTCTACAATCAGCCCGTGGAGAAATACCCGTTCTATTACACCGATTTCGCCCGCATGGAATACCGCGCGCGGGGCGGGGACGAGACCTACGAGCCGTCCTTTGCGTGGTTCGGCTACCGCTACGCCCTGATCCTCGGGGTACGTCCCGAGCAGGCAACCGCCGACCTGTTGTCCTTCCCCGTGCTCTCAAGCGACCTGCGCCGCGTGGGGCATTTCACCTGCTCGGACGGGACGATTAACCGCATTTTCGATCTGCTCGTCAACTCCGACCGTTCCAATTTCTACTACTTTCCCACCGACTGCCCGCACCGCGAAAAGAACGGATGGACGGGCGACGCTTCCATGTCCGCGCCGCAGATGTCCCTCCTGTTCGACACGACCGAAAGCTACCTCGAATGGCTTGAAAACATTGTGGCGGCGCAACGGGCGGACGGCGCGCTCCCCGGAATCGTTCCGACGGGCGGCTGGGGCTTTGCATGGGGCAACGGTCCTGCATGGGACAGCGTGTTGGTCAACCTCCCCTACACCGTTTGGCGCTTGCGCGGCGACGTGCGGGCAATCGGTCTGACCGCCGACGCAATGCTCCGCTATTTCGCCTACATCCGCACCCGACGGAGCGCGGACGGCACGGTTGCCATCGGGCTTGGCGACTGGGTTCCCGTCGGCAAAAAATCCCACCGCTACGACACGCCGCTCGCGCTGACCGACAGCGTCATGGTCATGGACATGGCGAAAAAGGCGGCGGAAATGCTGACGGCAATCGGGCGCGCAGAGGACGCCGCGACTGCGGCGGCGCTCGGGGACGAGATGCTTGCAAGCGTCCGCTCCGCCCTTCTTGACCGCAGCACGGCTACGCTTGCAAACGGCACGCAGACCGCGCAGGCGATGGGGCTTTATTACGGGGTCTTTGCGCCCGAGGAGCGGCAGGAAGCCTTTGCCCACCTGAAGGAGCGCATAAAAGAGAACGGCGGCAATTTCGATTGCGGCTTTCTCGGTCTGCACGCGCTGTTTCATGTGCTTTCGGACTTCGGCGAGAGCGAAACCGCCTACCGCATGATCACGCAGAAGGAATTCCCCTCCTATCGGAATCTGCTCGACCGCGGCGAAACGGCGATGGTGGAATCCTTCCAACCCGAAGGCGGGCGGGAATGCGGCTCGCACAACCACCATTTTCTCGGCGACGCGGTGCGGTGGTTCTTCCGCGACCTTGCGGGGTTGGAGATTGTCGACTGCCGCCACGTGCGGGTGCGCCCGTCCTTTGTGCGGGAACTGGACTCTGCCAAAGCCTCCTACGATCTGCCGTGCGGAATCGTTTCGGTTGCGTGGCAACGGTCGGGCGGCAGAATCGCGCTGACCGTCTCGCATCCCGCCGAGGTTCTGTGCGAAATCGACCGCTCCCGCGCGGATTGTACCGTGACGGAGGAAGTCACGCGGTAGAGAGCGACCGATCGGCAAAACGCACCCCGCCCTCATCCGTCACCTGCGGTGACACCTTCCCCCTCGAAGGGGAAGGCTTACAAAAGTTCTGCAAATTTCAAAAAGAATGCTTCTGGCGTTCCGATATCAATATTTCAAAGCAAAAACAAAGGAAATCCGCACAACAGCCTTCCCCTTCAAGGGGGAAGGTGTCGCCGCAGGCGACGGATGAGGGCGTTTC
>CAVGEJ010000237.1:0-2674 GCA_963628215.1 Eubacterium sp. CAG:180
AGCCCTGCTTAGGGGACTTCTTAAGGAGAAGTCCCCTAAGAACCTTCAAGACCTTGAACTCAATTGGATTTTTATTTCTATCTTTACATAGTACAGATTTTGAGTGTAGCCGTATTCCGTGCTGCGAATTCCGGCTGCTCCCGCGCAAAATCCCGACCAGCGGGATTTTGTCGGCTTACGCCTCGCTCCCGCTACCGGATAGAAATGGTTCAGGTTAGTTGTTAACGGAGGGCGGGGTGATTTGCGGGGCGCTCCCTGCGGATTGCGCCCCTGTAGAGTGCGTAACCCGTTAAAAATAAAACGTTGTAGGGAACGACCCGTGTGTCGTTCCGCTCCGTTTGTCGGTTACATTGCCGCGAACGAATTCTATCCCACGGTACGCCTTATCCGCTATGTCACATCCAATCAAACGCCGGTGGCACTATGTTCGCACTTTCCCCATAAATGCGTTGAAAGTTCTTGGGGAGTCCAGAGGGGCTTCTTTCAAGAAGCCCCTTTGGCGCATCCCCCGCGTCCCCCCGCATCCCCCTACCGCTTTTTGACGGAGAAGCCGAAAGAGCCGAGACGGCGACCGAGAGCGAAGTAGTCGCCGTGCGCGTAGGCAAGGAGGTTGGCGCGCTCCAGACGAAGCTTGCCGTCGCGGTCGAGTAAGGTTTCGTCCACATCGACCGCAACAATGTCGGCAAGGAACATCTCGTGCGTCCCGAGCGGAACGCGGTCGAACACGCGGCACTCAAGCGACAAAGGGCTTTCGGCAAGCAGGGGACATCGTACCTCGGTTGCCGACTCGGGGGTCAGATGAAAGCGCTTGAACTTGTCCGCCTTGCGCCCCGTGTAGACCCCGCAGGAGTCGGTCGCGCGGACAAGCGCCGAGGTCGTCAGATTGATGACGAATTCGCCGCTCTCGCCGATCAACTCGTAGGAGTAGCGCGAGGGGCGAACCGAAATGTAGGTCTTGGGCGGGTTGGTGTTGAGAATGCCCGTCCACGCCACCGTGAAAACGTTTTGGCGGTCGCCCGAGGCGCAGGTGACAAGAACCGGCGGGACAGGCGCCAGAAGCGCGCCGCCTTTCCATTGAATTTTGCTCATGGGTGCTCCTTTGCTTCAGAGAATGTCCTCGCAGACCGTTTCGGGCTTGACTTCCAATAACTCGGGATTTTCCGCATGCCGCTTGATGATCTTGAACGCCGAGGCGTAGTAGTAGCCGTCGCAGATGCGCTCGTCGGTCACAACCTTCAACTCGATGCACTTGCGCGTGGAAACGTTGCCGTCCGCGTCGCAGACCACCTCGGAGCGCCGCCCGCCGTAGGAAAAGAACACGGGGAGGTTGCCGAAGTTGTAGATGTGGTGGTAGATCGGGCGGATGCCGAGCGAGCCCATACTGGTAACGATCATCGTTCCGTGGAAGGGGGAGAGGCGCAGAATTTTGCGCGGCATGATGCCGAAGTAATCCAGAAAGCGCAACAGCCCGATCGTCCAACGGCAGAACAGCCCGGGGATCAGGGACAGGACTTTGTTCAGGCGGTCGAACTCGTTGCGGTCGTCGGGGGCTTCCCGAACGGCGGACACGGCGCGGTCGAACTTTTCGTAGACCTCGTCCACGGTGTCATCCGGCTCGAAGTCGACCTTGATGCAGGTATCGGGGGAGTCGATTGCCATCCGCTTTTTGACCACCATCACGATCTGAATGCCCTTGCGGGAGTAGATCTTCTGCCCGCTGACAAAGCGGTTGAGGGCGGGGCGTTGGGAGATGGCGCGGAGGTAGGCGGCGATGAGAATATGCAGGAAGCTGAAATTCGTCATGCCCGCGCGAACCTTTTCGCGGCAGAAGCGGTCGGCCTTGGTCATATCGATAGAATCTGCGAAGTAGTTGCAGGCGTCGGCGCGTTGGGGCATGATGTAGGGCATCATTCTCGTCATGGGGTTGACGGTACGGAGTTTATAGCCGTCCGAACGGTCACCCCAATGCCACCGACGCTTTTTCTGCTTGGAAGCGTCTTTCATAAGTTCCTCACTTTCGGGTTTGTGAATCGGACTTCACAAAATTACATTCTTTATTATAAACAAAAACGGCGGAATATGCAAGGGCTTTCGCGAAAAAAATCGTGTTTGGGTTGAAAAAAGTGCAAAAATATGGTATACTGGTAGCAATTGCGGGCGGAAACGAGGGAAAGCGGCAGATGAAGAAAGTGGAAATTTACACCGACGGTGCGTGCAGCGGAAACCCCGGACCGGGGGGATGGGGCGCGATTCTGGTCTGGAACGGGCACGAGAAGGAACTGTCGGGCGGCGAGGCGGAGACGACGAACAACCGCATGGAACTGACGGCTGTCATCGAGGCGCTTGCGGCTTTGCGCGAGCCTTGCGAGGTGGTTCTGACCTCGGATTCGAAGTATGTGATTGACGCGCTGACGCTCGGTTGGGCGGAAGGATGGCGCGCGCGGGGGTGGCGGAAGGCGGACAGGTCTCCCGCTTTGAATGCGGATTTATGGGAGCGGCTTCTCTCTCTGGTCTCGCGGCATCGGATGACCTACGTCTGGGTAAAAGGTCACGCGGGGCATCCCTACAACGAGCGTTGCGACCGTCTGGCTGTGGCGTTTACGAAGAGGTAGGGGGGAGAAGACCTTGGAGGGGGAAGAACCCCCTTTCGGATGGGGTTCTTCCCCCTCCAAAC
>CAVGEJ010000238.1:0-2670 GCA_963628215.1 Eubacterium sp. CAG:180
ATTTATCCCCCCTCATCAGTCGCTCACGCGACAGCTTCCCCCCGAGGGGAAGCCTGTTTTACGCAGCACGTAACCGCAAATATGAAAAAAGAATTTGAAAATCTGTGTGAATATTTGCGTTAGAGGTGACAGCCCTTTCTTCTTTTTGTGGGAGTTATGAACCACAAGGAGGGCTTTGCCAAAAGGCTTCCCCTCGGGGGGAAGCTGTCGCGAGAGCGACTGATGAGGGGGGATAAATCTTATCCATCATTACGGCAGTCAACTTTTTTCCATATAGTTTCATCCGCTTAGGCAACGCCCTCAACGAAAATCTCCCCTTCGGTAAGTCAGTCTGCGGCTATTTCAGCAAATCCGGTCTGCGCTCGCGGGTGCGCTGTTCCGCTTGCTCGCGCCGCCAGCGGTCGATGTTTTCGTGGTGACCCGAAATCAGCACGTCGGGCACTTTCATCCCGTGGTATTCATACGGGCGGGTATACTGCGGGTACTCCAGAAGTCCCGAGGAAATACTCTCCTTCTCGTAGCACTCCGCATCCGCAAGTACACCGGGGATCAACCGCGCCACGCAGTCGGTCAGAATGCAGGCGGGAATCTCCCCTCCCGTCAGGACGAAATCGCCGATGGAGATTTCTTCGTCCACAATCTCGTCCACAATGCGGCTGTCAACTCCTTCGTAATGCCCGCAAAGCAGAATCAGGTTGTTGTAGTCGCGCGCCAGTCCCTCCGCGCGCTTCTGGGTCAGAACCTGCCCTGCGGGAGAGAGATAGATCACCCGCCGCCGCAGATCCTCCAGTCCCTCTTCCTCCTGTCGGCGCAGAACCCCTTGATAGCACCGCCAGATGGGGGGCGCCATCATCAGCATGCCCTTTCCGCCGCCGTAGGGCGTGTCGTCCACGCGGTTGTGCTTATCCTCGGCATAGTCGCGGATATTGTGAACCCGCACCGCGATTGCGCCGTTTTTCTGCGCGCGCCCGATAACGCTCTCCGACAGAACCGTTTCCACAAGATCGGGAAACAGGGTCATGATATCAAAGCGCATCATTTGTCCGCCTCCTCGCCCAGAAGCCCGGGGATCGGGCGGATGTAAATTGCGTCGTCGGGATCGGTTCGCACGACGAACGCGGGGACTGCGGGAATCAGCGCCTGTCCGCCGCCCGCAAGGGTCACGGTGTAAAGATCCGCCGTCGCGCCGGTTGTCACGTCGGTCAGCGTACCGATGGATTCGCCCGTATCGGCATGGCGCACGGGCGTTCCGATGAGATCCGCGATGAAGAACGCGCCCGCCTTCAGCGGCAGATCCTCCCGCGCGGCATAAACCGTCACGCCGCGCAGTCTGTTTGCCGCGTCCTCGCTCTCCACGCCCTCCAGTTCGGCAATGACAAACTGCCGGAACACCGAGGCATGGCGAACCTTTACGGGGCGGTAGCCGTCCTTTTCGCGAAGCCAGAGCGTTCCGAGGTGTGCCAACACGCCCGGGGTGTCGCAATAGGACTCCATTTTGACCGCGCCGCGAAAACCGTGCAGGTTGATGATCTTACCGCATTCCAGATATGGCTGTTTCATACTGTCCTCCAAACAATTTCTGCCGTTAGTATACCACAAAAAGGCGAAAAATGCAACCGTCCGACAGCTTTTTTGTCCGTCCGCCGTCAAAAAATCGGTTTGCGCGCTAAAATTTACAAAATATCCATTGTATCCGCCGCTCCGATGCGGTATAATGAGGGAAATGTTTGAAAATCCGAAATCGGAGATTGGAGGAATGAGTATGCTCAACGCAATCGCACTGTTCATGGAGGGAAGTTCAAGCGGCGCAGGCGGCACCATTATGATGGTTGCCATGTTGGTTCTGATGGTGGCTGTGTTCTATTTTGTCGGCATTCGTCCGCAGAAGAAGCAGGAAAAGCAGAACAACGAGATGCGCAACGCGCTGACCGTTGGCGATGAGGTGACCACCATCGGCGGCATCATCGGCAAGGTTGTCAGCATCAAGGACGAAACCTGCGTGATTGCAACCTCGCACGACAACACCAAGATCCGCATTCTCAAAAGCGCCATCAGCCGCGTGGATGTGAAGGCGGAGGACGCGGCAGACTGACCGTCGCTCCAAGGCATAAAACAGGCTTCCATCGCATATTCTGGTAACGGAAATGCGATAGGAGTCTGTTTTTTGTTTGAAAGGAGAACGGTTATGTCACATACGCACACGAAAAAAGGCGCAAAATCCGCCGCGCGGCAGGAGGTCGGCTTCGCGCAAAAGGCTTTACGCGCTTTTCTTTGGACGCTTTTATTTGCCGCAGGCTTATTATTGGTTGCCTCCCTTGCGGTCTACTTCCTTCCCGATCCCGACCCTGCCATCCGCCCCGTTGCGCTCCTGATCTCGTTTCTTGTCGCTTTCGTCGGCGGTGTGATCTCCGGGCGGATTCACCGCGCCGCGCCCGCGCTCTGCGGCACTCTGAACGGTTGTCTGCTTCTCGCTCTGATGCTTCTGCTCTCCCTCTTCTTCCGCAATCTGGCTCTCGGCTACTCCCTCGGAATCGCCCTTCTCCTTCACGCTTTGATCCCCCTTCTCTCCCTCGCCGGCGCGCTCTTCGGCGTGCGGAAGAAGGGGCGGAAGTGATAAGACCTTGGGGCTCTGCCCCAAGCCCCGCTTAGGGGACTTCTTAAGGAGAAGTC
>CAVGEJ010000239.1:0-2597 GCA_963628215.1 Eubacterium sp. CAG:180
GGGCTTGCCGACACGGGAACAACCGACAGCTTGTTTTCCTCGTCGCGGAAGGTCAACTCCAGAATGTCGAAGTCCTCAAAGACCGTTTTTTCAAAATAGTAACTGTTGCCGATGTTGTCGATTGCATCAAAGGGATTGGACGCGTTATCAGCGTTAAGCCGCCCCGCATCGGTCAGTTCTGCGGTTATGCAATCCCGCTTGGCAAAGTGCATCACATAGGTTGTCCCTTTCGTATTTGCGGACGCAAAGTCTTTGAGTGCTTCCGCATCGGCTTCTGTGACCTTGAATTTCTCCGAAACGGCGCTTGCGTTCAATGCTCCCGCCTCCAAGACGGAAATCCGTTGAAGCATATCAAACGAGACAGTATCAAGTGAACTCTTCCCGTTCAGGATATTTGCAACCGCTTTCCAGAAGCCGAGCCGTACATCCACCGTTCCGACATCCTTGCTCGTAACGGTGTAATTTTTCAGAGCGGAGCGCTCAATTGCATCCTTTCCGTTTCCTTTGTACAGGCTTTCAAATTCGGAAGCAGACAAGCCGTCAAGGGTCTTGTTCTGCCGAAACACGTTGTTATTGGCAAAAAGATTGATAACACGCTCCACGGTGTCCTTTTTCCCGAGGAACGGAAGCGCGCTCGCGCCCTTGACAAGGTAATATTCATCGTAGGATGGAATTCCCACCACATGATATTTCAGCGACCGAAAGTAAATTTCATTTTTCGGGATGTCCGAATCGTTGAACAGATTCATCAATTCGTCGCTGTCCGTCAGAATTCCGTTTGTCAGGACTTCCTTGTAGCACCCTTTGACCGATTCCAAGCCCTTCAGCTTCTCATCCGTCAAATCGCCGTACCTCTTAACGACCGAGTTCGGAACGGAGAAATAAACGCCGAAAATTTCATCGTATTTCTTAACGCCTCCCGCATCGTATGTTTCCGAGTAATACGTCACAGGGTGCAATTCCAATTCCACCGTATCGAACTTGACCGCATCCACCCAAAGGGTAGAGAATCCCGAGGTGTTGCATCCCTCGTGGTAGCCCGTAAAGGTGAACGCGCCGCCGAGTTTGTAGTCGGTTGCGTTGCTGTTTCCCTTGCGGAGGATCTCCACGCCCGAAAATTCGTAGGTTCGCATGGCTTTGTTCAGGCTTTGCGCGATGTATCGGGAATCCTTGATTTTCATCTTGTAAAACACGTACTCATAGCCTGACCCCGTAGACCAAGAAAGGATTTCCAAACCGTACTTGCGATAGCCCGACGTTCCGCCTGCGTTCAGTCCATAGGAAAGCTGAATGCAGTTCAGGTCGGAATCCTCCAGCTTGACTCCCGAGGGATTCCAGAGGTAGAGGTACAAGCCGTATTCCGAAAAGTCCCCGTTGACCTTATAGCCGAACTCGGTAAAGGACAACAGTTCCATGCGGTCATTCTCCGCGTCCGCTTTGTACTTCGTAATGTCCACGCCCATCTTGTTGAGGTCGTCCACCACATAGGAAGCGTCCATTGCGTCAGCCCCCACCGCAGAAGCGGCAGGAGCGAACAGGAACAACGACTGCAACAGCATCAGAACGCAGACAAGCATCGGAAAGATTCGTTTCATTTCATCACCCAACCTTGTAAATTTTGTATCGGATATGCTCTTTCAGGAACGCCAACACCGCGTCGCGGTCGATATCGTCGATGGCGGAATCGCTACGCATTACCGTGGAACGCATCAAATACAGAACGATTGCATCATTCTTGCCTGTATTGAAATCGAAGCACGCGCGGTTGCCGACGCCGTTTGCATTCAGCTTTGCAATCGGAACGCCGCCGTCCGAACCGCCTGCCGCGGCGAAAGAATACCCGTAATAAAACGCCATTCCGAGTTTTTGCGCCGCATCCTCCAATTCGGACTGGTCAAAGGAAAACACGATTCTATAGTCCGACTGCATTTGCAGAACTCCGATGGACAGATACGCATAGGAATAGCTTTCAGAGGATACCGGTTCTTCCCATGCCAATGTCTTTTCCAGATTGCTGACTTCGGTAAACAGATTTTTCGAGATCACCGTATCGTCCGGCAATTCGTAAATGCTGAAGCGCAACTTCTCTTTCATGTACGCAAGAATCGCCTTTTGGGTGGCTTCCTTGTCGCTTCCCGTCAATACAGAACCCGAGACGAAGAACATGGAAAGTGTGCCGTCATATTCCCGCAGGAAATCATAGGACGCACCCGAGACAACGCCGTTCATATTCAGAACGGTCATCTCTGCGGTCGAACTCCCCGCGCAGGGGGTCAAATAGTAATCGAATTGCAAGCCGTACTTTTTCAGGAAATCCTGATGGTCGATCTCATTGTAACGGAAGATCACACGGTATTTCTTTCCGGCTTCCAGTTTGTCGCTTTCCGTTTTTACTCCGTAAAGTGTATCTTTTGATCCTTCGGAAACGTAATACTCCATTCCGTTGGAGGCATTGGTCAGCAACGCGCCGTCATCCTCTGCAGGATCAGCGCCTGCGCTCCCGATCTTGGAAAGCATTCCCGCGATTCCGACCAACGCTCCGATCGCCAGTACCGCCGCAATCAGCGAGAGCCACATATTCGTTCTTTTCATTCTTC
>CAVGEJ010000240.1:0-2580 GCA_963628215.1 Eubacterium sp. CAG:180
AGGGGTAATAATCCCCTTAGTTGAAGGTCTTGAAGGTTCTTAGGGGACTTCTCCTCAAGAAGTCCCCTAAGCAGGGCTTGGGGCAGCGCCCCAAAGTCTTAAAGGAGGAAAACATGCAAACATTCACATTGCCGTCAACGGACGGGAAGAACCGGATCGCGGGATACCGCGCGGAGTGCGGCGAGCCGAAACTCGTGCTCCAGATTTCGCACGGAATGTGCGAGTACTTTTTGCGGTACGAAGGATTCGCGGAGTACCTCGCCGAGCGGGGCGTCCTGACCGTCGGACATGACCACCTCGGGCACGGACATACCGTCGCAAGCCCAGACGACCTCGGCTATTTCGCCGACCGCGACGGGTGGAACTGCGCCGTGGAGGACGTCCATAACGTCACAAAGTATATCAAGGAGCAGTACCCCGACCTCCCCGTTGTCCTCATGGGACATAGCATGGGATCTTTTATCGCACGCGAGGTGATGGCAAGATACGGGACGGACTACGCCGCCGGTATCATCTGCGGCACGGGCGGTCCTCAGATGCCCGCAGGCGCGGGGAAAGCCGTCGCAACCGTCATCGCCGCGTTCCGCGGCAAGGGCCACCGCTCGGAATTCCTCAAAAATCTTGCCTTCAACGGCTACAATAAAAAGATCAAAGACGCAAAAACCGCAAACGACTGGCTCACCCGCGACGGGGAGGTCGTGAAGCGCTATAACGCCGACCCGCTCTGCACCTTCACCTTCACGGTCGGCGCATACCGCGACCTCTTCACACTGGTCGGACTGGTCAACCGCCGCGACTGGGCAAAGCGCGTGCCGACCACCCTGCCCCTGCTTGTCATCAGCGGCGACGCAGACCCCGTAGGCGGTTGGGGCAAGGGCGTGCGCACGGTTGCCGAGCGACTGGAGAATTCGGGGCATGAGGTCACGCTCCGCCTCTACCACGATATGCGGCACGAAATTTTCAACGAACAGGACAAGGAACAGGTCTGGGAGGAAACATGGAAATGGCTGGAGCGCTTCAAACGGTAACCGACCTCGCCGCAACCGAGGGCAGAATTCTCGCCGTGGATTTCGGAGACGCGCGCACGGGACTGGCGCTCTCCGATCCCTCGCGGTTTCTCGCTTCGGGGTTGGAAACGCTCTCCCCCGGGGGCATGGAAAAGACCGCCGAAGCGGTTGCAAAGGTTGCAAAAGAGCGGGGCGCCGCCGCCGTTGTGGTGGGGCTTCCGAAGAACATGGACGGAACGGAGGGTTTCCGCGCGGTTCGTTGCCGCGAATTCGCGGAGAAGCTCGCGGCGCTGACGGGTCTGCCGGTTGCGATGTTGGACGAGCGGCTGACCACGGTAAGCGCCTCCCGCTACCTGAACGAGACGAACACGCGCGGCACGGCGCGCAAGGGCGTGATTGACACGCTCTCGGCGCAGATCATTCTTCAGAACGCGTTGGATCGTCTGCGCGCGCTGAAGCGCTGAACACACGAAGCGGAAACGGAGGCAGGAATGAAGGGATACAGAACCGCGCGGGCGGTGGGATGGGTCTTTCGGTTGGTCTTTACGCTGTTGATCTTTGCGGTGGTGGGACTTGTCATCTGGCGGGTTTTCTTTTCGGCGAAGATTCCGAAATCGGTACGCTATCTGCAGCCGAACGAGGTTTTATCGGCGGCATACGAGGAAAGCGGCGGGAATCTGACCTTCCGCCGTCAGGAGCAGGCAAGCATCACGCGCGGGGAGAAGAACAACGGCTATTTCTCGGTGGTGGACTGCGTATTCATCCCCGAAGCCGAGCAGGTGCAGATTGTGTTCCGCTACAACAACAGCACGATCCGTCATCTTGCGGCGGACTACGGGTTGGACAAGATTCCCGCGAAGTCGGAGGACTTATTCGACGTGACCCTGCTCCGCACGACCGATCTCACGCCCGACGACGCAAGCGACAACGGCGATCCGTCGATGTTTTCGTCGGAGCGGATTCGTCCGACCTCTGCGACCCGCGCGGAGTCCTCTCTCTACACGTTCTACCGTTTCGTTTTTGACGGTGTACGGATTGAGGACGACACGGACGGCGTTTTTGCCGACGTTTACTATCTCGGCGCTCTCGACTACTCCGCCACGCCCTACGGCGCGCTTTGTCTCTACGCGTCCGGCGACAAGTGGCTCTCCCGCCCGCTCTCTGCGGGGGACAAGGTGGCTCTGGGAGAGTGAGGAAGACCTTGGAGGCGCAGAGAACCCCCTTTCGGAGGTGGGTTCAACGCGGCAAAGCCGCTATTGACGGATTTTGCAAGCAAAATCCGTCACCATACCCTCCAAACCTCCCTGACTCTCCCCGAACTTCCCTGCACGGCAACCGCCGTTTCGATCTGCAAAATTTTTTCGATTTTGAAAACGGCGGTTGCCGTGCAGGGAAGTTTTTGGGATTGGTTGGGAGGTGCGAGGGATTTGCAGAGTGCGGCTTCGCGCTCTGTCGGTGAGTGGGACGCGTAGGGAGTGTATGCCTTGCGTGAGTGGAGATTTATCCCCCCTCATCAGTCGCTTACGCGACAGCTTCCACCCCAAGGGGAAGCCTTCCTTACACTGTGCGAACA
>CAVGEJ010000241.1:0-2475 GCA_963628215.1 Eubacterium sp. CAG:180
GTTGAAGGTCTTGAAGGTTCTTAGGGGTGGCGGTTGCAAAGCAACCGCCAGTAGCGAAGCGTTACTTCTTCCTTAAGAAGTCCCCTAAGCAGGGTTCGGGACAGAGGCCCGAGGTCTTAATCCCCCAAGAAAGGAACATCGCTTGAAAATCGGTAATATTACCCTGCGGTACGGCATTTGCCTCGCACCGCTCGCAGGGGTCAGCGACCGCCCGTTCAGACGGGTCGCAAGGGAATTCGGGGCAGAGTATACCGTCAGCGAAATGGTCTCGGCAAAAGCACTGTGCTATGAGCAGAATTGCCGCAGAGCACCAACCGGAAACCGCGTCCGCACAGCCCCTTTGGCGGCAGTCATGAGGGACGAATATCCCATGGCAGTCCAACTTTTCGGCGCAGAGCCCGACTTCGTTGCCCGCGCCGCCGCTATGCTCGAAAGTGGAGAGTACCTCGGCGCATGCGGCGAAATTCCGCCCGCCGCAATCGATATCAATATGGGCTGCCCGATGGTCAAAATCGTCGGGAACGGGGAGGGGAGCGCCCTCATGCGCGACCCCGAACGCGCGGCGGAAATCGTCCGCGCCACCGTGAAAGCGGTCAAATTGCCCGTCACCGTGAAAATGCGCGCGGGGTGGGACGCAGAGCATATCAACGCGGTCGAACTGGCAAAACGCGTGGAGGAAGCGGGCGCAGCGGCAGTCTGCGTTCACGGCAGAACCCGACAGCAGATGTACGCCCCAACCGCAGATTGGGAGATTATCCGACAGGTTAAGGAAGCGGTCAAAATCCCCGTGATCGGAAACGGCGATATCTTCTCCGCCGCAGACGCAATCCGAATGCGCGAGCAGACCGGTTGCGACGGCGTGATGATCGCGCGCGGCGCACAGGGAAATCCGTGGATTTTCCAAGAGTTGACCTGCGCACTGGAGGGAAAGCCCTACACGCCGCCAACGGTTTCCGAACGCCTTGCAACCGCCTGCCGACACGCGGAGGCAATGGTGCGGGAACACGGCGAGAAGATCGGAATTGCCGAATCGCGCAAGCATATGGCGTGGTACGTGCACGGAATGCGCGGCGCGGCGGCGGTCAGAGGACAGCTTATGCAGGTGGGGTGCCTTGACGATATCAAACGGATTTTTGCCGCACTGGAGAAAGAGAACGGAGCGGAATGATGGAATTTTTGATCTTTTCGGACGCGCACGGGCACAACAGCGGTATCAGCGCCGTATTGGCAAGACAGCCGCGCCAACCCGACGGCGTGATCTTTCTCGGCGACGGTCTGCGGCAACTGGATCGCGCCGTGTTCGCCCCAACGCCGCTGTTCTGCGTGCGTGGAAACTGCGATTTTGCAGTGTCGCAGTGGGAGGACGCCCCCGAGGAACAGCTTCTGCACTTTGAGGGGCATACCCTGCTTCTCACGCACGGCGCGCGGTACGGCGTGAAGAGCGGAACGGGACTGCTTGAGACCGCCGCGGCGCAAAAGGGCGCGGATGTGGTTCTCTTCGGGCATACCCATGAACCGTACCTGCATACCTTTGCGGCGGGCGAACGGGTGGGGGAGACAACGCTTTCCCGCCCCATGACGTTGTTCAATCCCGGCAGTATCGGCTACGGCGGAAGTTTCGGGCATCTGCTCCTGACGGGGGAGACGGTTCTGTTTTCGTTCGGGTCGGTTTTTGAATAAAGGCATCACCGCGCAATTTCCGAATGGCGCACTCACTTGCATCTTTTCCGTCATACTTCACAAAAATCCTTGTCTGTAGCTCGGCTACAGCCTGCGGATTCTTGTATCGTCTGACGAAAAATCTGACTGCGCAATTGCACCTTCAGAATTGTGCGGTGATGCCTAAAAAGCCGCAGATACACGCGGTATCTGCGGCTTGATTTCGGAGCGATCAGACGGTAGCAGTGCCTTCGGCTTCCTTTGCCTCGGCGGCTGCCTGTGCCTGCTCGGCTTCCTGCTGAGCCAGTGCGGCTTCGTATGCTTCAACGACTGCGGACTCCAACACCCCACGGAACTGTGCATTGATGGGATGTACGATATCCCGATAGGTTTCGTCCGGATTTTTTCTGCTGGGCATTACAATGAAGAACTTGTCCCGCGCGTAGATGACTTTGATGTCGTGGACGGCGAGCTGACCGTCAAACGTGACGGACACGATTGCCTTCATCGGACCTTCGTTGAAGAGCTTTCTGACTTTGATATCGGTGATTTGCATGATGTGAACCTCCGTATGGTATTGGACTTGCGGTCCTTTGATGATTATAGTATAAAATATGTTTGTGATAATTATTCAATGGAACGCGGATTTTTCTGTGAATATCCGCCCGCCGCGCGGCACACGGGTTTCACAATCCGTGTGGAGAAAGCGCGAATCGGCGCATATTCTGGAATGAATCGGTGCATTCCGGGGAAAGGAGACGTAGCGTGAAAGTAATGTTTACCTCGTCCGAATAAAGGCATAGCAAAAAAGCCCTG
>CAVGEJ010000242.1:0-2434 GCA_963628215.1 Eubacterium sp. CAG:180
TTACCCTTCTGCGAGCGTTCTGCAATCATCTGCCGGACAAGCCTGAAATCTTCCCTCGACACGATCGCCTGCTGTGTTCCCTCGGCATAGTATTTTGCCTTCTCCCCATTGTTCGGCACATTCCGAAGCGGAAGCATATGCGGTGTATAGGTTTTTTGCCACAGCGTATCTCCGATATACTTTTCATTGGTCAGAATATATCTGACACGATTGGAGTTCCATCCACCGTACCGCCTGTTCAGCACTGCCGTAATTGCGTCAAAGCCCTTCCCCGAAAGATACCAATCAAATATTTCCCGTACAACCTCCGCTTCCTCCGGCACGACAATCAGTTCGCCTGATTCATATCGGTAGCCGAAGGGTGCATGGGTTGCAACGTAACTGCCCTCCTCCATTTTCATGCGAATGGAGGTCTGCATTCTCGCGGATGCCGCCAGTGCTTCTCCCTGCGCGAACGCACTTTTGATGTACAGCAACAGCTCCGAATTCATGTGTGAGGTGTCGATGTTGTCCGTTTCAAAATAAACGCTGACGCCGCAGCTCTGCATGGTTCGGATGGCTTCCAGACACTCCAATGAATTTCTGGCAAAGCGCGTCACGCTTTTCACGATAACGCGGTCGATCTTATGATTCTCACAGTCACGCAAGAGTCTTTTGAATTCCGTTCTTTTTTCAATGCTCGTTCCGGTAATCCCTTCATCCGCATAAATGTCAACCAAAACCATATTCGGGTTCTGGCGGATGTAATCGTTGTAATACTGCATCTGCGCCATGAAGGAATTTGCCTGATCCGAAGAATCCGTACTGACGCGGCAGTAGGCGGCCATCCGTATCTTGCCGTATTCCTGCTCCCCTTTTGTGGCTCGTATAATCTGAACCCGCTTTGCCTTTCCTTCCATTCTGACCGCCTTCCTTTCCGCTTGTGTAATTATTCTACCTGACAGTCTGATTTTTTGCAAAGGTGCAAATCAGATCGGCTCAGCCCGGCACCCCATTTTCTCCGCATTTTTCCGATTGATACGCTCCAACACCTCACGCTCTGCGGCTTTCTTTTCAAGAAGCTGTCTCAGAACGTCCCTTGCAATGTAATAGACCATAATTTTTCTCTGTTGCTCGCTCATATGTTTCTCCGTCTTTTCTTCTTACTATGGAGCAGACCGAAACTGACCTTCAGCGCCCGTTCCACGCTCTTCGTGTCTTGCTCTCCAATCTCTCCGTACTCTTTGATAAGTAACTTTTGGTCAATCGTCATCACCTGCTCCAGCAACACCATTGACTGTTTCGGCAGGTTTGAGTGTCTGAGAACCACATGAGTCGGCAGATGCGGCTTTTCCAACTTGCTCGTAATCGGTGCGACGATGACTGTCGGGGAACTTCGGTTGCCTGCATTGTTTTGCAAAACGATCACCGGTCTTGTTCCGCCCTGCACCGATGAATCCGTTTTCTCTCCGAGTTCGGCAAGGTATATCTTCATCCGTTCCGTGTGAGGCGCTTGTCCGCCCTCACCCGTTTTTTTCTGCCGATTTAACATTCTTCCCACTCCTTGCTTTGACTGCGAGTAATCAGAAGTGCCATATAGTCGATAAAATCTTCATCTGGTTTCCTGTCCTCTTTCTGCATTTTGTAGAACTGCATAAAATAGAAGAAAGCATCAAGGTCGTTTCCGATCTGAATTTCCGTGGGAGCTTTTGTTACAGCACCGATGAACACACACTTTTCTCCCTGAAGCCAACGCTCAATATTGCGGTCGGTATCGTGGAAATATCTTTTCAGAACACCGAGCGCCCATTTACCGTGCCGCAGAAATTCCTCTCGGTTTCTGGCATCCACGCTCTTGTCCGCGGCAGCGTATCCGCTCGACACCGCTACAACCAATCTTCTGAACTCTCTGCTTGCCATCATCGTAATTACCTTCCTTTCACATTCTGACTGCTTCCAGCCCGTCAATGGCGGACTGAATCTTTTTTACTCTGCTTTTCAACTGCACAATCGTGCGGTCAAGTTCTTCGCGGCTTTTGGCTATGTAGTAGCCGTTTCTGTCACTGCAAATTGGGACTCCCGCGCTGCGAAGCTCGTTTACCATTTCGCGGATCATCGTTCCCTTACAGCCAAACCGTTCTTCTAATGCACGGCTCACAATCGCATTGTCTTTTCCCTGATGTTCTCTTTCCAGAATCTTTTGTAATCTGTTTTTCATACGCCCTCCCGGTGTAACTGAATACCCTGACTTCCCGTGGGCAAATGGGTATGTACAGAGCATACAGGTTCCAAACACTTCATTCCGTATGCTCAAACACACCGCATTTGTCCTCGACACCCCCGGTGTTCTTTATATGGGAAGTCATCAGGTGTTCGGCTACGAACCGAATCCATAGGAATCTCACCTCTGCCGGGTACTCCGCCAGCCGCGCATTTCTGCTACGGAAGTATCATT
>CAVGEJ010000243.1:0-2424 GCA_963628215.1 Eubacterium sp. CAG:180
ACCGATTCTATTATACAGGATAAAATCGAATATGTAAATGCCAAAAATCTATACAGAAATTATATTTCTTTCCTGAAATGAATATTTATTCCAAAACAAAACGTAAAACGAATGAGAAAAGCGCGAAAAAACTGTTTTTCAACGATAATTGTGCATAAAATTGCACAAAACAATGCGTTTTACGTTTATAATTGGCACTTATGTAATCTTTTATAATATTTGTATGTACCAAATTTTTTCTTCTCGGAGGCAACTATGAATCAAGATCCAACGCATCAACATCCACCAATCATCCTCATACAGGAAACCGTTCGTTTCGGAGGGATGATCCTCGATTACCGTCTTGTCGCATACCGATCCCGAACCGAGCGCTTCCGAATCCGGATTACATCAGGAGAAGAACAGGTGGAGTCCACCATCGGTAATGATATTGACGCGGCATTGCGCGTATATCGCGCGGTTTTGCATGGCAGAGTGACGCCTTGCGGTCTGGAAGACGTGATGTATGACCTGAAAAGCGTCTGAAAATACAGAAAAACTCTTTACAAAACCTCGTTTTTGTGATAAAATAAGAAAGAAGTCCGGATATTTCCGGAAGAAGAGAAATCACAGGAAACAGAGGTGAGCTTATGAAGTGTCCTGCTTGCGGGTATCCCGAGAGTAAGGTAATCGATTCCCGCCCCGCGTCGGAGGGCTACAGCATCCGTCGCCGTCGGGAGTGTCTGTCCTGTCAGAAACGGTTTACGACCTTTGAAACCATTGAAACCGTTCAGTTGATCGTGGTCAAAAAGAGCGGCGTCAAGGAATTGTTTGATAAGCAGAAGCTGCTCAGCGGCGTGCTGAAATCAACCGAAAAACGTCCGGTTGACGCAATCGCTCTGGTAAACGAGATCGAGGCGGAATTGCAGAATTCCCTGCGGCAGGAGGTCAGTTCCACCGAGATCGGGGAAATGGTCATGAGCAAACTCAAAGCAGTGGATGAGGTGTCCTATGTCCGGTTTGCGTCGGTCTATCGGGAATTCCGGGATATCGATACCTTCCTCTCGGAACTGAAAGACCTCAAAAAGCAGTTGCGGGAACAGCAGCGGTCGGAAAAGTGAGCCGGATCTGGAATCCGTGGCACGGCTGTCACCGCGTGAGCGAAGGGTGCGCGAACTGCTATGTGTTCCGCATTGACGGCGGTCACGGACATAACGCGGAGGAAGTTCGCGTCAACTCGGATTTCCTCCTGCCGCTCAAGCACGGGCGGGACGGAACGTGGAAGATCAAAGAGGGGGAGACGCTTTATACCTGCTTCACCTCGGATTTTCTTCTGCCCGAAGCCGACGAATGGAGAGCGGATGTCTGGCATATGATGCGCATGCGGGAGGATCTGCATTTTGTCTTTTTCACAAAACGCATCGAACGGCTTTCCGCTTGCCTGCCCGCGGATTGGGGAGAGGGATACCCGAATGTGACCGTCGGATGTACCTGCGAGAATCAAAAGCGGGCGGATTTCCGTCTGCCGATTTTTCTGGCGCTGCCGATACGGGAGCGGATAATCGTTTGCGAGCCGCTTCTGGAAGCGGTGAACCTGCGACCGTATCTGAATGCGGGGCTTGTGCGGGAGGTTTCGGTCGGCGGGGAATCGGGGGAACACGCCCGGATTTGCAATTTCGAGTGGGTAAGGGACATCAGCCGCGCCTGCCGCGAGACAGGCGTGCGCTTTTGCTATCACCAGACGGGAGCGTTACTGAGACGGGACGGAACTGTATACCGCATTCCGCGGGAGAAACAGCAAGCGCAAGCCCAAAGGGCGGAGAAGCTGTTGCTTTCGGAATCGATGTGATGACTCCGGAACGCAGACGGGCAGCCTGCGCGCTTCCGACCCATCAAAAAATCGTCGGAAGCGGAATTTTTTTCAAAAAAAGGGTTGACAAAATCGGATTCATGTGGTATACTATGTGAGTCCGATAAAAACGGGGTGTGGCACAGCTTGGTAGTGCGCTTGGTTCGGGACCAAGAGGCCGCTGGTTCGAGTCCAGTCACTCCGACCATATCGAGTGTTCATAACAGACCTTACGGGTTTGGTATGGACACTCGATTGTTTTTTGCCTGAAATACTGTTTTCTATTGTTGCCGTGCAGGTTCTCCGCACGGCTTTTTCTTTTGGGTCAAATGACGCTTTTTATCACTTGATCCAACGCAGAAACCGTTTTATACCGTATTCGATCCCTACTCTCGCTTACGCCGTTTGCTCCCCGTTCACATACCGGATTGCCACACCCTGTCTTGTCTCCATCAGCACCGGAGTCTTTTGCACATACGGGACATCAATCACGCCGACAAACCGATAATGAATCACAATCTTCTGCGTTCGGTTCTTTCCCATGCCCTGTACAGCGTGGATGTCAATGCGCTCAATCAGCTCGTGAAGCACGGTCG
>CAVGEJ010000244.1:0-2416 GCA_963628215.1 Eubacterium sp. CAG:180
AGCGAAACAAATTATCGCTTCCAAAATGGCGGGGACATGGGGGAAGTTCGGGGAGGGTCAGGGAGGCTTGGAGGGCAGGGAGACCCCTCCGAAAGGGGTCTCCCTGCGCCTCCAAGGTCTTTCCATCCTCCCCCCTCAGAGTGCTACATCCAATAGCATCATCACAGCAAAGCCGGCGATGATGCCCATCGTGGGGAAATAGGGGTCGGAGTCCTCACAACTGTGGCTCTCGGGGATCAACTCGTGAACCGCAACGAGAATCATAGCGCCTGCGGCAAAGGCGAGCGCAAAGGGCAGAATGCTCCGGATGGAAACCACAAGCAGAGCGCCGATCACCCCCGCAATCGGCTCTACCATGCCCGACGCCTGCCCGATAAGGAAGGAACGCAGACGGGAGCACCCCTCGCGGCGCAGGGGGAGCGAGACCGCCGCCCCCTCGGGAAAGTTCTGCAACCCGATCCCAACCGCAATGGTCACAGCCCCCATCAACGTCTCGGGCGTGTAGCCGCCCGCAAGCGCACCGAACGCAACCCCCACCGCAAGCCCCTCGGGAATGTTGTGAAGCGTGATGGAAAGTACCAACAGGAAAACCCGAGAGAGCGGCGTACTGCCCCCAACCTCCCCCGACGGCGAGCCGATGCGCCGCTGCGTGTAGGTCACAGCCTTGTCGGAGACGAACATAAAGAGCGCACCCGCGAGAAACCCCGAAGTCGCAACCGCCCACGCGGGAATGCGAAGGTAAGCCCTCGCCTGCTCGATGGCGGGCTGAAGCAGCGACCAGAAACTGGCGGCAATCATCACCCCCGCCGCAAAGCCGAGCATCAGATTCATCAGCCTGCGGTTCGGATTCTTGAAGAAAACAACAACTGCGGCGCCGAGCGCGGTCAGAAGCCAAGTCCCGCACGTGGCAACAAGCGCCGATAAAACAGCGTGGTTCATAGGCAAACTTCCTTCTCTGTATTCGGGGAGTCGGGAGACGTTCCCCTATACCACAGTGTATACAAAGTCCGCGCGAAGGGTGCGAATTCGACACCCCGACCGCCTGACCGCTTGACAAGCGGCTGCGTTTGGTGTATAATATAGGCAACCAAGACAGGAGGAAGCATGATGAACTTGCAGACAGAACAGATCCGCGCGATTACACTGGGCGCGGATCGCGTGACCGAAGAGGCGGACGGTCTCCGCTTTCACCGCTTTACCGAAGAGCAGGAGGCGTTCTACCACGAGACCTCGCCCGAGGATTTCTACATCAAAACCTTTGCAACGGCAGGGGTCAGACTCGCATTCCAAACCGATAGCCGCACACTCGCCTTGCGCGTCCGCAACAGCCGCGCGTCGTCCCGAAAGTTCGGATTCGTCGACGTGGAGGTGAACGGGGAATTCCTGCCGCGCACCGTCGGTTCGGCGGAGGACGCAATCGGGGATTTTGCGGGTCGGTTCGACCTCGGCGAGGGGCAAAAAACCGTGCGGGTCTACTTCCCGCAACTGCTGGCTTCCACCCTGTGCAGCCTTGAACTTGACGACGGCGCAACCTTGAACCCGCTGAAACCCGCCCGCAGAATGCTGATCTTCGGGGACTCCATCACGCAGGGCTACGACGCGCTCTATCCGTCCCATTCCTACGCAACGAGACTGGCAAGCCTGCTGAACGCCGACGCGCGCAATAAAGGCATCGGCGGCGAGGTGTTTCAACCAAAACTGGCGCTTGCAAAAGAGCACGACTTCGCGCCCGACCTGATTACCGTTGCCTATGGCACGAACGACTGGGGACACCGCGACGCACAAACTCTGGAAAAGAACCTGCGGGAATTCTATCGGAATCTCTCGCAAACCTACCCGAACGCAAGCATTTTTGCCATGTCCCCCGTTTGGAGAGGAAAACGGAGTAAGCCCGCCATCTGCGAAAAGCCCTTCGCATGGGTCGACGAACTGATTGCGGACGTCGCGCGGGAACTTCCAAACGTAACCCATATCCCGGGCATCGACTTCGTCCCGCATGACCCCGCCTGCTATTCCCCCGATATCCTGCACCCGAACGACGTCGGGTTCGCGACCTACGCGGAACGGGCTTATTGCGCGATTTCGGCACATCTTTAAGAAACGTGATTCCGGCTTCCGCCACTGACCGTCGAACCCCAACGGCGTTTGCTCTGAAATGATGTGGCAGACAAAACGAACAGTGGGATGAAATTTATCCCCCCTCATCAGTCGCTTGCGCGCCAGCTTCCCCCCAAGGGGAAGCCTTCTTTACGTTGTGCAAACATGGTAAACACGGAATTAAGTAGCAAATACTCTCTATATTTTTGCTCATTTACCTTGTTGCGTAGTACGAAAAGGAATCTTGCAAAAAGGCTTCCCCTTGGGGGAAGGTGGACAGGTTATAATATGAAGTGCAACACCCTTCCAAAGGAATGGA
>CAVGEJ010000245.1:0-2413 GCA_963628215.1 Eubacterium sp. CAG:180
CGTCCTGCAACCCAAAATCGCGGTTGTAGTGACATACCTATTGTAACACAACATGAAAAATTGTAAAAAGTGCGTACAGGTTCTTGAAATTACGCGCGTTTTGTTATATAATATAAGGTAGAATGCCGTATTATACCCGAACGGAGGAAAAACCATGGAACGGGTTTCCAAAACCAACTACTATCTTGACATCGCGCAAACCGTGGCAGAGAGATCCACCTGTCTGCGCAAGCGCTACGGTGCGATCATTGTCAAAAACGACGTCATCATTTCAACCGGCTACAACGGTGCGCCGCGCGGCAGAAAAAACTGCTGTGAACTCGGCTACTGTATGCGCAACAAACTGCAGATTCCGCGCGGGGAACGTTACGAACTCTGCCGCTCGGTTCACGCCGAGGCAAACGCCATCATCGCCGCGCCGCGCGACCAGATGCTCGGCGCAACCGTCTATCTCGTTTGCATCGACGCCGTGAGCGGCAATCTGGAAGCGGGCACGAACTCCTGCATGATGTGCAAGCGGCAGATCATCAACGCGGGAATCGAAACGGTTGTCGTCCGCGACACCGCCGAAACCTACCGCGAAATCCGCGTGCAGGACTGGATTGACAACGACGACTCGCTCAGCGGCGTGTTCGGCTACTGAGGTGGGCGCATGAAAGGTTTTATCCGGCGGCTTGCCGCGCTTGCGGTCATCCCGCTTCTGCTCCCCTGCCTGCTGATTGCCTGCGCGAAAAATCCGACCGCGCTGACCTTCTCGGACGGCGCGTTCCGAAGCAAGGACGGTAAGCTTGCTTATGTGGAAGCGCCCGCCACCTATTACGCCATCCGCCTCGGCGACGTGCAGGCGGTCATCACGCGCGGGGAGTTGGGCGACATCCCGCTCTACAGCGTGGTGGGGTGCGACGGAAAGTTTCTCGCCGATCAGGATCTGAAACTGTATGCAGCGGAGGGGGTCGCGCTCCCGACTCTGGATCGGTTGGGCGCGGTGCAGGTCACGCTCTACAGCTACACCGAAGAACGCACTTACCACCGCCCGATCGCAACGCTGAAGGAGACCGACAAGGTTGCCGATCTTGTGCGGCTTGCAACCGAAGGCGAAGGCATTTCCGCCGACGCGGTGATGTCGGATTACAACCTCCGGTGGGAGTTGCTGTTCCTCTCCGATCCCGAATCCGGCTTTGGAATCATGTTGGAATACCGCAAATTTTCGTCCGACGTGAACGGTCACGGAACGAATTTCATCTACGACCGCGACCTGCAGCGCTACTTCCCCGTCGGCGACACATTGGAACAGTATTTTATCGGCGACGAAGAGACCGAAACCGAAACCGAAACTGCCGCCGGGTAACCCTTTTTCCGGAAGGAGAAAAACCATGTCCGAAGTACTTTTAACCGAACGTCCCGCCCCTGCGGCGGAACGCACGCAGGAAGAAAACCGCCCCACGCGGGTGCTGTTCGTCTGCACGGGAAACACCTGCCGCTCCCCGATGGCGGAAGCGGTGGCGCGGCATCTGTTGGAGGAGCGCCGCCTTGCCCTGCCCGAGACCATCCGCGCGCTGACGATTCCCGAATTCGAGGTTTCCTCGGCGGGGCTTTACGCAACCGAAGGAGACCCGATCACCGAAAACACGGTGCGGGCTTTGGAGGAAGCGGGCATCGAGCCGCTCCCGCCGCGCGATTACCATGCGCACCGCGCGCACCGTCTGACCGCCGCCGATACGGAATGCTGTGACATTCTGGTGGGCATGACTCCCGAGCACGCGTTGGGTTTGATGATGCAGTTTCCCGCTATTGCAAGCCGTGTGCGGACCATGCCGCAGGCGATTCCCGACCCGTTCGGCGGGGACTTGGAGGTCTACCGCGCAAGCCTTGCGGCAATTACGGCGGGGGTAAAGGAACTCCTATTCGGCACGTCCGCGACCGAAAGCGAGCCGAAGCATGACTGACGGTTTACAGGCGGCGCAGATTGTCCCGCTCTCCCGCCCGCATCTTGCGGGTGTAGCGGAGTTGGAGCGGCTCTGCTTTTCCTCTCCTTGGAGCGAACAGGCGTTGGAGTTGTACCTGACCGACGGCGTTGCGTTTGTTGCGGTCGATTCGGGCGGGCAGGTACTCGGCTACGGCGGGATGCTCCCCTCGGGGGACGAGGGCGAGATTCTCAACCTTGCCGTGCATCCCGGCGCGCGGCGGCAGGGGTTTGGCGGGGCGCTTCTGGACGCGCTTCTCACCGAGGCAAAGCGGCGCGGGTTATCGTTGGTTGCGTTGGAGGTACGGGTTTCCAACCTCGGTGCGATTGCGCTCTACCGCTCGCGCGGGTTTGCGATTGCGGGGGTTCGCAGGCGCTTTTACACTGCGCCTGTGGAGGATGCTTACACCATGGTGTGGGAAGCGGATGGAGGGCACACGAGATAGTTAC
>CAVGEJ010000246.1:0-2368 GCA_963628215.1 Eubacterium sp. CAG:180
GATGTAGCCATATTCCGTGCTACGAATTCCGGCTGCTCCCGCGCAAAATCCCGTCGAGCGGGATTTTGTCGGCTTACGCCTCGCTCCCGCTACCGGATAGAAATGGTAGGAAGTTAGTTGGAGGACGGAAGAGGGGTGGAATGCGGGGCGCTCCCTTCGGATTGCGCCCCTGCAAAGTATGGAATTTGTTAAAGTCAAAAAAGAATCATGGTAGGGAACGAACCGGGGGTCGTTCTTTTTTTCTTGCCTGAAAAATTCTCAAAAAATTTTTTGCCCTTAAGGCGGGCTTTAGGGTGGCGTGCTAAAATAGAGGCACAAAAGGCAAGGGAGGGACTTTCCTATGAAACGTGTAACAAAAAATGTGATTCTGTTTGCGGCGATGTTTGTGGCGGTCGGGATGCTGACCCTGACGGTTCTGCACGGGTACGGCGTTATCGGCGGGACGGGAAACGGCGCGATTTCGGGCGATGGATTCCCGGGCGGCGGTCCGAACGATTCCGAAGGTTTCGGGCGACCCGACGGGAACAACGGCGGGAACAATGCAAGCGGTGACGGGGAAGAGATTGGAGAGGTCACGCTCCCCGACGGCGGCAATTCGGGAAGCGCGCCGTCCGACGGCAACGGGCAGAATCAAGATATGACTCCGCCCGACGGCAACGGGCAGAACCGGGATATGACCCCGCCGCAAATGCCGGACGGAAACGGATTCGGCGGGTTTGACAATGCGGAGGGCGGAAACAAAGCGCCTGCGGGCGCGGGCAACAGTCTCGGCGGGCATCTTGCCTTTGCGGCGGTCTGGATGTTCCTGTTTGCGTTCTGCCTTTCGTGGGCGATTTACAGTCGGTGCAATTCCGAACATGCGGGAAGGAAAGGGGGAGACGGGCAATGGAAATCAGAACCTGCTTCAAACGGTACGAACTGAAATATCTGCTTGACGGGGAACAGTATGCCGCCGTGCGGGAGGCAATGCGCGGGCGCATGATTCCCGACGCTTACGGCAAGAGCCGCGTTTGCAACCTTTATTTCGACACGCCGGATTTCCGTATCATCCGCCGCTCGCTCGAGAAGCCTGTCTATAAGGAAAAACTTCGCCTGCGGAGTTACGGACCGGTCGGCGCGGACGGCACGGTGTTTGCGGAACTGAAAAAGAAGTATCAATCGGTGGTCTACAAGCGGCGCGTGACCATGACAAGGGAGGGCGCGCGGGAATTCTTCCGGAGTCCCGACCCGCACACGCAGATCGAGCGCGAGCTTGCCTATTTCCTGACGGTCAACCCGACCGCCGAGCCGATGATCTGGCTCTCCTACGCAAGGGAAGCCTTCTTCGGCGCAAACAATCCCGATTTCCGCATGACCTTTGACACCGACGTGCTAGTGCGTTGGGACGACCTGACCCTTGGCGGCGGCATTTACGGAACGCCGGTTCTTCCGCAGGGAAAGGTGCTGATGGAGGTCAAGGTCGCGGACGCTATGCCGCTCTGGCTGACAAACACGCTCTCGGCGGCGGGCATCCGTCAGACATCCTTTTCCAAATACGGCACGGCATACCTGCAGAGGCAGGAGACCGGGCTTCTCACAGGAGGACAACACTATGCTTAACAACCTGTTCAACAGCGTTTTCGTGGACGAAACGCAATCCACGCTGTCCGTCGGACTGTTTCTGCTCTGCATCCTCGTCGCACTGATCTGCGGCGGCATCTACGTTGCGGCGTTCTCCTTCCGTGCCCGCGGGAGTCGGAGTATGCGGCTCTCCTTGGCGCTCCTGCCTGCGGCGGTCTGCGTGGTTATCATGATGGTAAACGGAAACGTCGGCATCGGCGTGGCGGTTGCTGGCGCGTTCTCACTGGTTCGCTTCCGCTCCGCACCCGGGAACGCAAAGGAGATTTCGGTCATCTTCATGGCAATGTGCTCAGGACTGATTGTCGGGGTCGGATATTTCGCATACGCCCTGCTTTTCAGCGTTCTGATGGGCGGACTCCTGATGGCGCTGACCGCCTTTGGGGAAAAGGAGCGAAACCGCGACCGCGCAAGAACCCTGAAACTGACAGTTCCCGAGGATCTGGACTATACGGGCGCGTTTGACGACGTGTTCCATGCCTATACCGAGAAAACCGAACTCACTGCCGCGAAAACCGCGAATATGGGAAGCCTTTATAAGCTGACCTATCGGGTGGTCTTGAAACCGACCGTCAGCGAGAAACAGTTTCTGGATGACCTGCGCGTGCGGAACGGCAACCTGGAAATCCTCCTCGCCCGCGCGGAAGAAAACGAACGGGATTTGTAATTTTCAGGTCATACGCTCCATTCTCGTTGCAGTGAAAGTTTTCGCCCGCCTTTTCTAAAAGGCGGCGCGGTCGAGGACGCGGAG
>CAVGEJ010000247.1:0-2343 GCA_963628215.1 Eubacterium sp. CAG:180
AGGACGAGCGGGGCGATCTGCTTGAGAAGCTGTATGACGGAACCGCGAAACAGGCGGATATTGACCGTGTAACCGAAAAGCTCGGCTACCGTGTGGGGGAGGTGTACGGGTGGCACTTTCCGGATGAGAAAGGGAAAGAGAGAGCACGCGACAGCCGATAAAAAAGCACCGCCATATGGCGATGCTTGGGGGGTTATTCGAAGGAGATGACGAGCCGCTTTCCCATCCCTGCGGCGAGTGCCTGAAGCGTTGCAACCGTAGGACTGGCGGTGCCGTTTTCGATTCGGCTGATGTTGGACTGGCGGACACCGGACTTTTGGGAGAGTTCCTCCTGTGTCATGTGCTGTGCAATTCGTGCGGCAATCAGCGCGCGCGTTACTTCAAGCTCAGGACGCATGGTTTCGTATTCTTTCCGAAACTCCGGATCTTCCATTTGCTTTGCTTTGTATTTTTGCAGATCACTCATGCGATTGCCTCCTTTCATAATCGGCTTTGTATTTCTTGGCTTTGTCGAGTTCACCCGGCGGCGTCTTCTGCGTTTTCTTGACGAACCCGTTTGTCAGAACAATTTTATTATTGACGACGAAGAAGTAAAAGATTCTTGAAATGTCGCTTGCAAATTTGATACGAAGTTCAAAGATACCGTCCGAAAGATATTGGGAGTGCGGTTCTTTCAGCTGATTTCCGAACTCCTCCAAGAGTTCCAGACTCCCGATGGCTTTTGCCCGCATTTTTGCAGTCAGGCTGTCGAGAAATTCCGCAACCGGTTGTTTGCCGCTCTCAAGCGTGTAAAATTCAATGTTGAACACAGGCAATCCCTCCATCTACTATTATTATATTCCTAAAAAGGAGTATTGTCAAGAGGTATAAATGAAATTTCAAAATAAAAAATCGAAAGGAACAGATCAATGTCAAGAAAAACAGACCTGATTACCGATCTGTACCGCTGGACACCGCTCGGAGCTGTCACCGCGTGGGAGCGCAAACCGCATCCACATCGCGGGGAATCTGTATGGCGTTTGGTATAACAAATCAAAATAAAATGGTAAAAGCTCTTGACAAATACGATATTATCGTATATAATAGGGATAGAGACAACTGAAAAGGAAACAATAACGAGGATGACAAGACTGTTTGTATACACCGAACCGTTCCGAAAATGTTGGAAAGCAATGGGGTTGGAGGATGAAAGTCTGAAGGACCTTGAAGAAATTCTTTTGGAAAATCCTCGGCGCGGGGATGTTATTGAAGGATCCGGCGGTGCAAGAAAATTGCGGATTCAGCTACAAAACAACCAAGGAAAGAGTGGCGGTGGTCGCGTAATCTATGTAGACATCTTTGAAAAGGAGCGGATTTATCTGCTGTTTGCCTATCCGAAAAATGTACAGGAAAATTTGACAGAGGGGCAGAAGAAGGCGATCCGCAGTATGATAGAAGAAATCAAAAGGGAGTGATTGGTTTGTCGGAAAAAGTATTTCACAGTCGGTTATCCGAAGCGGAGATTGAGGAAAATTTTCGGAATACGGATTTTTTCTCCGGTATCATGGAGGGGCTGGAGGAGGCTTTGGCATACGAAAAAGGAAATGCAAAAGCGGCAACGATTGTTCGGAAGCGGAGCCTGCCGGAGGTCAGCATTTCTGGAACAAGGAAACGGTTGAAGCTGTCGCAAAAAGCCTTTGCATCCGTGTTAGGCGTGTCGCCGAGAACCGTGGAAGCATGGGAAAGCGGCAAGTCCAATCCGACCCCAACCGCAAAGAAGCTGATTTTTTTGATAGACTCTGACCCATCGCTTGTAACAAAATTGCAGCCGTAATGCTGTAACGAAAAATTACAAAGGGAATTTGCGAAGATGTATTGCATTTGTGTGCACAACGGTGACATGACAGAGGAAGACCTGAATCGGGAATTGGAGAAAGGATACGCGGATATGGTAGCCGGACACGCGCGGGATGCATCGGAGGCGTTTGATAATATCCGCCAAAGCAGAAATCGGGACATTGATGCGCAGTTAAAGCAGACAAAATAACAGAAAGGCGGCATTTGTTCCGGTTGTCTACCGCTTGCGGTGAGTGTAGGTGCAAGTTGTAATGGACAAAAATTCTAAATTCAGGGAAAATGGTCAATGAAAAAGAATAGCAGAAGAAGCAGGATGCTGTGCGACAGACATCCTGCTTTTTCTGTTGGAAAGAGGGGAGGTGTAACTGCAAGCGATGACACGACTTTATCACGGTGACTGCCTGACGGTGATGAAAGAAATACAGGAGCAAAGCGTTGACCTTATTCTATGTGATCTTCCGTATGGTTGCGGCAAGACAAAACATAAGTGGGATAGGGAAATCGACC
>CAVGEJ010000248.1:0-2310 GCA_963628215.1 Eubacterium sp. CAG:180
AAGAATTAGAACTAATACAATTGAACATATAAAACAGGCGAATGAGAAATTTTTTTCGCGTCCAAACGGCGCGGCGAATGAAAAGGCTCTCATTCGCCTTTTTTGTTTCTCAAAATAAAAAAATCAGAAAGGAGAGAATTGAAAAAGATGGACGAAACAGAAGTGTACCGCTACTCGCTGTCTTTTGCGGCGGGAAGTCGCGAAAAGGATTTATGGGTGAATAGCTACCGTGCAAATCGGGCGTGTGCGGAATTTATCCGAAAGACAATAGCAGAAAATTTTGACGGAATGCATTTGTCGGATAGTTGCCTCCAAACAATTCTGAACGCATACGGCTTTGACCGCGTGATGTGGGTGTTGGCAAATACAGTCGGGGAGGGAAATGCGGATGGGCGGTATTCGAAAGCCAACAAGGAGTGGGCAAAGACCTTCCGCATTCCGCCGGACTCCCACAATCCCGAATTTTGCGTCACTTCCCACCCCGTCATTGTGAATGAGTTGGTAGATGCTGTCCGCAAGGCATGGGACGATCTTCACCTTTGGAAACCGGAGCAAATAGAAAGCCACCTCGGTCAGAATCTGGTCGGTCGCGTGCTTGTAGTCGACCCAAGTGTGTTGAAGGATCCATACAAAACCTCGGACAACCAGTTGTTTCTTGCGCAGAGCGGGAACGGTTGCTATCCAAGGGCATTGGGGACAAAGGTTTTCGGCACATTCCTGAATGACGGTGAACGGTCTTTTTTGTACCGCTCGGATTTTGCGGGAATCCTCAAAGACGAATACATTCCGGATTGGGCAAATCAAGCGATTCGGGACGCACAAGAGGTGGAGCAGGAGACGGAGCAGGAAGAATCGCAGGAGCAGGATCCCGAAATGCAGATGCAATAAAACAAAGGAGGAAATACAATGGAATTTCGAGGAGAGAAGCACAGGCAGATTTTTCAAAACTACATCAGGCGGCAGAAGCACCGACCGTCCGCACACCATCTTGCGGCGGTGTATTTGCTGACCGCAGACAAGACATTGTGGAAACAGGTGCGGGGCGCATTTCGGGACGGCAAGGCTGACCTGTCAACTGTCCGCCTTTGCGGCATTCAGCCGGACGCATACGCACTGTTCCGTTCCGCAAAGGAATTACTGACGGGAGAGCCGATGGTCGGACTCGCAGAACTTGCCGAGCGGGATATCATCCGCCCGTGGGTGCTGAATCTCATCTTTCAGGCAATCCTGCTTTCACGCGGGGAGATGAAGGTCGGCGAGGCATAAGCGAGGCAATTGTCGGGATGACACAAATGAAATATCTGGATTTATTCGCGGGGATCGGGGGCTTCCGTTCGGGGCTTTCTTATTTCGGCGATTTCTTTGTGCCTGTCGGGTACTGCGAAATCAACCCGTATGTCAGGCGGGCGTATGAGGCGATGTACGATACGGTGGGGGAGAAGTGTTGGGAGGATGTTCGTTCCATCGTCCCTGCAGAGATACCGGACATTGACCTGATCTGCGGCGGCTTTCCCTGCCAAAGTTTTTCGGTGGCAGGTCGGCGCGGGGGATTTGAGGATGCCCGCGGGACGCTGTTCTTTGAAATCGCCCGCATTGCAAAAGAGAAGCGCCCGACTTATCTGCTGCTCGAAAATGTTGTGGGCTTGCTGTCCCATGACAACGGGCAAACTTTTGCGGCGATTCTGAACACCCTGTCCGAGCTTGGTTACGATGTCGCATGGCAGGTCTTGCAAAGCGCGAACTTCGGAATCCCGCAATCCCGCAGACGGATTCTGATGCTTTGTACACTCCGAGAAAAATGCGACGGTGTCCTGCTTGCTTTTACGGATGCGAACTCGCAGACCATGCCGCAGGAAAAAGGAATACCGTCCGCTACGACAATCCTACCCGCTTATGCGCAAAATGTCTGCTTTATAGACATGAACCCACAGCCGAAGCTGACCGCACTTGCCCGCTGTATTATCGCACGGCAGAATTCGGGAATCAGCCATCACCGCGGGGAGCATTCGGGTGTGTTGGTGAAAGCAAACGGAAAAACAGTACCGACACCCCTCCCGCAGGACTTGACGGGACTTGATGCCGGAGATCGCATACGGCGGCTTCTGCCAATCGAATGTTGGCGGTTGCAGGGTTTCACCGACGAACAGTTCTACAAAGCCAAAGCCACCGGACTGACCGATATGCGGTTATTTGAGATGGCGGGAAATGCGGTCAGCGTGCCGATCATTACGGCGCTTGGCGGTGTCATCAAACAACTTTGGGAATCGGACAATCATGATACAGCAGAACCCCTTGTATGAAAACTGCAAG
>CAVGEJ010000249.1:0-2288 GCA_963628215.1 Eubacterium sp. CAG:180
GAGAGAAAAACGGCGAAAAACAAAGAAAAACGGAGATCTTACGATCTCCGTTTTTTGGTCTGAGTGACACGACTTGAACGTGCGGCCTCTACCACCCCAAGGTAGCGCGCTACCAACTGCGCCACACCCAGATGTTGCCTCTTTTTCGGCACTCTAATATTATACCACTTTTTTCTCCGTTTGTCAACCCCTTTTCTTCACTTTTTGCCTTGTTTTTTTCGTGAAATGCCGTTATTGCGGTTGCGGTTGCGATCATCCGGCAAAAAAACGCGGGGGCGATACATATGCGCCGCGTTTGTGCGCATACTGTTGGTGGAAATTTTTCTTTTTCGGAGGCGTTTTATGAAAAATCAGAAGCTGTTATGGGCGATCCTCGGAACTACGGGCGGTCTGGCGATCCTTGGCGCGGGGGCTGCCGCGATCTGGAACAGTCGGCAGATGAAGTTTTGGCGGTTATCCAAAAAGGCTGAAAAAATCCTTTACCGCACAGGCTCTATGCTGCAGTCCATCGCAACTGCGGGCGGGCAGTCGGCGGGGTGCTGACGGGAGCGGTGTCGTTCGGTTGGACGGCGCCGCTTTTTTGTATTTTTTTCCGCTTCTTGCTTTCCGTGTATGCTTTGGCGGATTACGGAAACAATAACTGCACGGATTCCGTTCGCTTTCGGTCGCGCGCTTCGGAAAAAATGGATTTTCGCATACAAATTGTTAGTCATGAAAGGCGCGCAAACGGTGCAGATTAAGTATCGGCAAGCAAGCTGTGCGAAGGCTCGGTTACGAAGCGACCCGCGCCCGGTTCGCCTGCCGCAAACAGGGCGTGAGCCGTGAGAGCGCGGTGTGCCTCAGAAAAGGAATGTGATCGGAATGAAAAAAGTGATTCGGAAGCTCCTGTGGTGCCTGCTCCTTTCGGTGGGCGCGTTGCTTTCCTGCGTCCCTGCGGGCGCGTGGCAGGGAGCACCGCAGGAAGGATATGAAATGTACAGTCAACCCGCCGTGATGGCTTTTGGGACAGCCGCCTCCCGCAGATCAGTCCCTTGCGCCGTTTGCGTTTCGGCGGGGACTGCTGATCCGCTCGCTTGCATCAATGCGGACGAGTTGGGCGACCTGACCCTTTTGCCCGGCGGAATGCCGTTTGGCGTGCGGTTTCTTACCGAGGGGGTCACGGTGGTTGGCTTTTGCGATTTTGAACAGAACGGAAAGAAGGTCAATCCTGCGGCGAGCGCGGGTTTGAAGCTGCGGGACGTGATCCTGAAGGTTGGCGGCGAGCCGATTGGCGGCGCTTCAGCTTTGACCGAGAAGATCGAGCATTGCGACGGGCGGGAGTTGGTTTTGCTCTGCCGTCGGAACGGTTCGGAGATTGAGGTTCGTCTGACTCCTGTCTGGTGCGCGGCGGAATCCCGCTACAAAACGGGCATCTGGGTGCGCGACAGCGGGGCTGGGATCGGGACTGTGACCTTCATCATCCCCGAAACGGGCGCGTTTGCGGGGTTGGGGCACGGAATCTGCGACGCGGACTCGGGCGAGTTGATTGCCATGCGGCGCGGGACGGTCTCGGATGTGACCATCAGTTCGGTGGTCAAGGGTGCGGTCGGAGCGCCGGGCGAGTTGAAGGGGTATTTCAACCCGGGCAAGTCGGGCGCGTTGCTCGGCAACTCGGGGTGCGGCGTCTGGGGCGTATTCAGCGACCCGCCGCAAGCGCCGACCGAGGCGCTTCCCGTCGGTTTGCGGAATGATGTGAAAGAGGGGAGCGCGGAGATCTTCTGCACGTTGGACAGCAACAAGATCGGGCGCTACCGTGTGGAACTTTCCAACATTGACCGTTCCGCGACCGGCTCGAAGTGCTTCAGCGTGAAGATCACCGACCCCGCGCTTCTGGCGGCATCAGGCGGGATTGTGCAGGGAATGTCCGGCTCTCCGATTATTCAGGATGGGAAGTTGGTTGGCGCTGTGACGCATGTTCTCATCAATGATCCGACCTCGGGCTACGGCATTTTCCTCGAAAATATGCTGGTCTCGATGCCCGTCCTTGTCCACTGACGTGGGGGGCGGGGATGCGTTGGGGATGACGGTTGCAATTGTAAGCAACCGTCATCCCCACCCCCCTTCAAGAACTTTCAACGCATATCGTATCGTGCGAACATGGCGGGGGAACAGAGAAGAGTGCCTGACCGATTGGGTAGGCACTCTCTTTTTAGTGCGCTCGGCATGCGATACAACATGGTGGTGAAAGTCCACTACAGGCATGGCAGTAGGAACTGTTAGCAGAGGGCAAGGGCGTCCGTCGTGAGGCG
>CAVGEJ010000250.1:0-2267 GCA_963628215.1 Eubacterium sp. CAG:180
TTGGAGGGTAGGAACCCCTCTCCGAAAGAGGGGTTCCTGCGCCTCCAAGGTCTTCTTCCTTACTTCATCGTATTAAGCGTGCTGTTCGGGTCGGCTTTGGCGCGCTCTTCGGCGGACTTGTAGCCCGGATGCTTGCCCGGGAAGCCCATCTTCACGCGCAGATCCATCAGCTTGACCATCTGGTCAGCAGGGATCTCTTCAATCTTGCCAAGCTCCATCGCCATCTTCATGATGTTCGCGTTGAATTCCACCTCTTCCATCGTGAACATCGCGCGGGTCAGCGTGTTGCCAACCGTCAGCGCGCCGTGATTCTTCAGCATGAACGCGTCGTGCTCCTGAATGTAGGGCATCAGCGAATCGGGAATCTCCATCGTCGAAGGCGTGCCGTAAGCGCAGGTCGGAATGTCACCGATCGTCAGAACCGCTTCGGGCAGAATGTAGCGATCCAACGGAATGCCCGCAACCGTGAAAGCGGTCGCCACAGGCGGGTGCGCGTGTACAACCGCATTGACGTCGGGGCGCTCGCGGTAAACGCGCAGGTGCATCTTGATCTCCGAAGAGGGGTTCAGCTTGCCCTCCAGTTTGTTGCCCTCGCCGTCGATCTTGATAATCATATCGGACGTGAGAGAGCCCTTGGAAACACCCGTGGGAGTGCAGTAGTACTCGTTCGATCCAACCTTGACCGAAATATTGCCGTCGTTTGCGGCAACAAAGCCGTGGTCGTACAGTCTGTGTCCGACCTCGCAGATTTCTTGTTTGATTTCTTCCACCGTCATGATAAATTGCTCCTTTTCGGAATTAAATTTTTACTTTACTTATTTGCACAGCCCGCGGGTCAGTTCCTCGGTGTCTTTTGCAATCATCAGTTCCTCGTTGGTCGGAATGACCAGCATCTTCACGCGCGCGTCGGGCGCGGAAATGTCGTATTCCACCGAGGTGCGCTTCGCCTTCTGGTTCGTCTCCTCGTCAATCTTCACGCCGAGGAACGCGAGGTTGTCCGCCACGCGGCTGCGGTAGTGCGGGTTGTTCTCGCCAATGCCGCCCGCGAATACGATCGCGTCCACGCCGCCCATCGCCGCGGCATAGCCGCCGATGTACTTGGTCAGCTGATGGACGAGCATTGCCTCAATCAGCTGATAGCGCTTGTTGCCGTTGCGCGCTCCCTCTTCAATGTCGCGGTTGTCGCTCGTCACGCCGCCCGTCAGACCGAGGATACCCGACTTCTTGTTCATGATCGTGTCGATCTCGTCGGGCGTAAGGTTCTCCTTCTTCATCAGGAGCGGAACAATCGCGGGGTCGATCGAGCCGCACCGCGTACCCATGAGAATGCCCTCAAGCGGGGTCAGCCCCATGGTGGTGTCGTAGCACTTGCCGTTCTTCACTGCGGCAATGGACGAGCCGTTTCCGAGGTGGCAGGTCACGATCCGCAACTCTACGGGCTTCTTGCCAAGCATTTCCGCCGCGCGCATGCTGACGTAGCGGTGACTGGTGCCGTGGAAGCCGTAGCGGCGGATGTGGTACTTCTCATAGTATTCGTAAGGAAGCGCGTAAAGATACGCGTAATCGGGCATGGTCTGATGGAATCCCGTGTCAAAGACCGCGACCTGCGGCACACCCGGCATCAGCTTTTCGCACGCGCGGATACCCGTGAGGTTATGGGGGTTATGGAGCGGTCCGAGTTCGCAGCATTCCTCGATGGTTGCGATAACCTTTTCGTCGATGACCACCGAGCCGGAGAACTTCTCCCCGCCGTGCAGGACGCGGTGTCCGACTGCCGAAATCTCGGACAGCGACTTGATAACGCCATGCTCGGGAGAAACCAACGTGTCCAGAACCAGTTGAACCGCCTCGGCGTGGTTCTTCATCTGCACGTCGAGTTTATAGTCCTCTCTGCCCTCGACCTTATGCTTGAAGTTGCCGCCCGCGATTCCGATACGGTCGCAAATTCCCTTTGCCAGCACCTGTTCGGTCTCCATATCGATCAGCTGATACTTGATGGACGAACTACCGGCGTTGATAACCAAAATTTTCATGCAGAAATCCTCCTCATCGCTCCCGCACCACTGCTCTGCGCGGGGTCGTTATTCTTTCTGTCTCCATCTTTATATTATAATGCATAAGGCAAAAAAAAACAAGTGCCTTTGGGAAATTTCTATCGAACTCCCCCCAAAAAAGTCAAAAATGGCGAAGGAAGGCCTCGGGGCTTTGCCCAGAACCCTACTTGAAAACTTCTTGAAAGAAGTTTTCAAGACTTTCAAGAACTTTAA
>CAVGEJ010000251.1:0-2117 GCA_963628215.1 Eubacterium sp. CAG:180
CGGGGAGTCGGGAAAAGGATTTATGGGTGGCGAGTTACCGCGCAAATCGGGCGTGTGCGGAATTCATCCGAAAGACGATAGCAGAAAATTTTGACGGAATGCATTTGTCGGATGGTTGCCTTCAAACAATTTTGGATGCATACGGCTTTGATCGCGTGATGTGGGTGTTGGCAAATACGGTCGGGGAGGGAAATACGGACGGGCGATATTCGAGAGCCAACAAGGAGTGGGCAAAGACCTTCCGCATTCCGCCGGACTCCCACAATTCGGAGTTCTGCGTCACTTCCCATCCCGCAATCGTAAACGAGTTGGTGGATGAGGTCCGCAAGGCATGGGACGATCTCCACCTTTGGAAACCGGAGCAAATAGAAAGTCATCTCGGTCAGAACCTGATCGGGCGTGTTTTGGTTGTCGACCCAAGCGTGCTGAAGGATCCGTATAAAACTTCGGACAACCAGTTGTTCCTTGCGCAGAGCGGAAACGGTTGCTATCCGAGGGCATTGGGGACAAAGGTTTTCGGCACATTCCTGAATGACGGCGAGCGGTCTTTTTTGTACCGCACGGATTTTGCCGGTATCCTCAAGAATGAATACATTCCGGATTGGGCAAAGCAGGCGATTCGGGATGCGCAAGAGGTGGAGCGTGACATGGAGCAGGAAGAATCGCAGGGGCATGATTCCGGGATGCAGATGCAGTAGCGAACACTAATAATAAAAATAAAGGAGGAAATACAATGGAATTTCGAGGGGAGAAGCACAGGCAGATTTTTCAGAACTACATCAGGCGGCAGAGACACCGACCGTCCGCACACCATCTTGCCGCGGTGTATCTTTTGACCGCAGACAAGATCTTATGGAAGCAGGTGCGCGGCGCGTTCCGGGACGGCAAGGCTGATCTATCCGCCGTCCACCTCTGCGGCATTCAGCCGGACGCATACGCACTGTTCCGTTCCGCAAAGGAACTGTTGACGGGCGAGCCGATGGTCGGACTTGCGGAACTCGCCGAGCGGGACATCATTCGCCCGTGGGTGCTGAACCTCATCTTTCAGGCAATCCTGCTTTCGCGCGGGGAGATGAAGATTGGGGAGGCGTAAGGCACACGACGCAAGATGGCAATTGAATATTTGGATTTGTTCGCGGGGATCGGAGGCTTTCGTTCGGGGCTTTCCCATTTCGGCGATTTCTTTGTGCCTGTCGGGTACTGCGAAATCAACCCGTATGTCAGGCGGGCATATGAGGCAATGTACGATACGGCAGGGGAGAAGTGTTGGGAGGATGTCCGCACAATCACCCCCGCAGAGATACCGGACATTGACCTGATCTGCGGCGGCTTTCCCTGTCAGAGTTTTTCGGTTGCGGGTCAACGCGGCGGATTTGAGGATGCCCGCGGGACACTGTTCTTTGAAATTGCCCGCATTGCAAAAGAGAAGCGCCCGACCTATCTGCTGCTCGAAAATGTCGTAGGACTGCTTTCCCATGACAACGGGCAAACCTTTGCGGCAATTCTGAACACGCTGTCCGAACTCGGCTACGATGTCGCATGGCAGGTTTTGCAAAGCGCGAACTTCGGCATCCCGCAATCCCGCAGGAGAATTCTGATGCTTTGTACACTCCGAGAAAAATGCGACGGTGTCCTGCTTGCTTTTACGGATGCGAATCCGCAAACAATGGGGCAGACGGAATTCAGTCAACAATTTCTTTCAGGGCAATCGTTTTGCTTCATAGATATGAACTCACAGCCGAAACTGACCGCACTTGCCCGCTGTATTATCGCACGGCAGAATTCCGGAATCAGTCATCACCGCGGGGAGCATTCGGGTGTGTTGGTGAAAGCAAACGGGAAAACAGTACCGACAACACTTCCGCAGGACTTGACGGGACTTGATGCCGGAGATCGCATACGGAGACTTCTGCCAATCGAATGTTGGCGGCTGCAGGGCTTCACAGACGAACAGTTTTATAAAGCCCAAGCCACAGGGTTGACCGATGTGCGGTTATTTGAGATGGCGGGAAATGCGGTCAGCGTGCCGATCATTAAGGCGCTTGGCGGCATTATCAAACAGCTTTGGGAATCGGACAATCATGATACAGCAGAACCCCTTGTATGAAAACTGCAAG
>CAVGEJ010000252.1:0-2091 GCA_963628215.1 Eubacterium sp. CAG:180
GACTTCTCCTTAAGAAGTCCCCTAAGCAGGGTTTGGGACAGAGTCCCAAGGTCTTCCCACCAGAAAGGAAACGCTATGGAAGAAAACAATCAGCAGAAGCACATCCCCCACGCGTATGACGAGACGCAGATTCAGGTTTTGGAGGGACTGGAGGCAGTCCGGAAGAGACCGGGTATGTACATCGGGTCAACCTCGATCAGAGGATTGCACCACCTTGTGTACGAAATCGTCGATAACTCCATCGACGAAGCACTGGCGGGGAGATGTAAGCGGATCGAGGTTACCCTCCTGCCGGACGGCAGCTGTTCGGTGCAGGATGACGGGCGAGGCATCCCGAGCGGCATCCACCCGAAAATGGGCATCCCGACGTTGGAGGTCGTGTATACCGTCCTGCATGCGGGCGGTAAATTCGGCGGCGACGGGTATAAATTCTCGGGCGGTCTGCACGGCGTGGGCGCGTCGGTCGTGAACGCGCTGTCGGAGTGGGTCGAAATCGACAACTGCCACGACGGCGAGCGGTATACCGAGCGCTTCGAGCGCGGCGTGGTGGCGCGGAAATTCAAGGACGAAGGACCGACCGAGAAGCACGGTCTGTACGTCCGCTTCAAGCCCGACGCGCAGATTTTCGAGGAAACCACCTTCGACTACGAAACCCTTTTGAAGAGACTGCGCGAGCAGGCGTTCCTCAACGCGGGGGTCAATATCTCCCTGCGCGACGAACGTGCGCCGCTCGAGGACGGAACGTACCGCGAGGACGACCTCATGTACGAGGGCGGCATCCGGTCTTTCGTGGAGCATATCAACGAGCAGAAGCACTGCGAGGTGATCCACCCCGAGGTCATTTATATGCGCGCCGAGAAGGAGGACTGCGTGGCGGAGGTCGCAATGCAGTACAACGACAGCTACAACGAGGCGGTGCTGACCTTTGCGAACAACATCAACACCGTGGAGGGCGGAACGCACGAAATCGGCTTCAAAACCGCGCTGAACAAGGTGTTCAACGACTACGGCAGAAAGTACGGCATTCTCAAGGATTCGGACAAGAACCTCTCGGGCGAGGACGTGCGCGAGGGTCTGACGGCAATCGTGTCGGTCAAGCTGACCGAGGCGCAGTTCGAGGGACAGACGAAGGGAAAACTCGGAAACAGCGAGATGCGGACGTTTGTCTACAACCTTGTAACCGATAAACTGGCGGAGTATCTGGAAGAGCACCCCGAAGTGGGTCGCGCGATTCTGGACAAGGCGCTCGCGGCGTACCGTGCGCGGGAAGCGGCGCGGAAGGCACGCGAGGCAACGCGGCGCAAAGGGCTTCTGGGCGGCAACTCCCTGCCGGGCAAGTTGGCGGACTGTCAGGAGAAGAACGCGGAATTCACCGAGCTGTATCTGGTGGAGGGAGATTCCGCAGGCGGTTCGGCGAAGCAGGGGAGAAACTCGCGGTTTCAGGCGATCCTGCCTCTGCGCGGCAAGGTTCTGAACGTGGAAAAGACGCGGCTTGACAAGGTGTACGCGAACCAGTCGCTGATTCCGATCATTCAGACGCTCGGTTGCGGCATCGGGGACGAGTTCGACCCCGCGAAGCTGCGGTACGGGAAGATCATCATCATGGCGGATGCCGATGTCGACGGTTCGCACATCCGGATTCTGCTTCTGACCTTCTTCTTCCGCCACATGCGGAAGCTGATTGAGGACGGGCACGTTTACTTTGCCCAGCCGCCGCTTTACAAGATCTACCGCAAGGGTGCGAAGTACGGCAACGAGCGCTACGCCTTCTCGGACGAGGAGCGCGACAAAATCATTGCCGAGATGGGCGGGACGAACATTGAAGCCGACCGCTACAAGGGTCTTGGTGAGATGGACCCCGAGCAGTTGTGGGAGACGACGATGGACCCTGCCTACCGGACGATTCTGCGCGTGACGATCGAGGACGCGATCGCCTGCGACGAGATGTTCTCGCTCCTGATGGGCGACAAGGTTGACCCCCGCCGCCAATTCATCGAGCAAAACGCAAAGTTCGCAGAGAATTTGGATATATAAGGGAAAGGGAAAGACCTTGGAGGCGCAGGGAGACCCCTTTCGGAGGGGTCTCCCTAC
>CAVGEJ010000253.1:0-2085 GCA_963628215.1 Eubacterium sp. CAG:180
CATCCCCCGCATCCCCCGCGTCCCCCTATACTACGCCTTTGTAGAAGCGGACGGTGAAGAGCGCGCCGCCGGAAGGGGCGTTTGAGGCGGAAAGCGTTCCGTTCTGGGCGGCTATGACCGTCCGCGCTAAGGAGAGACCGATTCCAACGCTTTCGGGGCTTGCATTCGAGCCGCGGTAAAAGCGGTCGAACAGATGCGGGATTTCATCCTTTGCAAAACCACTGCCGCTGTCGTGAATCAGAATCTCGCAGAAGAGCGCTGTCTCGCGCACTGTGACCGAAATCTCACCGCCCGCCGGCGTGTGCTCGGAACAGTTCTTCAACAAATTCCCGACCGCCTCCGCGCTCCACGCAAGGTCACCTGTGAAGGTCTCGTCGCCAACCGTGACCGACAGCGCCTGCCCGCGCAACTCCATCGCAACCTCTAAGGGCGCTAACGCCGCGCGCAACAGATCCGCCGCACGAACCGTGTCGCGGCGGAACGCCACCGTCCCCGCATCGATCTTCGAAAGCTTCAGAAGCGTTTCTACAAGCCAGTCGATCCGCGCGAGCCGCTGTTTCAATTCAAACATCAGGCGCGTTCGCTCCTCCGCCGTCAGGTCGCTCTTGGAGAGGAGGGAGATCGTCAGGTTCATCGAGGTCAGCGGCGTGCGGAGTTGGTGGGAGATGTCCGCCAGCGCGTCGCTCATCCGCACACGGTCGCGCGAGAGATAGTCCGCCTGCTCCCGCAAGCGAACCGTCATTTTCCGCACTTCACTGGAGAGAATCGACAACTCCCCCTCCGCCGCGTCGCAAATCTCCACGCTGTCCGCGCCGTGCAGAATGCGATCCAACGATTCCGACAACTCCGCAATCCGGCGGTAGCGCCGCGCGGTAAACACGGCGAAGGTCGCAAAAAGCGCTGCGCATGCGCAGAAGGCAATCAGCGCCGCCCACGGGGAGAACGCGAACATCGCGCAGGAAAACGCGACGGTCAGAAGCGCCGCAATCAGCGCTACCCGCCGCACTTCACGGTCTTTCCAAAGATTCATCTCAGTCCACCCGATACCCGAGCCCGCGCACCGTGCGGATGACCGTCGGGTTTGCGGGGTCGTCCTCCACCTTTTCGCGGATGCGCTTGATGTAGACCGTCAGCGTGTTGTCGTTGACGAAATCTCCCGCCACGTCCCAGATGTCCTCCAACAGCTTTTCGCGCGTCATCAGCCGCCCGCGGTTGGAGACCAACAGCAACAGGAGGCGATACTCCAGCGCCGAGAGCGCCAGTTCCGCGCCGTTTTTAGTGACCGTTCCGCTGTCCGCATTGATTTCGAGGTTGCCGACCTCCAAAAGATTCCGGTTTCCGCATCGCCGCAGGGCGTTTTTGATGCGCGAGATCAGTTCGCGCGGTTTGAAGGGCTTCGGAATGTAGTCGTCCGCGCCGAGGTCAAAGCCGGTCACGATGCTTCCCTCGTCGCCCGAGGCAGTGAGGAAGATAACGGGCGGCGGGTTCTTCCGCTTTTTCAGTTCGTTGCAAACGGCATAGCCGTTGCCGTCGCGCAGGGAGATATCAAGCAGAACCAGATCGAATCTGCCGCGCGCCATGCAATCGAGCGCCGCGCGCTGTCCGTCCGCCGCCGTGACGGCGAAGCCTTCGGAGCGCAGAAAGTCCCCCAGAGTACGGGTGATTTCGGGGTCGTCCTCTACCAAAAGAATCGTCTGCATCTCAATACCTTTTTGTATAATCGTCGCGCGTTCCCGTCGGCTCGGCGTCGGTTACGGCATCGGCGGTTTGTTCGGTTTTCGCATCGGTAGAGCGGGAGTTCTCCCCGTCTCCCCCGTTTCCTGTACAGCCCGCGAAGCACAGGAGTGCGCCTGCGAGCAAAACAATCAGCATTCGTTTCATGTCTTTCCTCCGTTCCTTTTCTCCATTATATCACGTTAACGGCAGATTGTCAAGGGGAAAGGAAAGACCTTGGGGTGATGCCTTAACCCAATTGGATTTTTGATTCTATTTTTACATTGTACAGATTTTGATTGTAGGAAAGTTACAGGAATCGAGTAGGAGGCTACCCATTAGGTGAGCAGCCGACCTCTCACACCACCGTGC